>NZ_CP156891.1:357500-715000 GCF_019249795.2 Segatella copri
CAACCCTATTGGGTAAGACCGGAAGATATGTTCTTCGGGAAAGTTACGAGGGACGGAAGAACTTTTAATCGTTTCACGGAGATAGACAGGTAATTATATAATAAGTGTTGCTATAATATTAGCAACGAGAAAATACGCTGAAAAATGGCAAAGAAATTTGAAATAAGAAATAGTACCGCTGAATTTCTTATCTTCATGGCTGAGGGTAAGGAGCAAGGCATTCAAGTGCTATATAAGAAAGAAACAATATGGGCAACACAAAAGGCAATGGCAACGCTTTTTGACTGCTCTGCTGACAACATAGGATTGCATCTGAAGAACATATTCGATGATAAGGAATTGGACAAGAATGCAACTACCGAGAAAATCTCGGTAGTTCAACAGGAAGGAACGAGAGAGGTACGACGCAACACTTTGTTCTACAATCTTGATGCTATCATTTCAGTAGGCTATCGCGTCAACTCCCGCCGAGCCACTCAGTTCCGCCAATGGTGCACTTATGTTCTCCGACAGTATGCTATCCGTGGCTATGTGATTGACAAGAAGCGTATGGAAAATGGCTCATTCATCGGCGTGGACTATTTCGAACAACTCTTGGAGGAGATTCGAGAGATTCGTCTATCGGAACGCAATTTCTATCAGAAACTGACCGACATCTACGCCACAGCCATAGACTACAACCGTGATGCTCCAACCACACGCGAGTTCTTCAAGAAGGTACAGAACAAGATGCATTATGCTGTTCATGGACATACTGCCGCAGAACTGATAGTGGATCGTGCTGATGCAGAAAAAGAGCACATGGGGCTCACTACATGGGCAAAGGCTCCTAATGGGAAAATCATAAAGTCCGACGTAAGTATAGCCAAGAACTATCTGAAAGAAAATGAGTTGCAAGCTCTTGGACGATTGGTGAATGCCTATCTTGATATGGCAAAGGATATGGCAGAGCGCCATATTCCTATGACTATGGAGGATTGGGCTAAACGCATCGACAAATTCCTCGATGCAACCGACAGAGAAATTCTGCAAGACGCAGGACACATTACTGCCGAGTATGCAAAGGAATATGCCGAAAGCGAGTTTGAGAAATATAGAGTGATACAGGACCGTCTGTTTCGTTCTGATTTCGACAAGTTTGACGGCGAAGACCCACAATTACCTTTGGATATTGAATAGAAGTTATGTCATCAGAGAAAATAGGAAAATGAGCATGAAACAGATAGAAACTCTCGTTTTTGATTATGGAGGTGTCATCGTGAATATTGATGATGCCTCTGTTGTGAAAGCCATGGAGAGCCTGGGCGTTACGGCGTTCAAGCGGCTAATCCATGTCCGCAAAATCAAGAGACTGATGCACCAATATATTAATGGTCTGGTGGCGGAAGCAGAAACATTGAAAGAGATGCTAAGCCTTTGCCGCAAAGGAACCTCAACTGAGGATATTGAGAAAGTCCTGGAAGAGTTGTGTGGCAATCTGCCCGTGGAAAGACTGGAGGCATTGGTCAAGCTTCGGAAGCGGTATAAGGTCTATCTGCTCAGCAACATCAACGACACGCTTTGGCAGAAATCAATCAGTCTGATGAATCAGCTGGGATATTCCACAGACGAACTGTTTGATGAAGTGTTCCTCTCATACGCCATGCGGAAAGAGAAGCCATCCGTCGAAATATATGAAGAGATGACGCAGCAGACAGGATTGAATCCTGCCACCACCCTCTATTTTGATGACCGTAAAGAGAATGCCGAAGCAGGCAGAAACTTCGGTTTCCAAAGCGTACTGGTAAAGACCAATCATCTGGAAGAGCATCAGGAATGGCAAGAAATTAACAAGAATATAAAAGAATAATCTTATGCGCATAATAGGAAACTTACTTTGGTGGCTCTTCGGAGGTCTCGAAGCAGCCATCGGTTATTTCACCGGAAGTCTGGCTCTTGCATGTACTATCATCGGCATTCCGTTTGCGATACAGACATTCAAGATTGGTCTGCTCTGCCTATGGCCTTTTGGTTCTACAGTAAGAGAAACGAATAGTCCAACTGGTTGCATTCGCATTCCGCTGAATTTACTCTGGCTGATTTTCGGGGGATTGTGGGCTTGCATCATGCATCTGTTCTTCGGCTTTCTCTTATGTATAACGATCATCGGCATTCCTTGGGGTAAACAGCATTTCAAGATGGCCGGGCTTTCACTCGCACCATTCGGTAAGGATATGGAGTTGGGATTTTAAAGTAAAAACCCATTGCGCAGATGACGTATTTGCACATAAAAATAACAATATAAAGAACGAAGCATATGAAAAGTTTTTCACCAAAGCCGTGGTTTGCACCACAGCCTGTGCTGATTATCGGCACATATAATAAGGAAGGAGTTGCCAACGCAATGAATGCAGCCTGGGCAGGACAGTGGGACATGAAGGAGATTATGATCTCAATGGGAAATCACGTCACCACAGACAACCTGAAGCTTGGCGGCGAGTTTACCGTTGCCTTCGCTACCAAGAAAACCATGGTGGCTTCTGATTTCGTGGGCATTGTTTCTGCCAAGAACGACCCGAAGAAGATGGAGAAGACTGGATGGAGCATCGAGAAGGCGACTATGGTCAACGCTCCTGTGTTCACCGATTTCCCGATGACCCTGGAGTGCCGCATCAAGGAGAAGTATGACGAAAGCGAAACCGGCTATTATCTCGTTGCCGAAATCGTCAATATTCTTGTGGATGAAAAGTATCTGGCAGAAGACGGAAATCCAGACATGGAGAAGATGGAACTGATTGTCTTCGACCCTATTCATCACGGCTATATCCAGCTGGGCGAGAAAGTCGGAAACGCATTCTCTGACGGCAAGGCTTTGAAATAATAGTCAAAAACAGAACAGGAAAGCAAACAAAAGTTCGTTTTCTATTCCAGTTTTTACTATTTTTGCACCATAATAATGGATTTAGAACATATAGGTAACAAATGCGGTTTCTCTGCCACCGGAATGCTGAACAGATGCAGCCAGCTTGTGGGTGGCGACAAGGATATGGTTAAAGTATTTAAGTACAAAGGATTAAAAAATGAGAAAGAAATCAAGAGAAATGGATAGTGAGTGGGCATTGGAAGTAATGCACAAGGCTCCGTATATAACTGTCAGTTTTATTGACGAAGACGGCAAGCCTTATGGTTTACCCCTGTCACTCGCATCAGATGATGATGTGAATTGGTATTTTCATGGTGCCTTGGAAGGCAAGAAGTTGGAGGCAATCAAGGCTCATCCAGAGGTCTGCCTTTCAGCCATAACCCGTTGTGCGCCTACGGTTGGTCCGAAGGACGGCAGTTTCACCCTGCAGTTCAAATCAGCCATTGCATTCGGCAAGGCTGAAATCGTGACCGAGGATGCAGAGAAAATTCATGGTCTTAGACTAATCTGTGAGCGTTTCCTTCCTCAACACATGGATGCTTTCGACCAGAGCATCGCCCGTTCCCTATCACGCACGGCTGTTGTTCGCATCACGCTTACTGAGCCACCAACCGGCAAGCGCAAGCAATATGATAAGGAAGGCGTGGAAATGAAATATGGCAGAATGGAATAAATGAACTTTAAAACATATTGATTATGAAGAAGATAAAGTTAAGCAATGGCGTGGAAATGCCACAATTAGGATATGGTGTTTATCAGGTGGAACCTGATGAGTGTGAGCGTTGTGTGGTGGATGCTCTCAGCGTGGGCTATAGGATGATAGATACTGCGCAGGCTTATCTCAACGAGGAAGCCGTGGGCAACGCATGGAAGAAAAGCGGCGTGAATCGTGATGAGATTTTCCTCGTTTCCAAGGTCTGGCCTTCCAACTATGGCGATGGACAGACCATGAAGAGCATCGACGAGAGTCTGCGCAAACTGCAGACCGACTACATCGACCTGATGCTCCTCCACCAGCCTTACTGCGACCGCTACGGTGCCTATCGTGACTTGGAAAAAGCTTACAAGGCAGGAAAGATTCGTGCCATCGGAGTGAGCAACTTCTTCCCTGATCACCTTATAGACCTGGCTTCCAACATGGAGATTGCACCGATGGTGAACCAGATGGAGACGCACGTGTTCAACCAGCAGCACGAGACCCGAAAATTCATGAATGAGTTTGGCACCAAGCTCATGGCATGGGCTCCGTTGGCAGAAGGTCAGAACGGACTGTTCACCAACCCTACCCTCACCCAGATTGGCGAGAAATACGGCAAGACTGCCGCACAAGTAGCCTTGCGCTGGCTGTTGCAGAGCGATGTAATCATCATCCCGAAGACTGTTCATAAGGAACGAATGCAGGAGAATCAGAATCTCTTCGACTTCGAACTTGATGCTGAGGACATGCAGAAGATTGCTGCGCTCGACACCGCCCATAGTCTCTTCCTCGACCATCATAGCGGAGAAACAACCAAGCAGTTTATGGAGTGGAGAGCTGTGGTGAAACCTACAGAATAATGTGACAATCACTCTAACTAAGGCTCAATATAAAACAAAGAATTTATGACTTCATTTCAAGAAAGACTGTTCGCCATGCAGGATAAGCAGTATGCTGCTTTCCAAGCCAAACTGACACCGGGAGTGCCTGTGGAGAGTTTCATAGGCATTCGTGTTCCTGTGCTCCGCAAGTTCGCAAAAGAGTTTACAAAGGAGAAAGAATGCGAGGAATTCCTTCATCAGCTTCCTCACGAAAACTACGATGAGAACATGCTTCACGGACTCCTCATTTCCGAGGTAAAGGACTACGAGGAATGCATTCGTCTAACAGACAGTTTCCTGCCATTCGTGGACAACTGGGCAGTTTGCGACATCATGTCTCCGAAGGTGTTTGCCAAACACAAGAAGGAGCTATTGGCAAAAATCAAGGCTTGGAGTAAATCATCACATGTCTATACTTGTCGCTTTGGAATAGAGGCGCTTATGTCTCATTACCTGGATAAAGACTTCAAGGCAAAATATCTTGAAATTCCTGCATCAGTAAGGAGCGAAGAGTATTACGTAAAGATGATGGTTGCCTGGTTCTTTGCCACCGCCCTTGCCAAGCAATGGGACGCAACGATTCCCTACATCGAGCAAAACCGTCTTGCTCCCTGGACGCACAACAAGACCATCCAGAAAGCAATCGAGAGCTACAGAATCTCGCCTGAGCAGAAGGTTTATCTGCGGACATTGAAGATAAAATAAAAGGAAGAATATAGAAAACGAATAACCATACATTGGAGAAAGAGCCTTTCCATTATCCCGTACAAAACTACCACACTCAGCAACATTTGTGGTACTTTTGTACCAAAATTAGGAGAACAATTATGGAAACAAAGAATTCATTCATATCATCTGCAAGCGTCAAAGTACAAGGACGAACAGCTTACTACAAGATGCTGGAAGCCGTTCGTCAAGGTGAACTGATTCAGGTTTGCCGTGGCGTATATGCTAACATAGACCAATTGTCAGCATGTATGGTTGATATAGAGTCTATTGTTCCAAACGGCATTCTCTGCCTTTGGTCTGCCTGGAATATCCAGGCAGCTTACGTCATCCATGCCTCAGGCTTATCATGTCGCCATCAAAAGGGATAGAAAAGTAAAAGTTCCTTCATTCCCAAAGATAGAGCTCCATCACTATACTTCCAACATTCTTGAAATCGGCGTGATGGAGAAAGTCATAGATGGATTTAAGGTAAAGGTATATGATGTAGAACGATGCGTATGCGATGCAGTAAAGTTCCGCAATAAGGTGGGCATTGATGTCTGTTCTGAAATCATCGATAACTATCTTTCCAGACCAGGAAGAAATATCAGTAAACTAATGGATTATGCCCGACAATTGCGTGTTGGCAACATCCTGGGAAATTATCTACAAATGAAACTTTAAGTAAAGAATAATTATGACACAAGATACTTCTACATATTACGTTTGGATAGGTGGTTCATGTGATTATGGCCATAAAGAGCGAGCTGGTGGTGCTGCCGTTGTGATTGAGCATAACGGCAATATCATCAGCCGTGATGTAATCAGCGACCTTCACACTACAGAGTTCCGCATGATGTTAACCCTCATGGTTAAGGTAATGCAGGAAATCCCGGAAGGTTCCGACATTCTCTTCCTGACCAACGCTGCCTATATTCAGAACTTTGATAAGACTCCAACATCAAAGTCGGCAAATCCGGACTTGATAGTTCAATGCATCGAGGAAAAGAAAAGGCACAACTCAGTTGGGGTCAAGATTGTGCAATATCACAAGAGTCCATTGCTGATAAAGACCCACGATAGGGCTACAGAAGCAATGGCTAAGACAAGGAAGGAGTTTCATCAGAAAAATAAATGAATGTTTAGGGGCGTTTCCGGTCATTAAGGTCAAGGTCATTAAGGTCATTAAGGATTTCTGGTTATTCAAGATGCCATCAACAACCCTCTAGCATATAAATAAGGTTAAATCAAGTTCGTCCTGCAAACAAAATTCATTCATTAAATCACTTTTCTGAATATTTTTTGTATTTTTGCAGATATATAGTGCCAATATGGGGTTGAACTTGGCTTATCCCATAGATTCAGGCGCATATCTATCAAATGATTAGAGCATGAAGGAACAATAAAGAATACAAAATAAACGGAATACAGAATATGGCATATTCAGACAATAATACATATAGACATATTCACTTCGCCGTTATGGCAATAGAGAGTGGAGCACGTAAATTGGGCATTTCCGGAAAGGAGATGCACGACCGCCTGCTGAAGCAGGGACTGATTCATCGTAGGCTGATTAAACGGTATGAAGACCTTCATACACAAAGCCTTGACTGGGTGGCAGACGACATTAGTGAAACTTTATTAAACTGGGAGAAAGAAGTATGATAACACTATATCATGGCTCTTATATACAAGTTGGTAAACCACTTGTAAAATTAGGAAGAAAGAAGGTGGACTTTGGGCAAGGTTTCTACCTTACCAAATTGCGCCAACAGGCTTCCTCATGGGCAAAAACTATTGCAGAGAGAAAAGGACGCAACGCCCTACCGACTTTATCTATATATTCATTTGATTATGACGCAGTAAAGAATAAGGATTATCGCATTAAAATCTTCGACAGTTACAACCTTGAATGGCTGGAATATGTTGTAGATTGCCGCAAAGGAGGTACAAAGCAAACCATGTATGACATCGTGGAAGGTGGTGTTGCCAACGATAATGTCATTGATACAGTAGAAGACTACGAGAACAATGTCATTACAGCCGAGCAAGCCCTAGGACAATTGAAATACAAGGCTGTAAATCATCAACTCTGCATATTGAACCAAGAGATTGTTGACAACTATCTGTCGTTTATTTCGTCAGAACAAATAGAAAAGGAGGATTGACTATGAGGGATTCTGTATTATGGCGCAAACAAAGCCGAATAATAATGATGCTGGCAGAAACTCTGCATATTGATGCAGAAAGGGCACTCAACTTGTTTTACACTACTAAGGTGTACCAGCAACTGTCTGACCCGAAATATGGTTTACAGCTTATGAGCGATGATTATATTCTTGAAAACCTCATAGAAGAACTGAGGGAAACCCAATAACTTCAAAAATGGAGGCTTAATGTAAGAAGTTACGGAGAATATGAATTATCTCCGTAACTTTTTACATTTTCATCTTATATGTTTTGAGAGCATTTCACTCCAAAACATACCGTATTAGAAGTCACATGTATCCGGGTCTGAACCTATTCTGTCTGCCTTCAGCGATGCGATTTCAAACATTTCCTGCTGAGAGAGTTCAAAATCGAATACATCGATATTTTCCTTGATTCGGCTTGGAGTAACCGACTTTGCCAGTGGCAGCACGCCTGTCTGCATCACCCAACGGATAACTACCTGAGCCACGCTCTTGCCATGGCTGGCAGCAATTGACTTCAAGAGAGGATTATCCAAGACATTACCTCTTCCCAATGGACTCCATGCTTCCACAAGAATATTGTTCTTCTTGCAGAACTCAACACACTCCTTCTGGGTGAATCCAGGATGATACTCTATCTGGTCAACCATTGGACAGATGTTTGCCTTCGCCATTACTGGCTCTGCATGATGCTGCATGAAGTTGGAAAGACCGATGCTGCGATCAAGCCCTCTTCATGCAGACGCTCCATCGCTTTCCAAGTATCTACATTCAGCTGATTTGCATCCTTGCCAAACTGCAACTCGTTGGCTGGCCAATGGATGAGGTAGAGGTCGAGATAATCGAGACCTAAATCGCTCAAAGTCTTGTCAAACGCCTTCAAGGTCTTGTCGTAACCACGCTCCGTGTTCCAAACCTTGCTGGTAACAAAGAGATTCTCACGCTTGATTCCACTTTCCTTGATTCCCTCGCCCACGCTCTTCTCATTTTTATAGATAGCAGCAGTGTCGATGTGGGTGTAGCCTGCAGCGATGGCAGCTTTCACAGCTTCAACGCAGGTTGCTCCATCAGGAGTAAGAAACGTTCCGAAACCCGGTGTAGGAATCTTCACTCCATTATTCAATAATATTTCCTTTTCCATAATTAAACTAATCTTTTAAATTTCAACTATTCTTTTGACGGTGCAAAGTTACAGCTTTTTTCGCATAGCAGAGTTCTGTATATTTGCATTATCATAGAGTATCTTTTCAATTTTAGCCATCACTTAGCAGTCCCGTAAATTTCCCTGCGATATTCTGCAGGAGTAAGATGGATGGTGCGCAACCATTCAAAGTAGTACCATTCCGTAAAACCCTCACAATAGATTTTGACGGTATATTCATGCGGTCTCTTTTCCATGTTAACCTCCTATCTTATTCGTCAATAAATATACTGCCCAACTGAGGCTTCGCTCCCAACTTACCAGCTCTGTAAGCATTGAGGATGGACACTTCCTTATGGAGACCGAAATCTTTGGCACGATAAATCTCTGTCGCTCCCGATTCGTTTTTGCTGGCAAAATACACCATATCCCTGCGGATAAAATCCTCGTCAAGAAGCATAAGACTATGAGTAGAGAATATCAATTGTGCCCGGTCTGAATTTACAAGGAATGTCTTGATAATATGGGTGAACAGGTCGTAATGCAGCGAGTTCTCCAACTCGTCACACAGCAATGTCTGATTGTTTTTGATAAGTGTAAATAACAATGCCGACAAACCGTACATACGGTTGGTACCTTCCGATTCCACCATGTTAGAAAGACTTCCCGTATAGAAAGGAGTCTTGTGGGTGAAGAACAATTCTTCTGTAGATATGATCTTGTCCTGTGGTTCCGAGATATGTAAGATTTTTGCTAACTTTCTGAACTTCTCCATAGCTTCCTCAGAAACCTCACCTTTTTCTTCCTTGATGTATATGTCAGAAATGTTGAAATCAGCATTTTCAAGCATCTCGCAGATAAACTTCTTGCTGTCAGCATCCAATCTTACCACATCGTTAGCTAACTGTCCAAGATTATCATTCTTGCTGAGCAAAGGCATGAACTCGCTTTCAAAATAATTGAAGACTTTGTCAAGTTCAACATTCTTTTCAACGTTTGCATTCTTATAGGTTGTGAGTACCGTAGCATTGGAAATGCAATTTGACTCTATGAATAGTTTCTGTGTTGCAGACAACTTCAGCAATGGTCCAAAAGAAATTGAAGAATTGCTCTTGTCCTCATTCCAGGTACGCTCATAAAAGAGCGCACGGCGGTTATTGGGATAGAAGTACAGTTCTTCCTTATAAATCTTTTGGTTGTTCAAGACAACGGAATATTCATATCTGACATCACCAATATAGAAAATCAATTCAAATGATGAGTTTCGGTTTCGGCTATCCTCATCCATCATGAATGGTGTCAGTCCTGTGCCTGTACCAGGTTTCTTGGAACGACTTGCAACCAAATAAAAAATGAACCAAGCCAAAGCTTTGAGGATGTTGCTCTTGCCAGATGCGTTTGGTCCGTAAACAACACCCAATTTGGAAATGCGAACACCTTTTATTTTAACAACAGCGTAGTCTTCATACGTTTTGTCAGCAGAAGCCGTAAAATCCAGCGTCTGCTCTTCTCTTATAGAAAGGAAATTCTTTACTTTAAATTGTAATATCATATCTTTCGTGCTTAAATTCGTAATTCTTTTGCAAAAATACAAAGAAAAGATGAAACATACGGTTTTTCAGCATTAAAATTAAGAATATTTTTCAGAAAATCCGATATAGTAAAGAAATAGCCCTTTCCAGCATCGCAGATAAGGAAAACAGACGCATTTCATTGACAGGTCGTTGCCCATTAGTGTCCCGTAAAAATCGGGACACTAATGAGTTTAAAAGGGAAACTGACATTCTTTCGGCATGCTCGTATAGGTCATTGAGAAATAGTACACAAAACTATTGAGACCAATTCTTTTATCGGTCTCGTCTGAAATCGTTGCGTCCGTCTCCATGCCACCAAGCGCCCAGGAAGGCGAGGATGGCACGGAAAACGATGTAGATAACGATGATGTCAACAAATTCATTCATAAACTTGATATTTGGCGAGTTATTCAATATATATTTACCACCGGAATGCCCAAACAGTTGGCTTTCTTGAAAGTGTAGTAGGTTCCCCCCTTCTCTCTCCCATCATAGAAGGCAATGAGGAGGGATGCATTCTCAACCATGAACTCGTCTCGGTCAAGAAAACATCGGGTGTAATAGTATTCTGAAAGGATGATCACCTCATCTGCTGAAGCTATCAGTTCATCATAAACTATCCTATCGCCGGGCTTGAACCTATCTGCCTGACCTCTGAAAGGAATGGCTGCAGTAAGCGTCATTCCTGGGCAGAAAGGTTTCAGCGACTGCACAATCTGGGCTGCCATCAAGTCAATACCGATGGCGAATCCCGAAATAAAATTACTGATGCCATGCTCGTAAGCTTCGAGAATGGCTTTGGTCAATCGCTCTCTTATGACCTCCTGCTGCGAGAAGTTGCAAAAGCGATGTCCTGTAAAGGCTGCCGAAACAGCCTTATCAAACTTTGTCATGTTCTTTCTTTTCATTGTTGTACGTATTTATAAGATGTCTTGCCGAGGAAAATGCCGTTTGTTACGTGCGCCCCTACTTGTTCTAATTGTGCGGTGTAGGCACAGAATGAAGTGCCGGTAGTAACCACATCGTCCCAAATGCAGACTATCTTGTTTTTGAAGAAGTTCGCATCCACCTCAATATTATTCTTTTCCTTCAAGCGCTTTGCTCGCTCTTCCTTTTTGACCTTTGTGCCATGAACTGCGGTTCGTTCGCCAACAACCTTGACATGGGAAAAGCCGTTGGTTGCTCCTGAAAACCTGCAGACAAGTTCAGAGAAGTTCTTGTTGCGTGCCTCGTTACGCTCCTGACTGCTTGCAGGAACGCAAGAGAAGACAACGCTGCGAACCTTGCGACCAAACTTCTTGACAAGCATTTTTGCCACGCACTTCGCCACATCTGCATGGTTTCGACCATCCTTGAAATCATAGATAACCTGGCGGTCGAAGAAAGCATCCATACCGATGTTCTTGATACGTACCGGATAATAGCGCAAAAAGCTGCTCAACTCCTTATCCTCCTGTCCCTTGATGTAAACCTGTACCATGTTCATTGCTTTAAGTGTTGTTACTTGGCAGGTAGCAGCCATCAGCCACTACCCACCGAGAAAAATGTTTTCAATCGTAAAGTCTGCTGAGGAAAGACTGCAACTCTCTGTCGAAGATTTCAGAAAGCTGACATGGTTGGAATGGCTTTCTCTGCTCCACTCTGACCATGCCGAGTCCGAACTTGGTTGCGTCCAGTTCCACGCTTGCCATTTCATTGGCAGAAATGTAGCTGTACTCAGTCTCAGCCAGACCTACAACGATGCCAAAAAGCACAAAATCATCATTCTCTCGCTGTCCTTCAAGAATGTACCAGCGAGCGTTGCCGATGAAAAACACTGCGATGCAAACTGCATCCTTCTTCTTGCTATCCTGGGAATAGAGCGGATAGTCCTGCATTGCCTTCTCCAATTCTGGAGTAATCAGGCGGTTGTTGAAATCTTTTGCCATAGTCTCTTAATTTCTTCTCCCTTTCGTTAAGTCCTTTCGGACTTGGGATCGGGAAGCTTTTTCTGCTTTTCAAAGTGCGTACAAGGCAATAAGGCAAGTCTGATGGGAAGAATACTCTTTTGCATGTTTCATGGAAAAGGAAGATTGTTACCGAATCACGACTTGCTATTTGCCAAATACGCGATAACTTTGCAGAAAAAGAATCCCGAAATCCCAAAGACGATACGGAATCAAAGACTTCTGGTTTCAGTAAGAAGAAGAAAAAAATATAACAGGGAATGACAGCAGGGATAAAAAAGCCGGGTGGGAATAGTCCAAGCAAGTATCAACAGTTTAAAAAGCCAGCGTGTTGTTCCTTCGTAAGTCGATAAAATCGGCCTGCGAAAGAACAACACTCTGGCAAACTGTTCATGCTTACTGGACTATGGCGTGGGCGAAGATTATAAAGAAGAAAAGCCGACAGATTTATAAAGGAAAGACAGAATGCCTATAAAGAGGAAGACCAGGATATTATAATAAGGTGGAAGGGAGGGAAATGAAGGTTGATGCTGTGAGCCAGTGCCCTTCTCGACGAATGGACATGCAGTAGTGTCAAACTGAGTAAGTGGGAATCGCTTGCGTCCCACCTACTCAGTTTGTAAGCAACCGTATGTCGTTTCGTGGGCACCTTCCGACTGAGGGACTTTGCACTAACGTCATGCTCTGCTGACATAAATGCAAAGTCTATCAGGTGGAACTCCAGTAGCATCCTTCATGGTGTGGGGCGAAGCATTATCATCTTGTTTATAAAAATGCAAATCTATAAAGGCCTGCTACTCATCATGGTATGAGGGCTTCAAGTTATATTCATGTGTACACGTACACACCTATCCATGTATATATGTATTCACGTCCACATGAATACATTAAAAAAATAGAAGACCATTATATTATAATAAGGTGGAAGGGAGGGAAAATGAAGGACGATGCTGTGAGCCAGTGCCCTTCTCGACGAATGGACATGCAGTAGTGTCAAACTGATTAAGTGGGAATCGCTTGCGTCCCACCTACTCAGTTTGTAAGCTACCGGATGTCGTTTCGTGGGCACCTTCCGACTGAGGGGCTTTGCACTTACGTCATGCTCTGCTGACATAAATGCAAAGTCTATCAGGTGGAACTCCAGTAGCATCCTTCATGGCGTGGGGCGAAGCATTATCAGGGAAAATCAGACGATTATCACTATAAGAATAGCTCATTTTGGTTAAAATCCGCATGTTTATACCATTTTTTTGCTGCTACGCAAAAAGATTTCGCACTATTTTTGTATCTTTGCACCCGTTAAAAGAATTTAGAAGTAAAATACAAAAAAAATCCTATACGGAAATGAATTTAAATATGCACATAACATCACAATCATTCGTTCAGAGCTATCGACGCTTTGAACGGAATAGTTATGTACATACATCAAGTACATCAGATACAGCCGGTATAGGATTCCCATATCATTATTCGCATAGTTATTTCTATCGGGTATCGTAGCAGCGTGCCCCACAGAGAACAGAGATAATATTGAAGAGTTGGAGTTTCCTTGCCGGGAGAATCCAACTTTTTCTTTTTAGTCAACTGCTTGCATATGCTCAGACATGGCGAGAAAAAGCTGGATGAAATCCAACTATATTTTTTACGCTTAAAATGAAAGAACTATGCCAGCAAATAAGAATGCCTTAATAAGGTACAAAACTATAGACAACTGTTTAAGAAACAGATACAGAAGATGGACTCTCGATGATCTCGTGGAAGCATGCAGCGATGCTCTCTACGACATGGAGGGAATCACCAAAGGAGTATGCGCCAGAACTGTTCAGATGGACATACAGATTATGAGATTTGACAAACTTGGCTACAATGCTCCTATCGAAGTTTATGATAGAATATACTACAGATACGCTGATCCAGACTACTCTATCACTGAAATGCCTTTATCCATAGAGGACTGTAAGCTGATAAAGAAGGCTATCATTCTTCTTGAAAACAAAAAGGATAAGAACAACGAAGACACCATCCAGGTGCTAAACAAGGTACAGGATAGACTCAAATCTATTCTGAACTTTGTGTAAGGATAAAGGAGGGAAATTATGAACGAACATCAACGAAACATCGTCTTACAAGAAAGCTAAAAGGCTTCTTTTCTAGCAAAACTGCCTGAAGAGAAGCCTTTCTTATGTGGAGCTTCAAGTAGGATTCGGACCTACGACCTGCTCATTACAAGGGAGCTGCACTACCACTGTGCTATTGAAGCATTTGGGAGTTTGATGGGGATCGAACCCACGACCACCAGAGCCACAACCTGGCACTCTACCAACTGAGCTACAAACTCCATATAAACTCCAGATGGATTCGAACCACCACCTCCAGATCTGAAATCTGGTATGCTACCAATTACACCATGGAGTTGTTTTTTTAACTTGTCGCCCCAGAAGGAATCGAACCTTCGCTAACAGGACCAAAACCCGTTGTGCTACCATTATACCATAGGGCAAGTTGAGTTCGGGAGGTAGGACTCGAACCTACGAAGTCATCAGACAGCGGATTTACAGTCCGCCCTCGTTGCCACTGGAGCACTCCCGAATTTTAAAGTGGAGCCTCGTGGAGTCGAACCACGTTCTCGGGATTTTCAGTCCCGCGCATACACCAAGTCTGCCAAAGCTCCTTATTGATGTTGCCCCAGATGGAATCGAACCACCACTTGCAGATCCAGAATCTGCCGCACTACCGTTATGCGATAGGGCAAGTTTGCGGAGGCTAAAGGATTCGAACCTTTGAGACGTTGCCGCCTGCCGGTTTTCAAGACCGGTGCAATAAGACCAACTCTGCCAAACCTCCAATGTTGTGACTCGTGAGAGACTCGAACTCCCGACACCGACGTTCGTAGCGTCGTGCTCTGATCCAACTGAGCTAACGAGCCAAAGTGCGGAAGCAGAAGGATTCGAACCTTCGGAACCTTTCGGTCCGGCACGTTAGCAGTGTGCTGGTTTAAGCCGCTCACCCATACTTCCTTGTTTTGACGATGCAAAGGTAGAAAGGGAGAGTGAAGTCTTTTTTCGTAGCAAGAAAAAAGTTTCAAAAAAGTTGTTTTTAGGGCGATTTTTAATCAAAAAGTAAAAAAAGAGGAAATAGTATTGGCATTATAGGAAAATTATAATACTTGGACATTAAAGAGTCACGAAAGACTAATATACTTTCATGACTCTTTAATAATTATTATTTATGATAAATCGAGTTACTTCATTAAAATTGATTTATTATTGCTGCCATAGCCGATAATCTTGACATCTACTTTTGAATGGATTAAAGTTGGTGAACCTTGTATCTTGTATTGGAAGTAGATTGTATCTATTTTCTCTGTAGTGGCTATTTTGAGAGTTTTAACTTCGTCGAATATATCCAATGTTATCTTTTTGAATTTTTTGTTGTCGCAAGCAACCACTCTTTTTTTTACAATATATCCTCGTTGGTCTGTCTTGTATTCAACAGCAACGTATGCTTCCAAATTATTTTTTTGAAACTCAATAGGATATTTACACTTTTTTTCCAATTCGTTTATGAACAACTCTCTATTTCTATAGTCAGGATTACCTGAGCTTACTCGGCGTACACCAAATAGTTGCGGAGAAGTTTCCATAAGAGACACATTTGTATTGGAGTTGCACGAACCAAGCACTACCAATAATGTCAATAATATAATACCCAATAATTCTTTCATCTTATTTATTTTATATCGCAGTCTTTCGTTTAAACGTATCTTATAAATAGTAACATTTTTCTAATCGAGAGGCTTGTTCTGCTCTATACGAGTATTCTTAACGGCTTGCTCCAAGCGGTAAGCGTGTAAAGCTTCGTCCACGTCACTCTCAAATGCGTCACGTTTCGGAGTACCAACTTTTCCAAAGTGCTTGTCAAGCACATCATCCAATGGAGTAAGATTCATCTGTGCCATATATTTATAATTTATGTACGAAGATAAGTAAAACGTTTCATAATAAGCTAAATAGTGAGATTAGATATAGTAGGAATAGCATCAAAGCGTCCCTGCAGATAAGCCTTCTCCATATCCAGCGTGTCCCGGAAATCCTTGAAATCAAACAGAGAATACAAATCACTGCTTCCATCCTCTCGCTTGTTCACGAAATTCACCTGATCCCTTCGCTGAAAATCGGTGTTCAGCAAATGGGTGTTATGAGTGGTGTAGATGAGCTGGGCATGGTCGCTATGATTGAACATACCTATCACAAATTCCACCAGCTGGGTATGGAGACTGTTGTCTATCTCATCGACAAGAAGCATCTTGCCTTCATGGATAATACCAATCATCCTCACCATCATCCGGAACAAAGTCTTGGTTCCCTCCGACTCTTCCGTCTCAAAATCAAACGCAACGGAAGGGTTGGTACGATGAAACGTCGTAATGGCATTGTTCTGAATCTTGAAGTCAATGATGTCGCTATCTGCCGTTCTCAACACCTCCAGCATCTGCTCCTTTCGTTCCTTGAACAAATTATCCAGAGAATCAATGTTAGCCACCTGATAATCAAGCACGATGTCATTGCAGAAGAACAGGAAAATCTTTTGGGCTATTTCCCTGTCCATCTGACTGGCACGAGAAATATAGAGTGTCTTCTTCGATGTATTGTCAGCTACATCGAAAGGACGCTTGATAACTGTCTTAAACTCATAGATGTCTTTCTTCTCTGTTCCTCTGCTTTCATCACGCCTGAATACCAGCGACTTGCGACCATTCGGATAATAGTACAAAGTCTCGGTGATGATTTCATCATGCATAAAGGAGAAGGAATACTCATACTCTACTCCATTCAGCAGGAAACGGATGTAGAAAGAGCTTGGCTTGTTGGCATAATCCTCAAACTTGAAAGGTGAAATGGCAAACCTGGTGTCAACATTATAATTATGTGATGAACGAACCATGTTCACACAAGCTCTGATGGCTTTAATCACATTGCTTTTACCCGAAGCGTTGGCTCCAAATAAGGCAACGCTCTTCAACATCTGTTCTCCATCCACAGAAAACAGATTACCTTCAAGCTCCCTTGCCTTCTTTGTCTGAATCTTGGCAGCCTGCAAGTCCAAAGTCACCTCGTCTCGAAACGAGAACATATTGCTTAAACGTATCTCTAAAACCATTTTAACCTCGATATTTGTAATTTGATTACAAATATAAGAAATAAAACTTGTTTTTATATCCATCAGACGTTATTTTTATTATTATTTAGCACAACAAAGAGCTGGATGCTCCTTCAAGCACGCACAGACATCTAAAATTACCACCACCAGAGCACGAAGTTCTGATGGTGGCAATCTTATTTTTCTCTATCAATAAACCAGTGAATAGTTCACATTGAAATAGGAATCTGAAATTTTCATGGTTGTAATCACCATGGATTTGTTCTGGTTGGTGAAGCAGTACTGCAGGCTGGCTTCATCGGCTGAAACAAGCGTGTAGTGCTTCTTCAGATAGTCAATGACAAGCCCACGGTTCACGCTTCGCTCCGTATCAATGACGGAATAGAGTGAACCGTCAAGACGGGAGAAGCTGTAAAGAACGCCTTCACTACCCTGCCCAGTCATATAGGTCAACTGTATGTTGTCACCGGAAGTCTCAGCTACCTGGCGGTAACGCTTCATGGATTGAGCCATATAGCTCTTGACCTCATCCACATTCGCACCCATGATGTGGAATGGCTCTGTCCAAACGTCCAGTTTTGTTTCCGGACTCTCGACCTCCCCCATCGGGTCATCATTGCCGCAAGAGGTGAATACTACTGGTGAAGCCATCATCATCAGAAGGATGGCGATTGAAAGATACTTTTTCATTTTCATGACTTTTCGTTTTTGATGTTATTTAAATTCATTGTATTCATATCCACATGTGGACATGTATCAACGTACACATGTATCAATGTATTCATGTGTACATGGCTACACATCCACACTTTCTACATGACTTCCCGGATGGTTTTAGTCCTGATTTTCTTGACCTTACCATATTTCGACTCATAAGCTTCAACGCCTTGTTTCATGACGTATTCCATGAACGAACGGATGGTGAAACCTTCCTTTCGGGCGATGCTCTGAACCTTGTCAACGAGTTCCTTTGAGCAGATAAAGGAGAAATGTCGCCATGGTTCATCATTGGGCGAATCGCTCTCTGTCTGAGGGCTTTTAACTTCATTTCGTTCTTCCTTCGAGTCCCCAGGAGACTTGTCAAATCTGTCCTGAGGATGAATGGCAGCCTTACCGAGAATGTTGCCAAGCAGAATGTCCATATTCTTCTTTGCCATAGTCTTTATTGATTACGTGAAATAATTTCTTCTGTCAATGCCTGATAATCCTTCGCTCCGTTCGACTGAGGGTCGTATTCAAAGATGCTCTGACCGCTGCCTGCCGATTCTGCCAGGGCGATGTTTTCTCGGATGCGAGTCTTCATGGTGATAGTCTCATAACGGGACTTCACAGCTTGCTCAACCACCTTGTTTAATTTGCGATGGTTGAATCTGGCGATGAAAACTCCTCCCAGTCTGAGGTTCGGCTTCACTCGCTGCAATGTAGAGACAAAGGAATCGAGCATTCTCATTCCTTTCAGAGGAAGCAGTTCGGGAGTCATCGGAACGATGATTTCATCAGCTGCAAGGAAAGCGTTTGTGGTGACGATTCCCAAAGATGGAGGACAGTCTATGAGAATGTAGTCATAGTTCTGCTTCACAGGTTCGAGCAGTCGGCTCAGCAGCTGTTCTCTTGCCAGGAGATTGGTCAAAGCAATCTCTGCGCTTGCCATTTCGAGGGAGGAAGGAACGAGGTCGAGGTTCTCCCTGATGTGCTTCACTGGCAGGGGTGCGCCATCAACCAGAGAGTCAAAGATACTTGCCTGCACTTCATCTTCATTCGGGATGAAATACAGGGTAAGATTTGCCTGACCGTCAAGGTCTATGAGCAGGACTTTCTTGCCCATACGTGCCATGCAAGCCCCGATGGAGGCTGTAGAGGTGGTCTTTGAAACGCCACCTTTATGATTGGCGAATGTGATGATTTTCAATGACATAATATAAAATCTTTTGTATATATGTATTAACGTATTCATGTGTACATGGCTTCACGTGTACGTGGCGACATGTATTAACGTGTACAAAGGTACGGGTATCTGGCGAGAATTCCTTCACGCTTCCCCTAACAACCCAAAGTGTCAGGGGAAACGTCAGGATTTGAGGTATCATCTATTCAAATGTGAAGGTGCGGATGTAGAAATAGGTGTCATCGTCCTCATACTCATATTCATTGATGAAGTCCATCATCTGCTCATCGGTTCGCTCTCCCTGTTCAATGCCGGTCTTGGATGTCCATTCCTTGATGGCTTCTCCGATAGTGCCGTAAACATCATCACAACAATCCTCGAATGGTTCGCCGGATGCGCTGACACAACATTCTTCGGGAAAGTAATCGCCTTCATCGTGGGTGTAATAGACCTCACAGCCACACTCGCAACATCTGTAGGAAATGCTCAGTTCATCATCCAGAAGTCGATTTATCTCAAAGAAGAGGTCATTGCAAGCGTCCCAGGCAGCTTCGGTCTCGAAAGAAAGAAGACTGGTGTCTTCATCCTCCTCATACTCTGCCCAGTAGATGTGACCACGCACGCAGATGTGCTTCTTCTGATAGTCGATTCCATAGTGCTTGGCGAGGTCATCCAGCCAGATGTTCCTGCTGTTCACCTCCATGCGCAGAAGGGTGTTCCAAAGGTTGCTGACTGCCTTTTTGGTTCCTGTGACCTTATAGGTTGTTGTTGCATAATTAGCCATTATCTTGTATATTTATTTGATTACCATTCTGTATAATAACTCTGGTCGTTGGATTCACATTCCTCTGCCCATTCCTCATCTGTGAAGTCGCTATGCAGACAGTCCTTGCTGCAATAGTAGGCTACTCCCATGTCTGCGCAATAGCCCTCACGCATCAGCTTGCCGCATTCCGAGCATCGTCTGCAAGCCCTGTCGGTGTTCCACCAATAGTCCACGAAAGACTCTGCCACCACATCCTCGCTTGTGTTTTCATCCCACTTGTCAAGATAGAATGATGCAAACTGGTTCAACTCCTGCTCACTGAAGAGTTCCTTGTCTGTGCCGCTCACTGCCTGGGTAAGTCGGCTGAGAATTAATTTCATTGTTGTCATAATGCCATCTGATTTTATCTCCCTTTCGTAGATCAACTACTTCTGGGATGGTTAAAAATTATGTTGCATTCAGAAGGCGTTATGGCTATCCATACAAGGTTTTGTCTGCAAAATACTACCCGTATGGTGTGGAGATTTTTCAGCAAAGCAACGCCCTGACCTTGTAAAGATAAGACAGAACCGTTACCTTCGCAACAGAATTATTACCGATTCCCAGAAGTCGATGAATGAAATCCCCCTATAACAGGAGAATCCTTTCTGCAAGGAAAAGTATAAGCATAAAAAAAGCGACCCGAAGGCCGCTCTTAATAAATACACTGATTTTATATTTTACTTTTGCTCAATTGTCAGCACTACATATTCTGACTGAGTGCCAATGCGGAATTTTCCACCCCAGATTCCCATGCCAGAACTGATGTAATACCGGGTATTGCCCTTTTGAAGTGAGCCATAGGCTTTCTCGTATAATGCATCGGTAATCCAGGAGACAGGCCAAACCTGTCCGTGATGGGTGTGACCACTAAACTGGAAGTCAATGCCGTTTTGTTCTGCCTCTTCCAAATGATAAGGCTGGTGGTCGAGAAGAACGAGAAACTCATCCGAAGATTTCCCATGATGCAAGTCAGAAATGAAGCCCTTCTTTCTTGCCTCTTCCATAATCATCGCCAGGGATTTGCGCTGCATATTCGTGCGGTCGTCCCTGCCGATGATGCACAGATTGCCTATCTTTGCCACGCTATCCTGCAGCAAAGTAATGCCTGCTTCACGATAAAATCGCCTTGCCTTTGGTTGGTTGCTGTAATACTCATGGTTGCCAAGACAAGCATAGACAGGGGCTGTCAGACGATGAAACTCTGCAGCTACGTTCTCTTCCATCAAAGGACGGACGCTGTTGTCTATGATGTCTCCAGCAATCAATATGAGGTCGGGCTGCTCAGCATTGATCATGTCCACCCATTTTCTAAAGTCAGAACGGCGGTTGTGATAACCGAGATGAAGATCGCTAAGAAGTACAATCTTTGTACTCTTCTGATCTAAGCTGATAGCCTTATCGGTCTTGATATCAATCTGTTCTCTCACCTTATTATTATAGTGTATGCTGCCATAGCCGAAAATCAGCAGCATGAAGGCAAAAATGCCGATGGAAGTATAACCATTGTCAAATAGCCAAGCTTTAGGCACTATATGAACAAGGCGTCCAACGTCGAGCACGAGGAACAGCATTACCAGATACAACAGGATGAAGATGAAGGAAAAGCCCACTTCATAAACTGCTGTTGCCGCAAAAAGTGGCATTTTCTCTAACGCTCCCGAAAAGGCGATGAATATGGTACTGAACCATACAACTAAAACTCCCACTGCCACCCATTTCATGGCAATGGAAAAAGGCAGTAAATGCCACATTCGCCAAGCGGTATAAAGAACACCGACTATCGGCAATATCAGAAAGATAATCAACCAAATATATTTCATTGTTACTATATTGCTAAGCCGCATCACGGCTCTATCTTATATTTTACGTATATTTATGTAAGTACAAAAATACTATTTTATTTGGGAAAAACCATGTTTATCTCAAAGAAAATCTGGTTTTTGCATACATTTTAACCTTTCTGCATAAAAAATGCAAAAAACTTTGGTATTACCAGTTTATTTTAATATATTTGCATCGTTTTAATAGGGTATTAAAATGAAGCAGAATGATTAAAATGAAAAATGATGTCATCATATTAGGAAGACCTATACAGCTGCAAGAACGGAAGAAGGCGCAGATGAAAGGTGTCACCATTGGAGATTCACTTGCATACAAGTTCTTCGATGGCGAATACCACGGTATGTCCTTACTTTTCGCCGAACCTAAAGGAAAGGTAGCTCCACCACGAAGTTTGGCCATTACAGCAAGCAATCTCGCTTCACTGTTCCAGCTTCCTGTCGTATTCCTTCTGCCAACCTGCCCAGCTTATGAAAGGCAGAGACTCATAGACAAAGATGTTTATTTCATTGTCTCGGACAAATACGTTCATTTGCCTATGCTTCTGGCTAATGAGCGCATCCGCAAGACCAAACAGGCTAAGGCTCTGTCACCAGTAGCCCAATACCTGCTTCTCTATCATCTGCAGATAGAGAGTATTGAAGGATTGGCTGCACGTGACATGGAGGATAAAATTCCATATTCCTATGCAAGCATTACGCTTGGAATAACCTGCCTTGAAGACTTGGGACTTTGCCAGAAAGTATCCGATGGATCTAAGCGAAAGGTCGTTCACTTCGACAAGAAGGGAAAGGAACTGTGGAAACAAGCCCAGCCTTACCTTCTCAATCCTGTAGAAGAACGCATCTTCTGTGACGATCTGCTTTCTAACGATTCTTTCCCAAGATGCGGAATCAATGCACTTGCACATTATACATGGCTGAATCCTGATTCAGAAAGGATGATCATGATGCCAGTCAAACAACTCCGGGAATTCAAATCATCAGGGGCCTTGGTGCGTCCTAACGAATTTGATGGCAACATCATCATTGAGGCATGGAAATACCCACCTGTCACCGCCATTGGTACCAAAGCCGAATGGGTGGACAGATTATCATTGGCCATTTCACTGAGTGAAGATGAAGACCCACGAGTGGAAGGAGAAGTTGAACGTTTAATTAATGAAATAGAATGGAACGGTTAAGCGAGAGCAGAATGATGTTTATATCATTCTGCCGAGCGATAGTTCCTTCGTCTGAAAGACAATGGAAGGATTAGAGAATTTCGTGAGGCTTTTGAAGCCTACTTCTCTTGATCAGAATTCACCATTCATCGAGGCTTTATTGGAACAATTAGACGAATTATTTACAACAGAACAATTATGAAAATACAATATGCATCAGACCTCCACCTGGAGTTTGCCGAAAACTGGAGATTTCTGAAGGAGAATCCCCTGCAAGTAACAGGAGATATTCTCGTTCTGGCTGGAGACATCGGCTACCTGGGAGACGAGAACTATTCCAAGCATCCCTTCTGGGACTGGGCTTCTGAGAACTATCAGCAAGTCATAGCCAGCATGGGCAACCATGAGTTCTACAAATACTATGACATTGCCAAGCTTAACGATGGCTTTTGTCTTGAAATACGTCCCAATGTTCACAGCTATTACAATGCTGTTGTACACATAGGAGACATCGACCTCTTCATAACAACATTGTGGTCTAAAATTCCACTGAAGGAGGCATACTATACAGAACAAGTCATAAGCGACTTCCGACGCATCATCTTCAATGGAGATCTTCTAACGTTTGCAGACTTCAACCGTGAACATAAAAGATGCCTGTCTTTCTTGAAAGATGCTGTTTCATGCAGCAAGGCCAGAAGAAAGATAGTTGTCACACATCATGTTCCGTCTTTCCAGATGCAATGTCCCAAGTTCGCAGACAGTCAAGCTAATAGTGCCTTCACGGTGGAATTGGAAGAGTACATCAAGAATAGCGGCATAGATTACTGGATATTCGGTCACTCTCACTACAACGTGGATGTGAAGATAGGCAATACCAACTGTGTGTCAAATCAGCTGGGATATGTATTTCATGGGGAACATGAATCATTCAATCCTGGAAAATATATTGAAGTATGAAACAGATAATATTGAATTATATAGATGTTGAAATCTGGAATAATCTACACGTTCAGTTTCAGCCACATTCTGATGTTAATATCATTATGGGAAGCAATGGAAGTGGCAAGACCACATTCCTGAGAAATCTATATCAATCTTTAGCAGAAGATAAAGAAAGCAAAGATCACATAATCTATCTTCCTTCCATTGACAACATTGCAATGAGAGACAAGCGCAAGACAAGCAAAGCCCTATCGCAGGAGTTGGATTACTATATATATGACATGAAGACCGGACCTTCACTCATGAACCTCCGCATGTCTATGCTAGATAGTTCAGAGGAGAAAAGAATTGAAATGAAAGCCAAGATAGCTGATTTTCAGAAGGTCATAAATGATTTCTTTGCCATAACTGGCAAACGCATCGAAATAGAAGGCAGCAAGTTTACTGTTTTTACAGACAATGGAATATTACCTGTAGAAGCGCTGTCTTCTGGCGAAAAGCAAATTCTATTGATTTTGCTGAGAGTGTTCCTGCTAAATGGAAACGAAGCCATCGTAATGATAGATGAGCCTACGTACTCACTTGATATTGAATGGCAATTCAAGCTGGTCACTATGTTCACTCATCTCAACAACAAGGCTCAGTATTTTATAGCATCCCTCTCTCCTGCTCTCTTTGGCGAAGGATGGGGAGATAAGGTTTGGTATATGGATCAAATAACAAAATAAAAGAGTGAATGACAAGATGCTGAGGGATTATCAATCCTGCAAGAATCTCCTTATAACAGGTCTTCCCTTTCAGCAAGGAAAAGTATAAGCACAAAAAAAGCGACCCGAAGGCCGCTCTATCATCTGGAGAGAAGAATTTACTTATCCTTCTGGATCTTGCCCTGCTGAGAATCAGGAGTGTTCTCCTTCTCTACAGCTTCATAGAACTTGGTGGCTACGAGAATCACTCGGTTGTGCTTGACTCCCTCGGCATCCTGCCATTCCTCTGGCTTGAAGTAGCCCTCTACAGTGAGGAGTGCTCCCTTGACCAGACGGTCGAATGAAGAGGTGTTCTCGTTCTTGCGCCAAGCCTCTACATTCATGAAGGCAGAAGTGCGAGAGTTTTCATCGCCATTCTTCTCATTGCGGATGATGGCCAGTGAGAAGCGAGCTACGCTTACGGTTGTAAACTGATGGATGCTTGCATCCTTACCTACGAAACCAGTTACTGCGAAAGAATTTTCCATCTTTTTCATAATTCAATATTTTTAGAAGTGAAACATTTATTTTTTACGATGCTATCAGAGTTAGCAAGGAAAACATAGGAAGCAAGGAATTATCGAATTATTTCACCCTTGGGCAGGAAAAGTTTTTTGGATGAGCAGCAGACGGAAAAGTTTTTGAAAAAATTCTGAGAATAAGGCACCTGGTACTTGCAGAAATGTGGCTTGCACTAACTTTGCAGCGGAAAAAGTAAGTGTGGATGCTTCGTCCAAAAATATGAATGAAAAGGATGAATAGAAAATATTTGCAGTTAGTTGGGTAAAGGAAAGCTGCATCCTCCTCGATGTTTGTTCAAGCAAACTGGTTGCGCAATACGGCTTATAAGTTCAAGAGACTGGCAGGAAAACTCAAACTTCATCATGAATATGGCTAAGCTAAGGAAAGAACGATCAAACCTACGACTGACAAGGGTAAGCATCAGCATGTAGAGGACAGCTGAGCAGAGAAGCATGATGCCTGAGACAAGAGGCAAGCCAATGATTTTTGTCACATAAACGATGTTTATTTGTGACATGAAGCTGTTGTATATCTAAAAGGACAACAGAATTTCTGCAAGGAGAAAAAGAAGGTAAAGCCCTGCACCAGCTAAAGAGCAACCAAGGCAAAGCTTAGGGCGCATACAAGTTTAAGGTTTAAGTTTACCCATGTATATATACATGTTCTTTCAAACTCAAATAGTAAACCTCTACCGATTTTTAACCACTCAAACCAGGAAGTTTACAAGTTTAAGAAAAACATATATGTATATATGCCGAAATAAACTTGTTTATTATCATATAGTCAAGGATTTCGAGAGAATCTATTTTTCCTTGCTGAAATACAAGAATAATTATACGAAATGGAGAGAGAAAACTCATCCATATTAGGATGAAAATCGCAAAAACATGCCGATAAGTCGTGGAAATCTATCGTTTTTCAATAGATTTCCACGGCTTATCGATACATTTTGGATGTTTTTGCAGGATAAATGTATTTTTATACAACCAGTAACTTCTACAAATAGCGACAGCTTTTGACAAGCAAAAGACCGTAAATCAGCTAATTTGTATTAATTATGCAACGCTTTTGCAAGTATTCGACATTAACAAACACATATTTCGAAGAAAAAGCTTATCTTTGCATCAGTATTAATAAGAAAATGACATTGTTATGATACTTAGAGCTACATTTGAAAATATATATTTCCATCAAGGATGAGACTCAAATCAGCTTTGTGGCAGGTAAGAGCAACGCACATCCGTCTCATGTTTCCCGTGCAGAGAAGCGTGACGATATTTCTGTGCTGAAGGCTGGTATCGTGTATGGTGCCAATGCTTCCGGAAAGAGCAACGTCATCAAGGCCATTGCCCTGCTCCAGCAGATAGCCAATGGAAGTTTTCCGCAAAGCAAGGTGGAACCTTTCAAGCTTGCTGATACCGAAGAGAAAAACTCTAAGGTAGAAATCGAGTTCAAGACCAAGGGTAAGTGCTTTGCCTATGGCATAGAGTTCACCATCGGAGGAATCAAGGAGGAATGGCTGTTTGAAATCAACAGCCGTACCGACAAGGAAGTTTTCACCAGAAAGATTACAGCTGCCGGCAACGAGTTTACGTTTGGCAAGGTGGATGGAAACGAAGAAACATCCATGCTGCTGAAATTCATCGCCCACAGTACTCCTTCCGATTCCAGCTTCCTTTCAGAGTATGTGCGCAGAAACGGCAAGGGACTTGAAACCATACACATGGCCAAGAACTGGTTTGCTGACGGTTTGAAAATCATCTTCCCAAGCACACGCCTGCAGGGAATTTCTTTCCTTACTGAAAACAATGATGAGCTGCAGGAAACGACACGCTCGCTTCTTGCCTACTTCAACACGGGCATTTCAGACGTGCGCCTGTACAAAATCAAGAAAGAGGATGTGAACTTATCTTCCGATTTACTAGACAACATACTCAGCAAGGCCAAGAACGGCAAGGCGTACAGCATGGCTGCCACAGTTGGAGGCGAAATGCTTCTTTTCGAGGTGAATGCCAACGGAGGATACGAGATTTACAAGCAAAAGGCTGTTCACCGGAATCTTACTTCCGGCACAGAGGTAGTATTTGATTTGAGCGAAGAATCTGATGGCAGCATCCGGTTGCTTGACTTCATCCCAATGCTCATTGATTTGAAGCAAAATGAAGTAGATTATCTCATCGACGAGATTGACCGCAGTATGCACCCGATGCTCTCGCAGAAAATATTAGAGTGCTATTTCTCAGGACTGGAGTCAGGAAGAGACACTCAGCTCATCTTCTCTACTCATGAATGCAACCTGCTCAACCTCGACCTTATCAGAGCTGACGAAGTATGGTTTGTCGAGAAGGGAAAGGATGGAGCGTCTCATCTTACATCCTTGGCAGAATTCAAGCCTCGTAAGGATGTTCGCAAGGGCTATCTATTAGGACGCTATGGAGCCATTCCGTTGCTTCCAAAAGAGGAGATGAAGTGGTGATGGACGGAGGGTTAGAAAACAAATTGTGAACGCATGCGTTCACAATTACCTTATTTTATAGGGTGTCCAGTTCTATGTTCCAATATTAACTCACTTGTTTGAGAGTTTTGGTTCGTTCTGTCACCCAGTTTTTGGACAAGTGCTCGGTAGTCCAAGCATCAATGTCCTTAAGTTTAACATTCACTAAGCGCTCTTTGAAATTAAATGTTTTAGTAACGGATTCGTTCACGACTTTTGGATATAATGGTATCATTAGAGCAAAAGGAGTTATGCCATACAGCTTGTTCGGTGACTTCTTGCTTTTGTATATACCAAAAGTAGATTCAATGATGTCTGAAGAGATGCAGATATTCATATCCTCAGTAAGTTGCGCTTCTTCCTTTCGGAAGTACTCCAGCATCTTCAAGCCAAGGTGAGCTTGACGAGGATAAGCATTTCCTATAACATGAGCAACTATGTATGACTGGCACTCCTTACTCGTCTTGCAGGAAAAGCCTTTGTTTTTACAGATATGCTCTATATGCCTGATGGCATCCAACGCATCCATGAGTTCTTGCAACAAAGATTCATAGTCGTTGATGAAAGCATACGCTTCCTGCATTTCTTTTGGGAGTTTGTTGTAACAAGCAAGCATAGAGTTGCCCCAGATTACCCATTCAGACATATTCATGAATCTAGCAATAGTCCTCATGTTCGGTGGTAGCAAATATGCTTTATTTGTCAGATGGTATTGCAGTCTTTTCTTTCCTAAAAGTGTTGTAAGCTCAACAAAATCAGGCTGTTTTTCATACACCTTTTTGAGAATCACACCCATAGAATGACTGATGTCCGCATAATGCACATATCCAGAGTCCAAGATACCCCTTACAAGGTTATGGGCATTGTCACTAATCACATATTGAGGTTCTGAACCTGCAGATATAGTGACTTCGCTTATCTTGTTTTCGATATCTTCACCCTTGAAGTTTGCTCCTACCGTCATGTTTAAAACTGTCACATCTTCATGTTTGACAGGTCGATCTTGATGCTCTGATGGAATGGCTAGAGCCAAAAGTAGTTTCTGACCGTTTATAGCGATGCTCTCATCCATAACCATGGCAAACTTTTTGCCTTTGCATGGCTGGTCATCTTGATAAACAGACAGTCCCAACTTCTTTATCCAGTTTTCCACCGTATTGTAGCATGGACTTTTTCCGAAGTTCTTACCAAGTACTTCAGAGAATACCTCCAAGATCTTCACTACAGTTCGAAGGCCACAGCCAGTACGCATATAGATAAGAACACAAAGTTGAATTACTACAAGAGGGAATCTATGTCCGGGAACAGGTGCGAGAGTAATGCTCTTTGTTCGTTGGTCATAGTTATTTTCTGAACGTCTTTTTTTTTGAGTTCTTTCCGAAGACCTTTGATAGTGTTTGTATTCTTCACTTCTTTGCCTTCAAGTTGCTTAACTCTTTTACGAAGACGCTTTAACTCTTCCTCAGGGGTCTCTTTATGCTGTTTTGAATCTAACTTTTTCATTGATTATAAGTATTTGTAATGATGTACAAAGATGCTAAAATTCAACGATATACACAAATTTTCAAAGAACTATTTCGTTACATGAAACGTTAAATATCAGAGCGTAATATTAACAATTAACAGGGATGTTTCCAGCTTGTTTTTAAGAACAGAGAACTGGACACCCTACTTATTTTACCACTCCAGTTTCCATCTCATTTTCCAAATAAGAGAAAACATAAACAGCTCCTTCGTAATACAAGCCACAGGCTGGATTACACAGGCGCTTGTAGGTTTCTGAAAAATACAACTGATCCAGAGCTGTCTTTATATCCCAGCCATACTTTTGCATCAACATCTCCACCAATTCTGTAGCGAGGCATTCTATCTGAAACTGAATATCTTTATCCATAATTACAACTTGGCCATTATAAGTTCTACAACCATGACATAATTCACCCCTATTCTTTTGGATCAATGTCAAATGGAAGCAATGGAGTATCATCATCATTGCCACTATTGAATCGGTCGAAATCCGAGATATAGGAACGGTCTTGAATAACCTTATATTTCTCATACTCAGAATAAGCCTTTTCTCTGGCTTCTTCTTGCGAAACCTTACCTGCACTACTCTTAGCATCATAGTCCATTGTTTCAAGCAACAGCTTCAGGCGATTCTTCCAATCCTCCATAGTAGTAACGATGTGTCGTCTTGCACGAGATTCTGCGAGGTCCAGGAAACTTGTTGTTATTGCGTTGAGCTGAGACAATTCTTCATCAGAAAGATAGTTCTTTGCCACTATCGTATCAGACTTTTGAACTCTTCCATCCGGTGCTTTCTTCTATGTAGTCAATCCCATGTGAGGCATTTCCGCATCAGCTCGCTCATAAACAATCTCGGCTGCCGTATGATTGGTAACCGCCAGATGCATCATATTCTGCACCATCTTGTAGAAAAGTTTGGTACTTTCAGCCTTTGCGTCATAATCAGCACTACACTCAGCATAAATATCAGTTATCTTCTGGTAGTATCTACGTTCTGAAGTGCGGATTTCACGGATGCGTTCCAGCAAATCGTCAAAATAATCCTTGCCGAAGTGCTTACCTTGCTTCAAACGTTCATCATCCAAGACATAACCCTTAATGATGAACTCCTTCAATACAGAGGTTGCCCATATACGGAATTGGGTTGCCTGATAGCTGTTCACTCGATAACCAACAGCAATGATTACATCAAGATTGTAGAACAATGGAGCACGCTCGACATCACGCTCTCCCTCCAGTTGAACTTGTTGAATTTTTCTACAAGTTGCCTCTCTTTGCAATTCACCAGATTCATAAATCTGAGAAATATGATAAGTGATAGTTGCTCTATCAACACCAAACAAAGCAGCCATCCTTTTCTGTGACATCCAAAAAGTTTCGTTGTTGAAAATCACTTCAATGCGAGTCTCACCTTGTGCAGTCTTATACAGTAAGATATTGGATTCCAAAGAGTTCTGCATAAGTTCTGTTGTAGATACGGATTGAGAAAAATAGGCTCTTGCCTGCTTCACCAATAACTTCCTTGAATCAGCATTCTCAGAAATGATCATACAAGCCATACGTGATAGATGGAAAGCTTCGACCTTGCGAAACGCTCCATTACCCACCTTGAACATGTCAACCGCATGGTTGAAATGTTCGTCTATATTCATACCTTTTTCACTGGCAACTTTGATTGCTTTGTCTATTACATTCTGAAATTTCCAATATCCCGAATAGCCCATCGCATTACAAAGATCACGTGAGCTCCAGTATTCTTTCCCGTTACCATCCACTTTTCGAATTTCTTCGAATGTCGGACGCATTTCAGGCACATTATTTTCATCCATATCTCTTATCCGTTTCTTTTTGTATTGACGTTCTACAACATTGAATAGCAAAAATACAAAAAAAAGATGAAAATCGTCCCTAATCATTTACAAGATGTATGATTTTTAATGTTATTTATGCAAAAAGAAAGAAACATGTCAGAATATATTGATTTTATCGCCTATCAAGACGATGCAATAATCCAACGCCCCTTACGTTATTATAGAAGGCGAGGACAACCGCATCCGCAACCGAAGGGAGACCTTCATCAGGGAAACGGGCACCGAGAAAACGGTACTCATCACGATGATCACCTCCTATGGACTTGCGCCGGGCGGCTATTCTGATGACATTCAATGCCAGCTGACGATGGCAGATTTATTCAGATAAAAGCCGACCTCTCAAAAATGATAAAAAAACACGTTTTAGCACGAAAATGCAGATTTTGAGTGTTTACAAAGGTTAAATATGTTAAATCTTCAACCCCTAAAAATGGGCGTTTGTAAAGATATATGATATACAAAATGAATGAAATCAAGTGAAACCAAGTGAAAATACGAAAATCGTAAGTAGCTGATAATCAACATTCTTTTCATTCAGAAGGAAAGCGGCTCACAAATAGCACGTCAGTACTTAACCGACTGAGAATCAACGACATTCATTATTTGCGTGGGAAAGTGAAAGGCGTAGAAAAGGGCTTAAAAAGATACTTGAAAAAAGTAGGAAAGTAGGACTAAAAAGCACTGAATATCAGATAATTAAACAGATAAAAATCCTTACATTTTAGTCTGGCTTTCATATGGCTCAAATATACATTAAACGACTGGTATTCAATTGGTTACGTATGGCGCATCGGAAAATGAGTATAAATAGGGAACGCAGCGCGTTCCCTATCTGTTAGCCCCACTCCTTCTTCACATTAAAGCAGGGACAGGCTTTGTTGGCAAATTCATTATGACCATGAATCGTGGCTAATGGATATTCCTCCTTCAGCTGCTCAATTAGGGCATGAATTAAAGGGCAAAATCGGCTATTCATGGGCTAAAAAGGGGGTTATGTAATCAGGAAACTCTAATTTTTCCGTTTTTCATCGCTGAAAACAGGTATTGGGAGAATGCATAAAAAGCGAGCGCTATGATTTAAAAAGTAAATATATATTCTATTCGTAACCCAACATACAGACTTCACTTTACACACGAAATATACATACAAAATAGCTATATAACAATAGATTACACATTTCCATCTCAGCATTATTGTTATGTAGTTTCTAGCTTTCAGAACTATTGATACGTCAATAATTTGTCAATTACTAGCAAAGATAATAAAAAGCAGGCAAACCAAAGAATTTTATCACGTTATTTAACGGAAAAATGCAAAATATGGGGGATAGGAAGATGTTCCCCCCTCCTAAGGGTGAAAAATGCCCCTCCTCAGACATAAATCCGTCTCAGACTTGACGTATTTTTGACAAATTCGAGGGGTAAATAAGGGGTAGAATGGTAAGCGGCTCCGCGTTTATACCTTGCATAATTCAAAAAAAAGCAGTAACAGCTGATTAAATTAATGCTGTTGCTGCTTTTTCCATCGGTCAGGAAGTAAGTCTCTATATTTTTCTAATGGGGTATTGGGTTGCCATTCTACAGTCTTTTCTATTACGTCGCATATGTATTCAAACAGATTAATGCCATTCAGCCTGCATGAGATTGCGATAGAATATAGGATAGCCGCCCGGCTTGCTCCTTCGTGCGAACCAAAGAACATTGAGTTTCTTCTTGATTCCTAAGACATAGCCAAATTTTTGAGCAACTTTTTGTGTTAATAAATACAAAAGAGGTATTTTGGAACATACAGGCACTAAAATATCGGTAGCAGAAATGGTCAAAAATGATTTTTCTGTTACAAATCAACACGGAACTCGTTCTTTTAATAGCGTGTGGCTAGATTCCTAATTAGTTATCCGTGTTTGTGTCTTTACAAGACTCTAAATGGCAGTAGCACAGACTGCTATAGTTCACTTGTTTCGGACTTATGATATTGCAAGTTTTTCATTGCTGCTCTTTGAATCCAACGGTTCCCATTTTCTGTTCTGCTTACCTATAGCGAACATTCTGAGAACAAGTTTGAACTTAACGGCATTCAATGCCTTGCGTTTTGTGTCTGAATCTTGCTTACCTCCTAATTTACGGTTATAAAATGATTGTAACTCTGCATCATATTGTACAACAACTGTGGCCGCCATGGATAGATCTGCTTTCGCCTGACCATCACAGCGTGCTGAAGGTCGGGGACGCCATTTCACACTGGTGCCTGAAGTGCGGAAGTGCGGTGCCACGCCGACATAACTGGCATATTGCCTTGCTGTTTCAAAAGCGGTAAAGTTTCGGGTAATGACAATGACATTTATGGCATTGACGAAGCCTATTCCCGGTATTGTCAGAAGATTCTTGTAAGTAGACAAGAGGCTATCGTCTGTAGCCAGCAACTTCTGTTCTTCCAACTCGATGTTCTCAATGTCACGGCTGAATTTTTTGATGTAGCCATCATATAACTGGGCATCTTCCTTTGTGATGCATAGCTGTCTTCTGTTCATGAAGCATGTACGCTGTTCCACCAGGAACTTACGCTCATTCATCAGTGCCTTGAGTCTCTGCATGGTCTTGTCAGGCATATTATAAGGCTTGACACATTCAGTACCATTATAGCGATAGAGAAAGTCTGCAATCTTGGCAGAGTCAATCTTGTCGCTCTTGTCCTTGGGCCCCATGGGATAATGCTTTACCACATGGGTGGAGAGCATGCAGAACTGATAGTTCCTGGTATTAAGAAACTTCTCCAGCTCCATGGAATAGCTGCCGGTGAACTCCATTCCGAAGAGACTGTTCGAGAGAACCACATGATTCTTCTTGAGCCATGTGCACATTTCGCCAAATCCCTTGCGGGAATTGTTGAATACATCGTGAGAAAAGTCCTTAATTGGGGTTTCTTCACAGAAAATTGATACGTCAATGACATTTTTTGAGATGTCGATGCCGATAAATGATTTATTTTTCATACCTTTGTACCGCATTTTGTAGGAAGGAGCTCTCTATGTCAGGGTAAGCCACATCTTTTAAAAGCTTCCACGGCTAATTCCCTAAACGGCACTTGACCTGGCATTTCAGGCTGGGGAGACTAGATCAGGGAAAGGTCTTTGTCTAAGACAAAATAGTTCACTACCCCCGTCCGGAGTTCCTTCCATTTCAGATGCTCCGGCAAAGGTAGTGAAAAAAACGCAGACAAAAGACTTAGTCGGGAAATAGTTATGCTCTAAGAAGTGCGATAGTTCACTTTTGCTGCATTTTAGTTCTTATATGCATCTGTCTCCACATATGGTGTTCCACGCTTTATCACGGCAAACATACGAAGGACCAGCTTGAACTTGACGGCATTGAGCACGATGCCACCGCATTTTTCCTTTCTCTTGCGTATCCAATAGTCTCTTATTGAAGGATTGTTCCTTATGGCGGAAAGGACAGCTATGGATAAGTCTGCCTTGGCTTCAGAAAAGCCTTTCTTGGAAACCCCCGTTTTCTTTCTTACTGAGGTACCAGATTCCTTTTTAAAAGGGGCTATTCCTATGTAACAGGCATATTTGCGAGGATTGCTGATTGCAGTGAAATTTTCCGTCAATACAATGGTTTCCAACGCTATGATGCGACCAATGCCAGGAATGGAGGTCAGCAGATTGTAATTCTTTCTGATGCTTGTATCTTCATTCATGTAGCTGTCAATCTCTTTGTCTATTGCTTTCTGGTTTTCCTGCATGTTCTTCAGCAGGAGTTTCTTGCGTTCAACGGATAAGTCTGTATCGTATGCGCTGATATCATGAAGCTGCTGCTTATAGAGAGTTGACTGCTTGGTGTTCTGCTTACGCTCTGCCAGCAATCTCTTCAACTTGAAATAGACAGGTGAAGGAAGTTTGGAGGGATTGCGAAGAATCTTCTTGTGGTTCTGCTCACAATAGATTGCTATTCTGAAAGCATCCAGTTCATCAGTCTTGATACGGTCTAGAGAGCGCTGGTCATCATCCAAGTCTGGCTCGAAGCGATGCATTTTGCGAGGTTCCACCATACCATAGATATATTCTTTGGATTCCAGCCATAATCTGAAGTTTTGGTTATAGAGTCCAGTATATTCCATACAGAACAAAAAGGTATCGAAGTCTTTTCCTACCTTTGCGACCCAGGAGCCAATCTTTTTGAACCCAGCATCATCATTGCTCACCTTAATATGAGCATTCTTCCAGTCGATGGTTTCACCATCATAATAAGCAAGGTCGAGAGTCTTCTTGGAGACATCTACGCCAAAGTAAAGTTCCTTATCCATATTATTGACATTTTAGCATTAAATGGAAACAAGAAAACATTTGGCTTGGCGAAGGACTGAATCAAAAAATAGTGATATTCTAGAGTGACATACAGTTCACCTTAACACCCGTTAACCAATTCGTTTAAACTTGTTTCCAGGTGCAAAGGTAAAAGATAGTGATATGTATCTCTGGATTCTCTCAATGTAGTTGTTATCGAGAGCCGTATCACCTCTTTTGAAGATGTCACAAATGGCATTATATTCATTAAGGGCATAGCCGACCGCCTGCGCCAAGGTAGACTTGGGCAGCAAATCTTTCCTGGAAGATATTTCCTCCAGTTTCTCCAATAAATCCTGCAAAATGTCCGGTGCATATGACTGCCGATAGGCTAGATGGTCTTCAACGGTCCATCCATTTACCCCAACCTTATGTTTTTTGTCTTCTCGATAAAATCTGTTGAGGATATCTACGACCTCCTGAGCATCCTTGTCTTCCTTGCCGCAGTCGATGAAATCTCTCTTGACATGCTGCAGGCAGGCGATTCTCATAATGTCAGGATAAGCATCCGACTCCAGTTTCCGGTAAGGAGCATATGCATCACTCTGTATGGTACCTTTATAATCAGAGAATATGTTAAGTATGACCTGCTCAGAGCGTGATCCATCCTCATATACGAAGAAGACAAGTCCCAGTTTAGGCGCACTTACAGCCCAGAAGTAGCCTTTCTTCGAACCCTTGTCCGTAGGCTTTGTCTTGGCTAACAGCACTTTATGGTATGTCTCGTCTGCCGAGACATAATCCTGCTGCAACACTACTTGGCAGATAGCCTTATAGAAGTTTTCCAGTACATCGGCACTTCTGGCAATCAGTTTGTTTGCCGTGGCTTTCCTTAACGTAAACCCATTGTCGGCAAAGTATTTGATGATTCGCTCTACCGGCATGGAATAGATGTATCGCATCTGCAGGAGTCCTGCTGCAAAGGAAGGTGAATAGGAAGAATTCAACAACAGAGCCGGCGGAGTTTTCCCCGGATACATGATACTTCCATCAGTATAAGTGTTGATGTGATACACGGTCTTGATGAATTTGATGGGTTCCATGCTGTAACGTATACAGGTACGAGTTCCGAAGAGACGCAACGTCTTCAAAAACTCTGCATCCATGACTGGATCTATCGTAACATGCACCTCTTTCATCTCGTAATGCATGTCACGCTTGGCTCCGTTGTTTTTGCGTGCCTTTCTCTTTTCGGCCTGCTCTTCTTTCTTCTTGTCAAATTCCTCCTGGGTCATCGAGTCTTGTGGATTCTTTTCCTGACGTTCGGACTTCTTGCCTGAAACGAGCTTGCCGAGTGCCTTGTTCTGACGATTCGCTTTGTCAATGGCGATTCCTTTCTGGACGAGTAATTCTTCTAATGACTTTATACGTTCAATGAGTTCGCTGACCTGTGTAGTCAACGAACTCACCGTAGCATTAGCTTGCTGAAGCTGTTCGTTTGCAAGCTGAAGCTGTTCCTTTAAAAGTACTATAATTTCGTCCTTTTTCATAGTGCAAAGGTACGAAAAAATATCGAGATATGCAAGGATTTTTAGATATTTATTTTTCTATCTTGTTGATACACAGTTCATTAAATATAATCTTATGCACCTATAGATTAAGCCGTTTCCTATATCTCATACTTTTCAGGCAAATTCCGCTCATGATGGCAGATAGCGTCTTGTACGGCATTTTGCATTGTTTGCTTTGGGGATCAAAGAATGGTAATTCAAAGGTTCCTCGCTCCAGTCGCTTCTGATACAGCAAGAAACCGTCGCCATCCCATTTTAGCATTTTTACCTGCTGGCGATTCTTTGAGAAGAAGATGAAGACGGCACCACCGAGTGGCGGCAGCTCCATCTCCGTCCTCACAATCTGGTACAGGCCATTTATGCCCATGTTCATTCGGACATATCGCTGGCAGACGTAATACTGGGTGTTTTCGTTTAATCCAAACATAGCAAGTCCTCCTTCTCGTAAAGTTTCATCAGATGCATGACTGATTTGGCACTACCTTTCTTGATGGTGACTATCGTTCCATTGGGAAAGGTTAAGGTTATGCCGAAAAGATAATTTTCCGGGCAGACGGAATCGGATGACATTTCCATGGGAAGGAACATCATCCCAGTGTCCTTGGCTGTTGCTTCGGAACATTCCTTACGGGCTTCGGCCTGAAGCAGACGAATCTGTTGTTTGGCTAACCTAACAGAATAACCTTTCTCTGACATCCATCTATGCATCGAGCGATGGTTTACATGCCGTTCCTTTAAAAAAGGAATCAAACTGGCTTTTGGATTATGATTCAAATGAATCTGGAAGGCATTCCATGCCCTCTCATAACGTTCTGTTGCTCTCATAATTTCGTTGCTTTTAAAATTATGGTGCAAAGGTAAGAACTTTTACGATAAAGGGCAAGGTATAAACGCGGAGCCGCTTACGTAGAATGAGGTAAAGAGAGGAGAAAAAGCAATATAAGAACTCATTTCCGGCACTAGAGAATGTAGATTATACTTATACATAAAAACATTAATAGCAACTTTAATATACTGGTATAAATGTGTAATAAACAACTAATTACGAGACGTTACCTTATTTACTGCAAGTCTTTAAAACAGAAATATTCTATCCGGTCATTAAGGTCAAGGTCATTAAGGTTTCGGAGAAAAAACATTTTCCTATAGTATATATAAATATATTTATATATACTATAGCTCAAAATGACCGATTCCCATTTTCTTAATGACCTTAATGACCTTGACCTTAATGACCGCTTTTTCACGTTTCTTCAGCTACCTTCAATGCGTATTTTCCTGTTTTGCTATGTTTCTGCAATAAACTTCTGATAGAAAACGATAGAAAGTATAATCTATCAGAAACTTACGTCATTTTCGGAATAGAAAGTTAGGGTAAAAGTAAGCGGCTCCGCGTTTATACCTTGCCCTTTATCGTAAAAGTTCTTACCTTTGCACCATAATTTTAAAAGCAACGAAATTATGAGAGCAACAGAACGTTATGAGAGGGCATGGAATGCCTTCCAGATTCATTTGAATCATAATCCAAAAGCCAGTTTGATTCCTTTTTTAAAGGAACGGCATGTAAACCATCGCTCGATGCATAGATGGATGTCAGAGAAAGGTTATTCTGTTAGGTTAGCCAAACAGCAGATTCGTCTGCTTCAGGCCGAAGCCCGTAAGGAATGTTCCGAAGCAACAGCCAAGGACACTGGGATGATGTTCCTTCCCATGGAAATGCCATCCGATTCCGTCTGCCCGGAAAATTATCTTTTCGGCATAACCTTAACCTTTCCCAATGGAACGATAGTCACCATCAAGAAAGGTAGTGCCAAATCAGTCATGCATCTGATGAAACTTTACGAGAAGGAGGACTTGCTATGTTTGGATTAAACGAAAACACCCAGTATTACGTCTGCCAGCGATATGTCCGAATGAACATGGGCATAAATGGCCTGTACCAGATTGTGAGGACGGAGATGGAGCTGCCGCCACTCGGTGGTGCCGTCTTCATCTTCTTCTCCAAGAACCGCCAGCAGGTAAAAATGCTAAAATGGGATGGCGACGGTTTCTTGCTGTATCAGAAGCGACTGGAGCGAGGAACCTTTGAATTACCATTCTTTGATCCCCAAAGCAAACAATGCAAAATGCCGTACAAGACGCTATCTGCCATCATGAGCGGAATTTGCCTGAAAAGTATGAGATATAGGAAACGGCTTAATCTATAGGCGCATAAGATTATATTTAATGAACTGTGTATCAACAAGATAGAAAAATAAATATCTAAAAATCCTTGCATATCTCGATATTTTTTCGTACCTTTGCACTATGAAAAAGGACGAAATTATAGTACTTTTAAAGAAACAGCTTCAGCTTGCAAACGAACAGCTTCAGCAAGCTAATGCTACGGTGAGTTCATTGACTACACAGGTCAACGAACTCATTGAACGTATAAAGTCATTAGAAGAATTACTCGTCCAGAAAGGAATCGCCATTGACAAAGCGAATCGTCAGAACAAGGCACTCGGCAAGCTCGTTTCAGGCAAGAAGTCCGAACGTCAGGAAAAGAATCCACAAGACTCGATGACCCAGGAGGAATTTGACAAGAAGAAAACAGAGCAGGCCGAAAAGAGAAAGGCACGCAAAAACAACGGAGCCAAGCGTGACATGCATTACGAGATGAAAGAGGTGCATGTTACGATAGATCCAGTCATGGATGCAGAGTTTTTGAAGACGTTGCGTCTCTTCGGAACTCGTACCTGTATACGTTACAGCATGGAACCCATCAAATTCATCAAGACCGTGTATCACATCAACACTTATACTGATGGAAGTATCATGTATCCGGGGAAAACTCCGCCGGCTCTGTTGTTGAATTCTTCCTATTCACCTTCCTTTGCAGCAGGACTCCTGCAGATGCGATACATCTATTCCATGCCGGTAGAGCGAATCATCAAATACTTTGCCGACAATGGGTTTACGTTAAGGAAAGCCACGGCAAACAAACTGATTGCCAGAAGTGCCGATGTACTGGAAAACTTCTATAAGGCTATCTGCCAAGTAGTGTTGCAGCAGGATTATGTCTCGGCAGACGAGACATACCATAAAGTGCTGTTAGCCAAGACAAAGCCTACGGACAAGGGTTCGAAGAAAGGCTACTTCTGGGCTGTAAGTGCGCCTAAACTGGGACTTGTCTTCTTCGTATATGAGGATGGATCACGCTCTGAGCAGGTCATACTTAACATATTCTCTGATTATAAAGGTACCATACAGAGTGATGCATATGCTCCTTACCGGAAACTGGAGTCGGATGCTTATCCTGACATTATGAGAATCGCCTGCCTGCAGCATGTCAAGAGAGATTTCATCGACTGCGGCAAGGAAGACAAGGATGCTCAGGAGGTCGTAGATATCCTCAACAGATTTTATCGAGAAGACAAAAAACATAAGGTTGGGGTAAATGGATGGACCGTTGAAGACCATCTAGCCTATCGGCAGTCATATGCACCGGACATTTTGCAGGATTTATTGGAGAAACTGGAGGAAATATCTTCCAGGAAAGATTTGCTGCCCAAGTCTACCTTGGCGCAGGCGGTCGGCTATGCCCTTAATGAATATAATGCCATTTGTGACATCTTCAAAAGAGGTGATACGGCTCTCGATAACAACTACATTGAGAGAATCCAGAGATACATATCACTATCAAGAAGAAACTCAATGTTCTTTGGTTCGCACGAAGGAGCAAGCCGGGCGGCTATCCTATATTCTATCGCAATCTCATGCAGGCTGAATGGCATTAATCTGTTTGAATACATATGCGACGTAATAGAAAAGACTGTAGAATGGCAACCCAATACCCCATTAGAAAAATATAGAGACTTACTTCCTGACCGATGGAAAAAGCAGCAACAGCATTAATTTAATCAGCTGTTACTGCTTTTTTTTGAATTATGCAAGGTATAAACGCGGAGCCGCTTACGGGTAAAAGCTTGCATTCTGTCCGAAAATGTTGTATCTTTGCACCGGCAATCGAAAGAACAGCCTTTTGTGCCTTGCTCGGGTCTTCTATTAAGACCAACACGGGTCATAAATGATGGCAGGCGCCGGTCATCAATGAAGACCCCGAAAACGGCAGGAACGGGGCGTTCTGGGGAGTTGCAAAACAAAGGACTCTAAACATACTACAAACGACTATGATTAATTACAGCATCGTAATGCGTAGCGTGAACGCAAATCTTCTGGAAATCAACCAGGCGAAGTCACGCATCAACCAGGCAAAGAAGGAGGGTACAACCCCTGACCCAAAGGACCTGAAACTCGTGAAGACTGAGAAGCAGAATGCTTTCGCCATCTCACAGTACACCGATATCATGACCATCGAGAAGTTTGCCAAGCACATCACCTCTCATGGAAGTGTCTATTCGAGAGCCGACATCAGCGCCATCCTCTACATTGCCGTAGACTGTATGCGTGAGATGTTGCTTGAGGGCAAGAAAATCCGTCTGGGTGACCTCGGTGATTTCTCTCTCCTTCTCACCTCGAAGGGTGCTGAGGATGCTGACAAGTTCACCGCACAGAACATCACCGGCGTGAAGGTTCAGTGGGAGCCAGGTCAGGAGTTTAAGAACCTTCGCGATGACGCCGAGTTCAACCTCGTAGCCAGCCGCAGCGCTCAGGCAGCCGTTATCAAGGCGATTAAGGAGGGTAAGACCAACGTTGACCTCAACGCCCCAACTACTCCGGATAATACGCCAGGCGGTTCTACCCCAGGTGGTTCAAACACCGGTCAGACCGGCAGCGAAGGCCAAGGCTCTGAATCAACCGGCGGTACTACCGGCAAGGACGATACTGGCGACGGCCTTGAATAGTCCAAGGATAGATTGGCTAGGGCGCTAGCCCCCTAGCCCAGCCTATCCGCCCACAAAAAATTCAACATTCAACACTCAACATTCAACATTCAAAAAAATGAAAGCGAACACTTGGAAAACAATTCTTCAGATAGCCATCAGCATTCTGACCGCTATCGCTACTACGCTCGGAGTAACGAGCTGTATGGGATAAAAAACATGGAGTCCACCTTTTATAATAAGCAGACTCAGCCATAAAAATGAAAATCGACCGCTCACCTCAATACGAGGAGAGCGGTCGATTTTTTGTTCTACCGGGAAATCCGGTCATGAAGGGTCAAAGTCATTAAGGGTCATTATCATTTTCAACCCCCAAAGATTCCGGTCATTTCCGGTCATGGTCATTAAGGTCATTAAGGATTTCAGATTATCAAAATATCCCTCTATCTTATAAAATAAGGTTAAATCAAGTTCGCCCTGCCAACAAAATCCATCCATATAATCACTTTTCTGAATATTTTTTGTATTTTTGCAGATATATTGCCTAATATGGGAGTTAAGCATAGCTTATCCTCCTAGATTACAGGCGCATCATTGTCAAATGATTAGAGCATGAAGAAGATATTATTCCTACACGGATTCTTCGCCACGGGCAGCTGTCCGATGGCGAGAGCCTTGAAAGAGGCGTTTGAGGGGACGGCAGTGGTGCTGACTCCTGATCTCCCATTGCACCCAAAGGAGGCACTGAAGGAGATTCGCTCCATCATCGACCGGGAGCAGCCCGACTTGCTTCTGGGCAACAGCTGCGGCTCTTTCCTCGCCCAGATGCTGGCTCCGGTGGTGGGCATTCCTGCCCTGCTCGGCAATCCGTATTTCATGATGACGGAGTTTCTGAAGGAGCGCATCGGCGAGCATGAATACAAGGCTCCGAGAAGGGACGGAAATCAGCGGCTGGTGATTGACGAGGCGCTGATAGAGGAGTTTGCGGAACTGGAAGCCGTGCAGTTTGACCATTGCAACCCCTATTATAAGAATCGTGTGTGGGGACTTTTTGGTGAACAGGACACCCTGGCTCACTTCTCCCCTCTCTTCCTGGAGCACTACAACCAAGCCTTCCATTTCCCAGGCGGTCATACGCCTACAGAGCAGGAGGTGAAGACCTGGTACGCTCCCCTTGCCCAGAAAATGCTGATGGAGTTTTCAGCAAAGGAAGAAAGATATTTCCAGCACTTTAAGGGCGGCAAATACAAGTTCATCCATTCTGCCTTCGACTCCGAGACTCAGGAGCGCATGGTGGTTTATCAGGCTCTCTATGGAGACCAAGCCTATTGGGTAAGACCGGAAGATATGTTCTTCGGGAAAGTTACGAGGGACGGCAAAACTTTTAATCGTTTCACGGAAATAGATAAATAATTATGGAGACATTTAATAACGTAATAAACAGTGGCCAGCTTGTTCTGGTCGATTTCTTTGCTACATGGTGCCAACCTTGCAAGGCGATGCACCCCATTCTGGAACAGGTGAAGAGTGTGTTGGGCGACCGCATCCGAATCATCAAGGTAGATGTAGATAAGTATGGCGTAACAGCAAGCCAATACCGCATTCAATCCGTGCCTACGCTGATGCTCTTCCGAAACGGAGAAGTATTGTGGCGCACAAGCGGTGTGGTAGATAAAGCCGAACTTCTGGCTACGCTTGATCCTTTCTTGACATAAAAGAATAAAGGAGTAACAATAGGAAAATGAGTATGAACACTTTACATAGTTATCTCGCCTACTATCTCCTTGCTATCAATGCAGTTACATTCATCGTGTACGGCATTGACAAATACAAGGCGAAGAAAGCCAAGTGGCGCATTTCCGAAGCCACGCTTTTGTTGCTGGCTGTTCTTGGAGGAAGCATCGGGGCATGGATTGGAATGAAAGTCTGGCACCATAAGACGATGCACAAGAAATTCAAATACGGCATTCCTGCCATTCTGCTGATACAGATTGCGCTGATGGCGTATTTACACATGAATTAAAAAACAAAATAAATAACGAAGTATATGAAAAGTTTTGCACCAAAGCCGTGGGTAGTACCACAGCCTGTGCTGATTATCGGCACATATAATAAGGAAGGAGTTGCCAACGCAATGAACGCTGCCTGGGCAGGACAGTGGGACATGAAGGAGATTATGATCTCGATGGGAAATCACGTCACCACAGACAACCTGAAGCTTGGCGGTGAGTTTACCGTTGCCTTCGCTACCAAGAAAACCATGGTGGCTTCTGATTTCGTGGGCATTGTTTCTGCCAAGAACGCCCCGAAGAAGATGGAGAAGACGGGATGGAACATCGAGAAGGCGACTATGGTCAACGCTCCTGTGTTCACCGATTTCCCGATGACCCTGGAGTGCCGCATCAAGGAGAAGTATGACGAAAGCGAAACCGGCTATTATCTCATTGCCGAAATCGTCAATATTCTTGTAGATGAGAAGTATCTGGCTGAAGACGGAAATCCAGACATGGAGAAGATGGAACTGATTGTCTACAATCCTATTCATCATAGCTATATCCAGCTGGGCGAGAAAGTCGGTAACGCTTTCTCAGACGGCAAGGCTTTGAAATAATCAACGTAATTTTCGACTCACAAACAATGAATCCAATAGCAATACGTCTGCTTTCGCAGCAGCTCATCTGCCCTCAATTTGATACTCCCCAAAAGGTGGTGTCTCATTTTGGAGCCATGCAAGCCCAGGATTACCGGATGGTAAGATGGGCTGTGATGATGCGTACTCGCAAACCATCTTCCATCGCTTTCAAAAAAGCATTCGATGAGGGTGAGATAGTCCGTCTTCACCTGCTGCGTGGCACTTGGCAACTGGTTTCAAATGAAGACTATTGGTGGATGCTGGACCTGATTTCACCTAAGGCAACTTCTGTTGTAAAAGGATGGATGAAGAGTAATAAAATCAGCATCGATGATTCTGAGCTCAATCTGATTCACGAGATATTTGTTCAAAAAACCGATGAGATGCAGTCTGTAACAAGCAAAGACCTGAACGAGACTTTGCTCGAAAAGGGCATCATCATGGACAAACATCGCCTATCCTACCACATTCGCTTTAACGAATTGAACGGTACTTTCTGCAGCGGCAATCTTCTTCCTACAAAGGCGACATACAGTCTCACAGAAAAGAAGGTTCCAAGAACAGCCAGGCTGGAACGTGATGAAATGCTGATGCTTCTGGCAAGAAAATATTTTCAGAGCCATTCGCCAGCCACATTCGAAGATTATGTCTGGTGGTCAGGACTGAGCACTTCTGATTGCCAACGAGGCATTGAGTTGCTTGGTTCAGAACTGAGGGTTGAAAAATGGAAAGACTATCAGTTCTACCTGCATGAATCATGTCGAACACGTGGATTCAGAAGAGGAAAGACTCATCTGATAGCTCCCTTTGATGAATATCTGATTGGTTATAAAAGCCGGGAATTAGTAATCCATTCACATCAAATGCCGTCTGCATACACTAATAATGGCATTTTCTTTCCTGTTATCGCCCATGATGGCAGAATTTGCGGCAACTGGAATCCTTGGGAGAAAAATCTCAACATCAGTTATTTTGATTCGATAGAAAAGGATTTGTCATTTGAGAAGCAATGGAATACATTTAATGAAACGATAAAGAAAAAATAAATGACTATTGATACAACAAACCTCTGCTCGCATCTTCAAAAGAAGTTGTTTGAACCTGAGGGAGTATATTATCCTATCTGGCAAGCCATGCAGAATGATGAGGAGTTGACTGCCGTAGTTCGCTCACGACAGCTTCATATCTATCGTAATGGTAAAAAGATTCTCATTCTCGCTGGCAAGACTCAGCCGAAGATTATCAGAGAGGATAAACTGAATGAATTGATAATAAGATAAAGAACGAAGCTTATGAACTTTCCAGAAATATATTCAGCGTCAGGCATGATAGAACTGATCCAGAAGATCGGCTTCCTCCCTCTCCTTGATAGTGGCATTGAAGGATTCTCAGCCGAAGACATCGTGGCGGAAGACTGCGGTTACGTAAGACTTCCTGAAGGCGGTTGGGACTGGCCGCTATGGAAATGGAAGGGCGCAATCGTTCAGGAAATGCCGTGTATGTACGGAAAGTTCTTTAACAAGAAGGCTGGATTCATCAGCCAGGAATGGTGGCCGGACTTCTGTAACTACAGAAGAAGCAAATACTCTCGCCCTGATGATGAATCAATAGAAGGAGCCATTCTCAGCACGCTTCAATCTACCGGTAGTCTCATCACAAGAGAACTTCGGGCAGCCTGCGGTTTCACCGGCAAGGGAATGAGAAGCAAGTTTGACGGTTATCTCACCCGACTGGAAATGGCGACTTACATCGTGACCGAGGATTTCATCTATCCTCGTGACAAGCACAATCACGAATATGGCTGGGGTTGGTCGCTGCTCAATACTCCCGAAGATCTCTATGGCAGGGAGGCTTGCCAATGCAATCGCACTCCCCAGGAATCTTATCAGAGGATTTTCGAGCATCTGAAAGAAATCCTGCCTGACGCTTCGGATAAACAGATCATTAAATTAATTGGATAAAAATGAGAAAGGAATAAAGAGTAATGTGAAGGCGTGGAGATGAAATATGGAAGAATGGAATAAATCTCCGATAATGGTAAAATCTTCCGAAAACCAGGTATAAGCTCTTTTGGAGAATGTGCGTATCTTTGCACCCAAGAAATTTAGAATTTTAAAAGGCTTAGGATTATGAAGGAATTATTCTTTAATACCATACAGGAGTTCAACGACTACATTGGGGTGAAAACACTTCATCCTCTGGTAAGCATTGCACGTGTAGAGAACACCTCTCCGATACAGGAGGCTGTGCATCACTACGGACTTTATGCCCTCTTCCTGAAGGAAAACAAGGGCTGCAAATTGTCATACGGCAGAACAGAATATGATTTTGACGAGATGACCGTCACCTCGTTTGCTCCAGGTCAGTCGATTAAGGATGAACCCATTCCAGGAATACCGCTTGCCAAATATACGGTATTGGCTTTCCATCCCGAGTTGCTCAACCGCACCCAGCTTGGCAAGAACATCTCCCGCTATGAGTTCTTCGACTATACAAGCAACGAAGCTCTACATCTATCCGCTGCCGAGGTAAACATCTTCCGTGATGTACTCTCAATGATTAAGCAGGAACTTCAGCATCCTATAGATAGACATTCGCGTGAACTCATCGTTTCAAACATCGAGTTGCTGCTAAACTACTGCCTGCGCTTCTACGACCGACAGTTTATCACACGCGAGGAGATAAACCATTCGGTAGTAAAGAAATTCACCTCTCTGCTCGATGAATACATTGCCCGGAAAGCGGAGCATGAAGGGCTGCCTACCGTAGCCTACTTTGCCGACAAATGCTGCTATTCTACCAAATATTTCGGTGAATTAGTCAAGACAGAGACTGGCAGAACCGCAAAGAGTCTGATCAGCGACCGACTGCTTTCTGCAGCCCGCCAACTACTTGTAGATGAAACCTTAACCATTACGCAAGTCAGCCAGCGCCTCGGCTTTGAATATTCTCAGCACTTCGTCCGCTTTTTCAAGGCACAGACGGGAAAGACTCCAAGCGAGTACCGCAAAACTGCTTAAATATAATGAAGCATATATAGAATAACTGTTATTTTTTACATCAAAGATGTTTTCTGGAGAAGAATTTGAAAATATGGAGAAGATTTTAAAAAAAATGATACAATGAAGAAAATAGTACAGACAGCAGGGCGCACCCAGCTGGGTGAGTTTGCCCCGGAGTTCGCCCACCTCAACGACGACATCCTCTTCGGAGAAGTATGGAGCCGCAATGACCTGCTTTCATTGCGCGACCGCAGTTTAGTAACAATCACTTCGCTCATCAGCCAAGGAATCACCGATAACTCGCTGAAATATCACTTGCAGTCGGCAAAGAATAACGGAATTACCCGCACGGAAGCGGCAGAGATTATTACTCACATCGCCTTCTACGCAGGTTGGCCAAAGGCCTGGGCTGCCTTCAATCTGGCAAAGGAGGTATGGAACGAAGATGTGAAAGGAGAAGACGCTAAGTCTGCTTTCCTGCGCGAGATGATATTCCCTATTGGCGAACCCAACACAGCTTACGCCAAATACTTCAAAGGCAACAGTTATCTGGCACAAATATCTGATAGTCAGATACCTTTCTTCAACGTTACCTTTGAGCCTGGCTGCCGTAACAACTGGCATACGCACCACGCCACAAAGGGTGGCGGACAAATGCTGGTAGGTGTAGCCGGACGTGGCTGGTATCAGGAGGAAGGCAAGCCTGCGCAGGAAATCCTCCCCGGCACAGTCATCCACATTCCTGCCAACGTGAAGCATTGGCATGGTGCCGCAAAAGACAGCTGGTTTGCCCACCTCGCCTTTGAAATACCTGGCGAGAACACATCCAACGAGTGGCAGGAGGCTGTGAGCGATGAGGAATATAACAAGATAAAATAACAATAAGATTTATGACTTCACTTCAAGAAAGACTGTTCACCATGCAGGATAAGCAGTATGCTGCTTTCCATGCGAAACTGACACCGGGAGTGCCTATGGAAAGTTTCATAGGCATTCGTGTGCCTGTGCTCCGCAAGTTCGCAAAAGAATTTACAAAGGAGAAAGAATGCGAGGAGTTCCTTCAGCAGCTTCCTCACGAATACTACGATGAGAACATGCTTCACGGTCTCCTCATTTCCGAGGTAAAGGACTACGAGGAATGCATTCGTCTTACAGACAGTTTCCTGCCATTCGTGGACAACTGGGCTGTTTGCGACATTATGTCTCCGAAGGTGTTTCCAAACACAAGAAGGAGCTATTGGCGAAGATCAAGACTTGGAGTAAATCGTCACACGTTTATACTTGTCGTTTTGGAATAGAGGCGCTTATGTCTCATTACCTGGATAAAGACTTCAAGGCAGAGTATCTTGAAATTCCTGCATCAGTAAGGAGCGAAGAGTATTACGTAAAGATGATGGTAGCCTGGTTCTTCGCCACCGCCCTTGCCAAGCAATGGGACCAGGCGATTCCCTACATCGAGCAACAACGCCTTGCTCCCTGGACGCACAACAAGACCATCCAGAAGGCCATCGAGAGCTACAGAATCACGCCCGAGCAGAAGGAATATCTGCGGACATTGAAGATAAAATAATTATGACACAAGATACATCTACATATTACGTTTGGATAGGTGGCTCATGTGATTATGGCCATAAAGAGCGAGCTGGTGGTGCTGCCGTTGTGATTGAGCATAACGGCAACATCATCAGCCGTGATGTAATCAGCGACTTGCACACCACGGAGTTCCGCATGATGCTAACCCTCATGGTGAAGGTAATGCAGGAAATACCGGAAGGTTCCGACATTCTCTTCCTGACCAATGCCGCCTATATTCAGAACTTTGACAAGACTCCAACGGCTAAATCAGCCAACCGAACGAGCAGCGAGAGCAAAGATGCAAGCTCGCTTGCAATCTCTGCCGAGTCGCGAGGGAGGAAGGCGAGAGCCAACTCCGACTTGATCATTCAATGCATCGAGGAAAAGAAAAGGCACAACTCAGTCGGGGTCAAGATTGTGCAATATCACAAGAGTCCACTGCTGATAGAAACCCACGATAGGGCTACGGAAGCAATGGCAAAGACAAGAAAGGAGTTTCATCTGAAAAACAAGTAAATGTTTAGGAGCTATTTCCGGTCATTAAGGTCACGGTCATTATGGTCATTAAGGATTTCAACTTCTCTATTCTGGTAACACATTAGCGCTTTTTGATAACACATTTGTAACACACATGGATGATTTCTCAATACACCAAATTCATAACATATTGATTAGCAGCTATTTACGAAAAGAGTACATAAAAGAGGAATAAGTGATAAAATATATTTAAAAACAAAAAAGAACAACAGAGATAAGTGCCTATAAATAAGCAGCTTACTACTATTGTTCTCCCATGCTAATTTTGTACAAATAAGTTTCATTTTGCTTATTATCGTGATTCCGTTGGGGTTCGAACCCAAGACCCACAGCTTAGAAGGCTGTTGCTCTAATCCAACTGAGCTACGGAACCAACACTTTTCAAAACGCAAAATTGTCTAACCAGCGCCATTGGGCAATCTATTAGCCACTTTTCTTATTTGCGGCTGCAAAGGTACATATATTTTTTGAATACACCAAACTTTTTCTCACTTTTTTCTTTTTTTATGCTTAAATATCGCAAAAAATAACTACCTTTGCATCCGTTAGGAGCAAGAAACTGCATTCTGACCCCGAAAGAGAAGAGATTTTTATAACGCATATTCAAACATAAAACATACGCAAATGAAAAAGTTAATCTTTTCAGTAGCCCTGCTCTCAGCAGCACTCTCTGCCAGCGCAGAAGAACATCCGCTCTGGATGCGCTACCCAGCCATCTCGCCCGATGGCACAACCATCGCCTTCGCTTATAAAGGCGACCTCTACAGTGTTTCTGTCAACGGCGGTGAAGCACGACAGCTCACAACCCATGCAGCCTTCGATTCGCATCCTGTATGGAGCCCTAACAGCAAGAAAATTGCCTTCCAGTCTAACCGCGAAGGAAGTCTCGACATCTTTGTAATCGATGCAAAAGGCGGTGCTCCTACCCGACTCACCACCAACAGCGGCAGCGAAACACCTATCGCCTTTGCAGACAACGACCATGTGCTCTACTCTGCCAGTCTGCAGCCTACAGCCCAGAGCATCATCTTCGGCGACAACACATTCCCACAAGTATATAAGGTAAGCACCAAGGGCGGAAGACCAGAACTATTCTCTACCCTCACCATGGAGAATATCAGCATCGCCAAGAACGGCGACATTCTCTACCACGACAAAAAGGGATATGAAGACCCTTGGCGCAAACACCAGAAATCACCTATCGCACGCGACATCTGGCTGAAGAGTAACGGAAAGTTTACCAAGCAGACTACCTTTGCCGGCGAAGACCGCTCGCCAGTATGGACATCAGACGAGAAATCATTCTTCTATCTGAGCGAGCAGGACGGCACATTCAATATCTACCGCCGCAGCCTCAACAGTTCAAGCGACAAGCAGATTACCCACCACAAAGGCAATCCGGTAAGATTCCTCACCGCATCCAGCGCCGACCTGCTCTGCTACGGATATGATGGAGAAATCTACACCGTGAAAGAAGGTGGAGAGCCTCAGAAGGTGAACATCTCCATTACAACAGATAATGACGCTCCAAGCCTCGTACGTCAGATTAAAAGCTGGGGAGCTACAGAGATTTCCGTTTCGCCAGACGCCAAGGAAGTGGCTTTCGTGATGCATGGCGACGTATACGTAACTTCTGTAGAATACACCACTACCAAGCGCATTACCGACACACCGCAGCAGGAGCGCGACCTGAGTTTCTCGCCAGACGGCAGAGCCCTGGTCTATGCAGCCGAGCGCAACGGCGTATGGCAGATTTACCAGTCTAAGATCAAGAACGAGAAAGAGAAGAACTTCACCTACGCTACCGACATCGAGGAAGAGCAGTTGGTGAAAACAGGCGTTACATCACAGTATCCACAATACTCTCCTGACGGCAAGGAAGTGGCTTTCTTCGAAGACCGCGCTGCACTTCGCATCATCAATCTGAAATCGAAGGAAATCCGCACCGTGCTCGATGGCAAATACGTCTACTCTTACAGCGATGGAGACATCGCTTTCGAATGGTCACCAGACAGCAAATGGCTCCTTTCAACCTATATCGGCAACGGCGGCTGGAACAACCAGGATATTGCACTGGTAAAGGCTGACGGCAAGGAGGTTCACAACCTGACCAATTCCGGCTACAGCGACAGCAACGGCAAATGGGTGCTCGACGGCAAGGCAATGCTCTTCCAGAGCGACAGAGCCGGCTACCGCAGTCATGGAAGCTGGGGAGCAGAAGACGATGCCTACATCATGTTCTTCGACCTGGATGCCTACAACCGCTTCAACATGAGCAAGGAAGAAATAGAACTGTCTGACGCCAACAAGGACGAAAAGGAGAAGAAGGAAGACGAGAAGAAGGAAGAGGCTAAAAAGAAGGCTGACGAAAAGCAGAAGAAGACCGGAAAGATAGAGGTGGAAAAAGTGAAGCCACTGGAGCTGGACATCGAAAACTGCCGCGACAGAATCGTACGCCTCACCGCAAACTCTTCGCACATGGGCGATGCTGTGCTCTCTAAAGACGGCGACAAGCTCTACTACCAGGCAGCCTTCGAGGATGATTACGACCTCTGGCAGCACGACCTGAAGGACGGCTCTACCAAGCTCGTGATGAAGGGCGTAGGCCAGGGCAACCTGCAGACCGACAAGGATGTGAAGAACCTCTTCATCTGCAACGGAAGCAGCATCAAGAAGGTGGATCTGAGCGGATTCAGCACCAAGGACATCAGCTTTGAGGCTAACTTCAACTATAAGCCAGCCGAGGAGCGCCAGTATCTCTTCGACCACATATGGCGACAGGTGAAAGACAAGTTCTACGACCCCAAGATTCATGGTGTTGACTGGGAAGGTTACCGCAAGACCTATGAGAAGTTCCTGCCTTACATCAACAACAATTTCGACTTCCAGGAGATGTTGAGCGAAATGCTTGGCGAGCTGAACGCTTCGCATACAGGAGCCCGCTACTACGCTTCGAACAGCGCGCTTACCACCGCCAATCTGGGAGTATTCTTCGATCCTCAGTATCAGGGCGACGGCCTGAAGATTCAGGAGATTATCAAGCGTGGTCCTTTCGATGTGAAGAATACGGGCGTTACAGCCGGCAGCATCATCGAGAGCATCGACGGCGAGGAGATTAAAGCCGGAATGGACTACTTCCCATTGCTCGACGGAAAGGTTGGCAAGAATGTACGCCTCGGCATCAGAAACGCCAAGGGTAAGAAGATGGAGGTTACAGTGAAGGCTATCTCTCAGGGCAAACTCAACAACCTGCTCTACAAGCGATGGGTAGACCGCAACCGCGCTTTCGTTGACAGTATTTCGGGCGGACGCATCGCTTATGTTCACGTTAAGGCGATGGATTCGGAGAGTTTCCGCACCGTTTACAGCGAACTGCTGAGCGACAAGAACCGAAACAGAGACGCTGTAATCGTAGACGAGCGCCATAATGGTGGCGGCTGGTTGCACGATGATCTCTGCACCCTGCTCAACGGCAAGCAGTATCAGGAGTTTGTACCTCACGGTAAGGTAGTTGGCCGCGATCCATTCAACAAATGGGTGAAGCCATCTTGCGTCATGATCTGCGAGAACGATTACAGCAACGGTCACGGTTTCCCATGGGTTTACAAGGAACTCGGAATCGGTAAGCTGATCGGTGCTCCTGTAGCAGGAACCATGACAGCCGTATGGTGGGAAACGCTGATGGACAACACGCTAGTATTCGGTATTCCTCAGGTAGGCTGCCGCGACATGCGTGGCGTGTTCGGCGAGAACACCCAGCTGAACCCAGACATCGAGGTTTACAACAGTCCGGAAGATTTCATCAATGGCCATGATACCCAGCTCGAAAGAGCCGTAAAGGAAATGATGAAGAAATAAACAGAACGCCCTGCAGGGGTCCAGAAGCAGAATCGCTTCTGTCCTCTTGCAGGGCGAATTGTTTTTGTAGCAGACAACATTAATTTATTAAACCTTATTAACCCACATTATCGGTAAAAAACCTTCTGTCATGACATAAAACCCTCTAAATCTTTACTTTTTTTCTTGAAAAGGGCGAAAAAGCAAGTGAAAAAGCCATAAAATAAAAAAAAATGAGTATCTTTGCAGAAGATAAGCTGCACTCGGCAATTTGAAAGCAAGCTTTCATTGCGCTCATTTGCGTTATCTTTGCAAAAAATATAAACAAGATTATGGGATTATTCGGATTATTCAGCAACAAAAAGAAGGAAACTCTCGATAAGGGACTTGAAAAAACCAAGGAGAGTGTGTTTGGCAAACTGGCGCGCGCCGTTGCCGGAAAGTCTACCGTCGATGATGATGTGCTCGACGATCTCGAAGAGGTACTCATCACTTCAGACGTAGGTGTAGAAACCACGGTCAAGATTATCCGCCGCATCGAAGAACGTGTGGCCCGCGATAAATATGTTTCAACCAGCGAGCTCAACCGCATTCTGCGCGAGGAAATCGCCATTCTCCTCTCCGAGAATCACAGCGATGACCTGGCAGACTGGGAACTTCCTGCCGACCATAAGCCTTACGTTATCCTCGTAGTAGGCGTAAACGGCGTGGGCAAGACAACCACCATCGGCAAGCTGGCTTACCAGTTTAAGAAGGCTGGCAAGAAGGTTGTTCTGGGAGCTGCCGACACCTTCCGTGCCGCTGCCGTAGAGCAGATTTGCATCTGGGGCGAGCGCGTGGGTGTGCCTGTAGTGAAACAGCAGATGGGAAGCGACCCGGCAAGCGTGGCGTTCGACACCCTGCAGAGCGCCAAGGCAAACGGCGCCGACGTGGTGCTCATCGATACGGCAGGCCGACTGCACAACAAGGTGAACCTGATGAATGAGCTCAAGAAAATAAAGGAAGTGATGAAGAAGGTAATGCCTGAAGCACCAGACGAGGTAATGCTCGTGCTCGACGGAAGTACCGGACAGAATGCATTCGAGCAGGCTAAGCAGTTCTCTGCCGTTACCAACATCTCCTCGCTCGCCATCACCAAGCTCGACGGAACCGCTAAGGGCGGAGTTGTCATCGGCATCAGCGACCAGCTCAAGGTGCCTGTAAAATACATCGGACTGGGCGAAGGAATGGAAGATCTGCAGCTCTTCAACAAGACAGAATTCGTAGACTCTCTCTTTAAAAATTAGAAAATGAAGAAAAATCAGATAGATATTATTACCCTGGGCTGCTCGAAGAATCTCGTAGACAGCGAGTTGCTGATGAAGCAGTTTGAGGCAAACGGCTACCATTGCGTTCACGATTCCAAGCGCCCTCAGGGCGAGATAGCCGTCATCAATACGTGCGGATTCATTGAGGATGCAAAGCAGGAAAGCATCGACACCATCCTGGAGTTTATCCAGGCTAAAGAAGAAGGCCGACTCAGAAAGCTCTATGTAATGGGCTGCCTCTCGCAGCGCTACCAGAAGGAACTGGAAGAAGAAATGCCCGAAGTGGATAAGTTCTACGGCAAATTCAACTACAAGCAGCTTCTGCAGGAACTCGGCAAGGCGGAAGTTTCATCCTGCAACGGCCAGCGTCATCTCACCACTCCGCGCCATTATGCCTACATCAAGATAGCTGAGGGCTGCAACCGCCACTGTGCCTACTGCGCCATTCCTATCATCACCGGCAAGCACGTTTCCCGTCCGAAGGAAGAGATTCTGCAGGAGGTGCGCGAACTGGTAGCAGAAGGCGTGAAGGAGTTTCAGATTATCGCTCAGGAACTCACCTACTACGGCGTAGATATTGACGGCAAGCATCATATTACCGAACTCATCAGCGAGATGGCTGATATTCCGGGCGTGAAATGGATTCGCCTGCATTACGCTTATCCGAACCAGTTCCCAATGGATCTTCTGGACGTGATGCGCGAGAAGCCAAACGTATGCAAATATCTCGACATTGCCCTCCAGCACATCAGCGACCACATGCTCACCAGCATGCATCGCCACGTAACGAAGCAGGAAACCATCAATCTGCTGAAGGCCATCCGCGAACGCGTGCCAGGCATTCACATCCGCACTACGCTGATGGTTGGTTTTCCAGGCGAGACAGATGAGGATTTCCACGAACTCCTCGACTTCGTACGCGAACAGAGATTTGAGCGCATGGGCGCCTTTGCCTACTCTGAGGAAGAAGGAACCTACAGCGCCACCCACTACGAAGACAACGTGCCTGCCGAGGTAAAGCAGCGCCGGCTGGACGAACTGATGATTCTGCAGCAAGACATCAGCTCTGAGGTTGAGGCTGATAAGGTGGGCAAAACCATGACCGTTATCATCGACCGCAAGGAAGGCGATTACTACATCGGACGAACAGAGTTCTGCTCTCCGGAAGTAGACCCTGAGGTTCTGATCCATGCCAATGAGAAGCGTCTGCGCGTGGGTAGTTTCTATCAGGTAGAAATTACTACAAGCGAAGAATTTGACCTCTATGGCAAGGTGGTGAAATAATCATTCTCTCCCCCATAGCCTGGAGTTTTAGAAATTTTGACTACATATTAAATAAATATGAACAATAAGGAATACATCGCTGAACTGGCTCAGCAAACCGGCTATTCGCAGGAAGACACCCAGAAGTTGGTGCGCAAGGCGATAGACGCTATGATTGCCGAGTTTGAGGATGGAGAAGCTGTCTCTATCCCCAATTTTGGCACCTTCGAAGTGAAGAAGCGCATGGAGCGAGTGGTGGTTAATCCTACTACCAAGAAGCGTCAGCTGGTGCCGCCTAAGTTGGTGTTGGGTTTCCGACCGGTAGCTTCGGTCAAGGAAAAACTAAAGAATGGAGGGGATGAGCAATGAGCAAATTCAGTTTAAATACACTTGGAAAACTGCTTGCAGATAAGAGCGGGCTGAGCCAGGTGGAAGCAGAACTCTTCATCCGGAAAATGTTTGATGTGTGCAACCAGGGACTCGATGCCGACAAGCAGGTGAAGATAAAATGGCTGGGCACCTTTAAGGTACAGGCCACGAAAGACCGTGAAAGCATCAATGTGAACACGGGCGAGCGCTTCACCATTGAAGGCAGAGACAAACTCACCTTCACGCCTGACAACATCCTGAAAGAAATCGTGAACAAGCCATTCGCCCAATTTGAAACGGTGGTGGTAAATGACGGCGTAGATTTCGATGAAATAGATGAGAAGTTTGGAGAAGAACAGACAGAAGATGCTCCTGAACAAGTAATCGATTTTCTGGACGAAGAAAAAACTGCAACTCCAAATCCGGAGGTTGTCGTAATTGAATCTGAAAAGGAAAAGGAAAAAGAAGACGAACTGGCAAAGCAAATTGCTATTGAACAAGCTAAACTGGAAAGATTAAAACAAGCCCAACTGGAGCAGGAAAGAATACAGAAAGAAAAGCAAGAGCAGGAAAGACTGGAGCAGGAAAGACTGGAGCAAGAGAAGCTTGAATTAGCCCAGCAACAGCAAGCCCTGAAAGCAGTTGTTGAACCAGCAGTACCTGCATCAGATGAATCTGAAGAAGAAGAGGAGGAAGAAGAAGAAGAATCTTCCAATTCTCATCATATTGTTATTCCTCGCTATCTGGTCGTTGCAGTCTGTCTCATCGTAGTAGCTTTGATTGGCGGAATGGGATGGTTTGCCTTCAACTATGGTCAGATGACTGCCCAGCGCGATCATCTAGCCATGCAGCTAAACCAGTATCATCAGGCTCCAGCCAAGAAAGTCCCAGCCAAACCAGCTGCCGCCCCACTCTCTCAGGAACAGAAACTCCGCCAGAAAGCGATGGAAGACAGCATCCGTATGGCTAAAACTGCAGAAGCAGTAAAACTGGCTGAAAATTCGGATGAGGAAAGTGCTAACGCAGAAAAGGCTAAGCAGGCTGAAGCAAAGGCTAAGGCAGAAGCTAAAGATAAAGCCGAAGAAAAGGCTGCTTCGAAAATAGCATCATCCCAGTATGATAAGGACGCTCGCGTACGCACGGGAGCTTACCGAATCATAGGAGTTGCCCAGACCGTTACGGTTGGCGCCGGTCAGACCCTCGAACAGATTAGTACCCGCTATTTAGGTTCCGGCATGGAATGCTACGTAGAAGCCCTGAATGGTACAAGCACCGTAAAAGCCGGACAGAAAATCAAGATTCCGAAACTGGAATTGAAAAAGAAAAAGAAGTAAAGTACTGAACAAACAAAAATCGCCCTGTAAGAGCAAATATAATTTTGCACTTACAGGGCGACATTGTTTTATGTTAACATTACTTGCCCAACACTTCATCAAGCAATGTGTAGAAAGCAGGATCCTCACCAACAATAGTCTTGATAATCTTACCGTTAGCATCAATCACAATCTTTGTAGGGAAACCCTGAACAGCATAGTCGCTGAGAACCTTGCTGTCCTTCGGATTGTAAACATGAATCCATGGCAACTGGTGCTTCTCAACAGCAGCCTTCCACTTAGCCTCTGTATCATTACAATCTACACCAAGAATTTCAAACTTACCCTTGTACTTCTCGTAATACTCCTTCATCTTAGGCATTCCCTTGATGCACCATCCGCACCATGAACCCCAGAAATCGAGTACGACAATCTTGCCGCGAAGGCTGGAAAGCTTAAAATCATTTCCCTTAATATCCTTCAGCGTAAAGTCAGGAGCCTCAACACCGGCAGCCTGCACCTTCTTAGCCTTCTCCTCAGCCTCAGCACGTTTCTTAGCCATATCAATCATTGGCTGGTAGAAAGCCTTCATTCTGCCGTTCTTCACATTCTCAGAGAGCAAGCCCAGCAGTTTCTCCATCTTGCTGACATCATCAAACTGCTCGAAGATAGTAGCACAAGACTCATAATCAGGATGCTGTTTTACGAAATTGAAAATCTTATCGTCCTTTGCCTTTTGCAGGGCAGGAGCCTTCTGCTCATACTCTGCCATGATGGTCTGCTGGGTCTCACCATTCTTGATTCTCTGGTTCAGGGAAGCTTCGTAATCTCTCAACTCCTTATTAGCATTCTCCAGCAGAACATCTACTTCATGATACTGCTGATAGAACTTAGAACCCGAAATATCGAAGCGGGTCTTTGCATCGCCCTTAACTTCAGCCTTCTCGCCAGGAACACAAGGCAGGTTGAACATAAACTGACCTGCACCACGATAAGCTTCAGGTGAGAGGAAAACGTATCCGGCTGCCTTATCAAGGTTTGCAGAATAGGTAAACTTGCCATTCTTCACCAAAACCGTATCCATCTTAACATTTCTGCCCTTGTAAACAAGTACAGAATCGGAATTGAAATTCTTCAAATCCACCTTCAACTGGAAGTTGCTCTTCTGAGCCATTGCAGCGGTTGATGCAAGCATCAGAGCCGCAGATAAAATCGCTGTTTTCATTTTTCTTTTATTATATTTATTCTGATTACACCTTATTATATATAGGGAACGAAGAACGCCTGGTTCGTCGTCATCCTTATTCTTCATACTCGGTAGTATCCTCAATACCCGCCTCGGCCAAAGCCTCCTTGCGCTCAACGCAGGTTCCGCATTTGCCACAATGCTTCTCACCGCCCTTATAGCAGCTCCAGGTTTCAGCATAGTCAATGCCCAACTTCTTGCCTATCTCCGCAATCTGCCCTTTGGTAATATTCGTATAAGGAGCCACCACGCGCACATCAACGAACGTTCCTGCTTCAGCAGCCTCATCTATCGCCTTGATAAACTCCGGACGACAGTCTGGGTAAATCGTATGATCGCCACCATGGTTAGCGATGAAAACTTTCTTCAGATTATTACTCTCAGCAATGCCGATGGCAATGCTCAACATGATTCCATTACGGAAAGGAACCACCGTACTCTTCATATTATCATCAGCATAATGACCCTCAGGAATTGCATCGGCACCTTCAAGAAGAGAACTCTTGAAATACTGATGCATGAAACCCAAATCTATCGTAATATGCTTGATTCCCAAACGCTCACAATGCATCTTGGCGAAAGGAATTTCACGCTCGTTATGATTACTTCCATAGTTAAAACTAATGCCGAGCGCAATCTCGTCTTTCTTATCGTAGAGCAGCGTGATGCTATCCATGCCACCGCTCACAATGATTACTGAATCCTTCATTTTACTTTGAATTTTGAAATTTGAAATTTGAACTGTTTGATTACTTTTACTTCACCCGAACAGGCAGCGGAATGCTTCTTCCACCTTCCTTACGGGATGAATTTCTATCTTATATTTCTTATGGTCGAAACCATGATTGTTGTACTTCGGAATGATGATGTGCTGGAATCCCAGTTTCTCGGCCTCAGCAATACGCTGCTCGATACGGCTCACCGGACGAACCTCACCGCTCAGACCTACCTCGCCTGCCATACACCAACCTTGCTCGATAGGCGTGTCAACATTGCTGCTCAATACGGCTGCCAACACACTCAAGTCCATGGCAGGATCGGTTACTCTCAATCCACCGGCAATATTCAGGAACACGTCCTTCTGCATCAGCTTGAACCCCACACGTTTCTCTAGAACCGCCAGGAGCATGTTCAAACGGCGCTGGTCAAACCCCGTTGCCGAACGCTGCGGAGTTCCATAGGCAGCTGTTGAAACCAAAGCCTGCGTCTCCACCAGAAACGGACGGACACCCTCGATGGCTGCGCTGATGGCAACACCCGAAAGCCCATCATGATCTTCAGTAAGCAGCAACTCTGAAGGATTGCTCACCTGTCGGAGTCCGCCTTGCATCATCTCATAGATTCCCAACTCAGAAGTACTTCCGAATCGGTTTTTGATGCTTCTCAAGATGCGGTACATGTAATGCTGGTCGCCCTCAAACTGAATCACCGTATCTACGATGTGCTCCAGAATCTTTGGTCCGGCAAGCGTTCCCTCCTTATTAATATGTCCTATCAGAATAACCGGAATGCCACTCGTCTTGGCAAATCGGAGCAGGGAGGCTGCACACTCGCGAACTTGGGAAACAGAACCCGGCGAACTGTCTACTTCTTCCGTAGCAATAGTTTGGATAGAATCTATAACTATCAGCTGTGGAGCCACTTCCTGAATATGACTGAAGATTTTCTCCAACTGCGTTTCACAGAGAACCGTAATATGATCAAAGGCTCCTTCTGATGAAAGAGAAGCCGTTTTCAGAATGTCCGCAGAAGAACCCTCTCTGAGCATCGCCTGTCCTTTAGCCAACCGGTCGGCACGGAGTTTAATCTGATGGGCACTCTCCTCTCCGCTCACATACAGGATGCGGCGGTCAGTCATGTTCAGAATAGTCTGCAAGGTGAGCGTACTCTTACCGATTCCCGGTTCACCGCCCAGGAGCGTAATGCTGCCAGGAACCATTCCGCCACCCAGCACACGGTTCAGCTCCTCGTCCTTCATATCGATGCGCGGTTCATCAATCGCAGAAATATCGCGAAGCTTCATCGGCGCAGCGTCATGCTCGCTGTGCTGCCCACCAAACATCGTGGCAACTCCACCATGACGCATGGTCATTCCGGCATTCTTCGCAGCCTGCGATCCGGAATCAGCAGCAATACGAATTTCCTTAAATGTATTCCATTGTCCGCAGCTAGGACATTTGCCCATCCATTTGGCACTTTCCTGTCCGCAATTGCTGCACACAAAAGCAATCTTATCTTTCGCCATTTTATCTCATTTATATGTAATAACGTTTTAACTGCGCACAAAGGTACTATTTATTATCGAAAAATCCAAAAAAAAAGTAATTTGTTAAGAATATATTTCATTTCTCTCCATTTTGTTTAACAAATCAGGCAGAAGGAAGCGCAAAACACGAATTTTGCAAACCCGATATAGCAAACAGACGATTTCATCTACTAAAAATCATAAAAACCGCTACTATATTTTGCTGATTCAAATATAATTTGTATCTTTGCCTTCGGTTTTTGAAACCAGCAGAAAGGTTTAGAACAATAAATTAGTACATAAACTAAATAAAATTTAGGTAAAATGAAAATTGAAGATTTTAACTTTGCCGGTCACAAGGCAATCGTGCGCGTTGACTTCAACGTGCCATTGGATGAAAATGGTAATGTAACAGACGACACTCGTATCCGCGGTGCCCTTCCTACATTGAAGAAGGTACTTGCAGACGGCGGTGCGCTCATCATGATGAGCCACATGGGTAAGCCAAAGGGCAAGGTTAAACCAGAGCTTTCTCTCTCTCAGATTGTTAAGAACGTATCAGACGCTCTCGGCGTAGACGTTAAGTTCGCTAAGGACTGCGGTAACGCTGATGCTGAGGCAGCTGCCTTGAAGCCAGGTGAGGCTCTCTTGCTCGAGAACCTCCGCTTCTATCCTGAAGAGGAAGGCAAGCCAGTTGGCGTTGAGAAGGGTACTCCAGAATTCGATGCTGCTAAGGCTGAGATGAAGGAGCGTCAGAAGAAGTTCGCTGCCAAGTTGGCTTCTTACGCTGACGTATATGTAATGGACGCATTCGGTACAGCTCACCGCAAGCACGCTTCTACAGCTGTCATCGCTGATTCTTTCGACAAGGATCACAAGATGCTCGGCTTCTTGATGGAGAAGGAAGTTAAGGCTGTTGACGCAGTTCTCGGCAACATCAAGCGCCCATTCACAGCTATCATGGGTGGTTCTAAGGTTTCTACTAAGATCGGTATCATTGAGAACCTGTTGACTAAGGTTGACAACCTGATTCTCTGCGGTGGTATGACTTATACATTCTCTAAGGCTCTCGGTGGCAAGATTGGTATGTCTATCTGCGAGGATGACAAGCTCGACGTTGCTCTCGACGTAATCAAGAAGGCTAAGGAGAACGGTGTAAACCTCGTACTCGGCACAGACTCTATCTGCGGTGACGACTTCAAGAACGACTGCAACACTCAGGTTTGCCCATCTAACAACATTCCTGACGGTTGGGAGGGTATGGACGCAGGTCCTGAGACTCGCAAGGCTTTCGCAGCTGCCATCAAGGGTGCCAAGACTATCCTCTGGAACGGTCCTGCAGGCGTATTCGAGTTCGACAACTTCGCTGGTGGTTCTAAGGCTATCGCTGAGGCAATCGCTGAGGCTACTAAGGAAGGTGCATTCTCACTCATCGGTGGTGGTGACTCTGTAGCTTGTATCAACAAGTTCGGTTTGGCTGATCAGGTATCTTACATCTCTACAGGTGGTGGTGCACTCCTCGAGGCTATCGAGGGTAAGGTATTGCCAGGTGTAGCAGCTATCGAGAAGTAATCTCATGTCAAAAAGAAAAACATTTGCAAAAAGGGCTTGATTTTTTACAAGAAAAAATAGGTTGGAGGGCATCCTATGTGATGTCCTCCAATTTTCAGTTTTAATTGAATCCCTAATAATCTACAGATTCTCTCTATAAACAGAACTGTATCTTTCATTTAAAACAAGCAACAGAAAACATAAATTCTAAAATAATTTGGTAAACTACAGGAATATAATTTTCTGATTTTAAAACGAATACATGGATTGGATTGTTAATCTCTTCACCAATACCGAGTCGGTGGCTCACATCGCCCTACTCTACGCTATCGTGATAGCTATTGGTGTTTACCTCGGAAAGATAAAGATTGGCGGCATTTCATTAGGTGTCACCTTTGTTCTCTTCGCAGGTATTTTGGCTGGCCACGTTGGCTTCACCGGTCCAAAGGAAATTCTCACATTCGTGCAAGACTTCGGCTTGATCCTCTTCGTCTTCATGATTGGTCTCCAGGTAGGACCTGGCTTCTTCGAGAGTTTCAAGAAAGGTGGTGTTACACTCAACATGCTTTCGGCTAGCGCTATTCTGCTCAACATCCTCGTGATGTTTGGTTGCTATTATCTCTTCTTTGATACGAGCAACCCTAACAACCTGCCTATGATGGTAGGTACTCTCTATGGTGCGGTTACTAATACTCCGGGTCTTGGTGCTGCCAACGAGGCTTTGCTCAGCGTCTTCCCTAATGGTGCTCCAAGTATTGCCAATGGTTATGCATGTGCTTATCCTCTTGGTGTAGTGGGCATTATCGGTGCTACTATCCTTATCAAGTACATCTGTAAGATTAATACAGCTGATGAGGAAGAACAGCTTAACGAAGAAGATGCCGCCAACCCACACGCTAAGGCCCATAACATGCACTTGCGCGTGGAAAATGCTTATATTACAGGCAGAACGCTGAGAGAAGTTTCAGAGTTCTTGAACCGTGACATTGTATGTTCACGACTGCTCCACAATGGCGAGGTGAGCATTCCTAACAGCAAGACTAAGTTTGAGGTTGGAGACGAATTGCTCGTTGTATGTGCAGAGGCTGATGCAGAAGCCATCAAGGCTTTTATCGGACCAGAGGTTGAAGCTGAATGGGACCGCGAGAAGGATGAAGTACAGCATTTTGTTTCTCGCCGTATCGTCGTTACCCGTCCGGAAATGAACGGTAAGACCTTGGGTAAGATGCACTTCTCCAGCGTATACGGCGTTAACGTAACCCGTATTTCCCGTCAGGGAATGGACATCTTTGCAGGCAGAAACCACCACTTCCACGTAGGTGATAAGATCTTGGTTGTAGGTCCTGAAGAGAATGTGAACCGTGTGGCTGAAATTATGGGCAACTCTGTAAAGCGCCTCGATGCGCCTAACATTGCCACTATCTTCGTAGGCATTATGGTAGGTATTATCTTCGGTTCTCTCCCATTTGCCATTCCGGGAATGCCGGTGCCTTTGAAGTTGGGTATTGCCGGAGGTCCGCTTATCATCGCCATCCTCATCGGCCGTTTCGGCTATCGCATGAAGCTGGTAACTTATACGACGACTTCGGCTAATATGATGCTGCGAGAAATAGGACTTGTACTCTTCCTGGCGAGTGTGGGAATCAAGGCTGGAGCCGGATTCTGGGACACAGTAGTACAGGGTGACGGTTTGAAATATGTGGGATGCGGTTTCCTCATCACCGTTATTCCTATCCTCATCATCGGTACGATTGCCCGCCTGAAGTTTAAGTTCAACTACTTCACCATCATGGGTATGCTCGCCGGTACTTACACAGACCCTCCTGCATTGGCTTATGCAAATGCTTCTTGCTCAAAGGAGGCTCCAGCTGTAGGATACTCTACGGTTTATCCATTGAGCATGTTCCTCCGTATCTTTACAGCCCAGATAGTGGTGCTGTTCTTCTGCGGAGCGTAAGACTTACAAAAGTTAACAAAACAACTGAAAATAGTTATAAATTATAAAAGAGGTGCACAAAGATAAAAAATTGTGCACTTTTTTTGTTGTCTTTTCAGAAATTCTTCGTACCTTTGAGCACAAGAAACAAACCTAATGAATCTTCTAGGAACAGCTATCGTTCCTATATGATGCAGATTTTTTCGAAAAATGAAACAATAACCCTATAAACGTTAGTAAGCGTATGAAGAAATTGGGATTTCTGATAACCATACTAGTCATCACGTCCTTGCCCGCTTGGAGTCAAGGAGCCAAAAGTATCCGTATTACGGAGGTGATGACCGACAACCGTACCAATCTTGTAGATGAGTACGGGCAGCACAAACCATGGGTGGAATTGAGCAATTCCTCCTTTACCACGTATAATGTGCGTGGTATGTTCCTAACCACCGACCGAAGGGTTCTCGACAAGAAAATGTCGCCTGAAGCTCGTCGACAGTTGATGTGTCCATTGCCTAACAATGAACCACGAACCACACTGGGAGGCAAGAAGAGCATCGTTATCTTCGACAGCAGTTCCTGGTACCAGGATGGCAGGAACGGACAACATTGGAAGGCAAAGAATTCTTTCAACTCGGGACCTTTTCATCTCAATCTTATTCTACAGGAAAAGATGCCCAACTGGATAGCACTCTATGACGGAAATGCCGTTGACCTGATTGACTCCGTAAGCGTGCCAGTGTTGGCTGCCGATGAGAGTTTTGAACTGAGTAAGGACCTCAAGACATGGGAGAAAGCCATTGCCGGATCAGTAACTCCAGGCTATCTGCCTCAAAACACAGGTTTGAGTAAAGCCCAGCAATTGAAGAAAAGCGACCCATACGGAATAGGAATCGCCGTACTGTCAATGGGAATCGTATTTGCCTGCCTTGCTCTCCTCTTCATCGTGTTCTGGGTTTTCGGAGCCTACATGAAACATAAACAGCGCATCGCCCGTGCTACTGAGAAGCACGCCACCTTATTATATAAGACAGGAAAGAAGACCATCGAGGTTACTCAAGGCCTCAGTCATAAGACCAACGTGATTCTGAAAGATGGTTTAGAAACCAAGGGTATTGATAAGGAGATTTACATGGCAGTCATCTCCCTTGCACTACAGGAATATCTGGAAGATGTTCATGATGTAGAACCAGGCATTATCACCATCAAGCCAAAACAGACCAGATGGAATGCTCCGAAATTCAACAACAACAATAACAACGTTAAAATATAAAAACTATGGCAAAGTACGAATATAAGGTTAAAGGCGTAGATTACGTCGTTGAAATACAGGATATTGAAGGCAATATCGCCAATGTAACCGTGAATGGAATTCCATTCGAAGTGGAAATGAAACAGCCGGTTAAGAGCAGTAAGCAGAAAGTAAAGTTAACTGATGGACAAAACAACATTTCTGCCAGCTCTGTTGCAAGCGCAGGTTCTGCTGCAGGTTCAAGTTCTGCTGCAAGTTCTGATTCTGCTTCATCAAGCAAACAGGCAACTCCTGCTGCAGGCAAACCAGTTGTTGCCCCTCTGCCTGGCACTATCAACGAAATCAAGGTGAAAGTCGGTGACAAGGTGAACACAGGCGATACTGTTGTCGTTCTCGAAGCCATGAAGATGCAGAACAGCATCGATGCAGAAACTTCGGGAACCATTACCAGCATCAACGTGAACGAGGGAGACGCAGTAATGGAAGGAGACACGCTTGTTACGATCGCGTAATAAGCTGTTTAGACAAAAAGCTAATGATTACTCTCCAATCAAAAGACTAATCATAAAGTTCAATGTTCAACTTTCAAAGTTCAAAGTAAATTATGGATTTCATCATACAAAACTTCAATGAGTTTCTTACCTTTACGGGCTTTGCCAACGCCTCGGCAGGAAACCTCATCATGATTCTAGTGGGAGCACTCTTTATCTGGCTCGCCATCAAGAAAGATTTTGAGCCGCTGCTTCTGGTTCCTATCGGATTGGGAATCATTCTTGGCAACATTCCATTCCGTGCCGATGCAGGACTCGAAATAGGTTTATACGAAGACAACTCCGTTCTGAACATCTTCTACCAGGGAGTGAAACAGGGCTGGTACCCGCCACTCGTATTTCTGGGCATTGGAGCCATGACCGACTTCTCTGCGCTCATTTCCAACCCGAAGCTCATCCTGATTGGAGCCGCTGCCCAATTTGGAATCTTCGGCGCATATATGATTGCACTGGCTCTGGGATTCGAACCTAACCAGGCAGCTGGCATTGCCATTATCGGAGGAGCAGACGGACCAACCGCCATCTTCCTGAGCAGCAAACTGAGTCCGAACCTCATGGGAGCCATTGCGGTTTGCGCCTACTCTTACATGGCACTGGTGCCTGTAATCCAGCCACCTTTGATGCGACTACTTACAACCAAGAAAGAGCGCGTCATCAAGATGAAACCGGCACGTCAGGTTTCACAGACCGAAAAGATTCTCTTCCCTATCATCGGTCTGCTTCTCACCACCTTTATCGTTCCATCCGGTTTGCCATTATTAGGAATGCTGTTCTTCGGAAATCTTCTGAAAGAGAGTGGAAAGACAACCCGACTCGCCAAGACAGCAAGCAGCAGCTTGAATGATATTGTCGTTATCCTCCTCGGCCTGACCGTAGGCTGTTCTACCCAGGCTTCAGAGTTTCTGACATTAAACACCATCAAAATCTTTGCTCTCGGTGCTCTTGCTTTCATCATCGCATCGGCAAGCGGGATCTTATTCGTCAAGCTGATGAATCTCTTCTTGCCAAAAGGCAAGAAACTGAACCCACTTATCGGAAACGCCGGAGTGAGTGCCGTACCAATGAGTGCACGCATCTCCAACAACCTAGGTCTGGAATACGACCGCCACAACTTCCTTCTCATGCACGCCATGGGACCAAACGTTGCGGGAGTCATCGGTTCTGCCGTTGCAGCCGGAGCTTTGCTGGGATTCTTCAATTAAAAGTTGAGCCACCAAGCTATCCCTCCAGGATAAGCACATAAAAAAGAATCGCCCTGAAAGGACAAAAGCATCTTACATTCAATGCTTTCCCTTTCAGGGCGACTTTTTTATTTTTTTTAGCTCTTAACCCGCATTCGCATTTTTCCTTCAAAGGAAATGATAACCTCAACCTGATAACTCAAACTGCTGTCAGGCATTGCCAGAACAGCAAGATAATGAATGCCAGATTCATCTATCTTATTGAATACGATGTCGCTCAATATAGACTGGTCCAAGAAAGAAGCAGGAACCTGCTTATCGAAATCCTTCTTATGAAAATCACGAGAGAACAGACAGTTGGCACCATGATAAACATGCAAGTTCACAATATTATCATAATAAACATTGTCTACCTCAACACCATCATCATTATAAGAACTCTTGTAGACCTTATAACTTGTTGGGTTAACCTGTACGTAGAGATGATATTTCTCATCGCCCCTTACAACCACCGTATCACGTTTAATCAGCGTATTCTGATTCAGCGCCACGGAAGCATGGTTGTGGATGAACTGCTGCAAATAAGACTTATCTTCCGTCTTCACCAGCTTAACCACATCCCCATTCTGCACTTTAAACTGGAAAATATGCTCAGCCTGTTTTACAATCGGATATTTTGCAAGATTAGCACCCTTCATTACAAGCGTATCGCCAGCAATGTAGAAGTAGACAGGCTGACTGGTTGAATCAGGATAATAAATCGTATCGCCTTTTACGCGGAACGCCACATCATCCTCATCGTCATCGTTCAACCAAATGCCTTGCAACATCTTCTTAGCCGCAGTATCTTCCTTCACTTCCTGTTGCTTTTCGACCTTCTGCCCACAAGCAACAAGAGTCAAGATACAACTGAGCAGCCATAAATTAACTATCTTTTTCATGATGAGTTCTTTAAATAAATTAATCGGTAAAAGCTGATGCCAATTCTACTCGAAATAATCAGCCTCTTCGAAAGACTTTGCCTTGGTTCTGTCTTTTTCTGACGTAAGCACCTCAACTCCTTCAATAGGCCATTTTATTCCGATAGTAGGATCATCCCAATGAATACTGGCTTCGTAATCAGGAGCATAAACATTATCTACTTTATAAGTAAAGATGACTTCGTCACTCAGTACCAGGAAACCATGGGCAAAACCGCGAGGAATGAAAAACTGACGTTTGTTCTCTCCACTCAGTTCAACCATTACATATTTACCGAAAGTCTTACTGCCCTTTCTCAAGTCAACAGCTACATCCAGCACGCGGCCTTTGATGACACGCACCAACTTAGCCTGCGAGAATTCACCTTTCTGATAGTGCAAACCTCTGAGCACACCACGAGCCGACATCGATTCATTGTCTTGCACAAACTCCACATGCCCTCCAACGTGAGCATCAAAGTCAGCCTGCTTCCATGCTTCAAAGAAATAGCCGCGAGCATCTTCAAATACCCGAGGTTCTATCAGCCAGACTCCTTCAATTTCTGTCTCTGTATATTTCATTGATTTATACCTTATTTATTTTAGGCACAAAGGTAATACTTTTTCCCGAAACGACAAAACAAATTAGACTTTTTATGATTTCATCGAAAATTTTCTCTATTTTCTGTTGGTCATTTCCGAAAAAATCACTACCTTTGCAAACGTGAATAGACTAGAAAGACATATAGAGATCCTACTTTTGAGCAACGATTGCGTGATTGTCCCAGGATTTGGTGGCTTCATGGCTCATCATGTAGATGCGCGTTACGATGGCAGAGACAGCATGTTTCTGCCACCGCTGAGAACTATTGGCTTTAACCCACAGCTCCAGATGAACGATTCTCTCCTTGCACTTTCGTATGTTGAAGCATACGACATCAGCTATCCGGAAGCTTTGAACCGCATTGCTGATGAAGTGACAGAGATGCGTCAGACTCTGGAGAATTCAGGAAAATTTGAACTGAATGATATTGGCACCATCATATTGAACGAAGACGGAAATTATACCTTCGAACCATGCGAGGCGGGCATTCTTACCCCTGAGTTGTATGGTTTGGGTGGCTTAAACATGCTCCCACTCGCGCAGATTTCTGCAGAAGAGGTTCAGAAGACTGAAGATTCTGCTGCTTCAATCATTGAAATGCCAGCAAAGACACTAGAAAACAATCGTACAGAAAGCAAAGTCAAGAATCAGGATAGTAACCAGAAGATGGAGAGTGGACTCTCTGTCAACAATTCCGTGTTCGTTAACGAAGAAGAAGAATCAAATGCCGAATTCATCAGCATCAAGAAGAGCTGGTTGCGCAATATTGCAGCAGCCTGCATCGCTCTCATTGCATTCTTCACCTACTCTTCTCCATTGGGAACCCCAACCGTTCAGAAGAGCCAAATCGACACAGGCATGCTGAACCGCATCATGCCTAAGGAGATTAATAAGGTTGCGCAACCTCAAGAACTGGTTCTTAGTACAGAATCACAGGCAGAAGAGAGCATTCCTGCCAAATCTGTCAACATGACTCAGGACAACGAATTGCAAACAGCTTCTTCTTACTATAGCATCGTTTTGGCAAGTCGTGTTACCAAGCGCAATGCTGCGAGCTATGCTGAACTTCTCCAAAACAAGGGATTCAAGGAAGCTAGGGTGTTAATTACGGATAATAATGTAAAAGTTATATACGGAACATACTCTACCGAGGGCGAAGCTTATACTGCTCTCAACCGTTTACACAACTATGATGCTTTTACTGACGGCTGGATTACGAAAGTGAAAGAATAGTTGATAGGTAAGAGTTTATAGCTTATAGCTAGAACAAATAGCAAGGAGTATCGGAAACTTCTACAACACATTATTATAATAAAGACAGAAAAGTAAGAAAAAGAATATGAAAAGAGTACGTTGTCCTAAATGCGATAATTTTATCACCTTCGATGAGACCAAGTATCAGGCAGGTCAGAGTCTCGTTTTCGTTTGTCCTAATTGCAATAAGCAGTTTGGCATCCGAATGGGAGTTTCCAAGCTCCGCGAAACTCGCAAGGAGGAAAAACTTGACGAGAATGCCAACGAGAAGGGATACGGTTCTATCGTTGTCATCGAGAACGTATTCGCTTACAAACAGGTCATCCCGCTCCAGTTAGGCGACAACATCATCGGCCGCTACATGAAGAACAGCGGAATCAACTGCCCTATCGAAACCGTAGACCCAAGCGTTGACATGAACCATTGCGTAATCAACGTTAGCCGCGACAAGAAAGGCAAATTGAAATATGTACTCCGCGATGGACCAAGTTATACAGGAACTTTCGTTGACAATGAGATTCTGGGTGACAGAGAACGCCGCGTTATCGAAGACGGAACCCTGTTCACCATCGGAGCAACTTCTATCATTCTCCGCACAGCAGACAGTAAAGAAGAAAACTAAGAAGTTTCGATTATCAAAATAAACACTTCAAAAGGAGCAATTAGATGTTGGTTTACATTCAATTGCTCCTTTTTCACTTAACGGAAACGTAAAAACACGCCATATTTCTAACTTTCTGAAAGAAATCTACTATATTTCGTAATCTTTTTGCTTTTATTTTCTTTAAATTAAAAGAAAATGTGTACCTTTGCATCGAAAAATAAGAAATAGAAACGAATTACGTTAGGTTATGGATGTAGCAATCGTAAAATATAATGCCGGAAATATCTATTCCGTAGTCAACGCCATGAAGCGTTTAGGCATCGAACCTGTACTTACAGATGATGCAGAAATGCTCCAGAAGGCTGACCGCGTTCTCTTCCCAGGACAAGGCCAGGCAAGAGAAGCAATGGAATATCTGAAGGCTCATCAGCTTGATCAAGTAATCAAGAACTTGAAGCAACCCGTCCTGGGCATTTGTGTAGGACAGCAACTCTTGTGCCGCCATTCGGAAGAAGGTGACGTAGATTGCATCGGAATCTTTGATGTAGATGTAAAGCGATTCCTGCCTCAGAAACACGAAGACAAGGTGCCTGCTATGGGCTGGAATGAAATCTATGATTTGAAGACAGACCTTTATAAGGGGTTCGGAAACAGAATGGATTCTGACTCAGACAAGTCTACCGCTGATGCACTGCTTCATCCCTACTCCTATTTCGTACATAGTTATTATGTGCCACTCTGCGAGGAGACCATTGCCAAGGCAGAATACATTCTTCCTTATAGCGCATCGCTCCACAAAGATAATTTCTATACCTGCCAGTTCCATCCGGAAAAGAGCGGAAAGGTGGGAGAACGGATTTTAAAGAATTTTTTAGAGATAAAATAAAAGAGAAAATACAAATATGATAGAATTAATTCCAGCTATCGACTTGATAAATGGCCAGTGTGTTCGTCTTACCAAAGGCGATTACGACCAGAAGAAGGTTTACAATGACAATCCTGCCGAGATTGCAAAACAGTTTGAGCAGATGGGCTTCAAACGCCTTCATGTAGTAGACCTCGATGGAGCCAAGTCAAAGCACATCGTAAATGATGCGGTGTTGAAGGCCATTACCACAGAAACCTCTCTCGTGGTTGATTTCGGTGGCGGAATCAAGACCGAAGAAGATATTGAGAAAGCTTTTGCTGCAGGAGCAAGCATGGTTACAGTGGGCAGCATTGCCGTCACCAATCCTGAACTCTTCATGCAATGGCTAGACAAGTATGGAGCCGACCGCCTGATTCTGGGAGCCGACGTAAGAAACGGAAAGATTTCTATCAACGGATGGAAAGAAGATTCTTCTGAAGATCTCCTTCCTTTCCTGAAAAAGTACATCGATAAAGGCGTACGCAATGTTCTCTGCACAGAAATCAGCAAAGACGGAACGCTGCAGGGACCTGCCATAGAACTCTACAAAGAAGTAATGGCTGACTATCCTCAACTGCATCTTATCGCCTCAGGCGGAGTGAGTTGCAACGAAGACATCGAAGCATTGGAAACTGCAGGAATTCCTGCCGTAGTATTTGGAAAAGCTTTCTACGAAGGGAAAATCGATGTTAAGAAACTAGTTAATAGTTAAATAGTTGACAGTTAATATTAATAGCTGACAGTTGATTGCTCGGAACTATTCTCGACACGCCCTGTAAGGGCAAAAGCTTCAATCGATAAGAATTAAAATACAATGGTGAAAATTCAAAGTAAAAGCAAAGGATTAGCTAAACGAATCGTTCCTTGTCTTGATGTAAAGAACGGCGAGACGGTAAAGGGAACCAATTTCGTAAACCTTCGCAGCGCTGGTGACCCGGTAGAACTGGGAAAAGCTTATAGCGATGCTGGAGCCGATGAGCTCGTATTCCTCGATATTACAGCGAGTTTCGAAGAGCGCAAAACCTTTACGGATATGGTAACCCGCGTGGCTGCCGAAATCAATATCCCATTTACTGTGGGAGGTGGAATCAATGAACTCAAAGATGTTGACCGCCTGCTCAACGCAGGAGCCGACAAGGTTAGCATCAACAGTGCTGCCATCCGACATCCGGAGCTCATCGATGAAATTGCCAACCATTATGGCTCACAGGTTTGCGTATGCGCCATTGATGCACGTCTCGATTCTGACGGCTGGCACTGTTATGTAAAAGGCGGAAGAGAACGGGTGGAACTAGGACTGTTTGACTGGGCTAAGGAAGTAGCCGACCGGGGTGCCGGTGAAATTCTCTTTACCAGTATGGATCATGACGGTGTGAAACAGGGATTCGCAAACGAAGCCCTCGCCCGTCTTGCTGAAGAAGTAAGCATTCCTATCATCGCCTCAGGAGGTGCAGGAAAAATGGAGCATTTCCGCGATGCGTTCACCCAAGGCAAGGCAGATGCTGCCCTGGCAGCCAGCGTGTTCCACTTTGGCGAGATTGCCATTCCTGACCTCAAGAAATACCTGAGAGAAGAAGGAATCAACGTGAGAATATAGAACACGGGGAATATAATAATGTAAGAAAATAAAAACAAGATAAAATGGAAATAGATTTCGAAAAATTAGGCGGACTGGTTCCTGCCATCATCCAAGACGCAGTTACAAAGAACGTCTTGATGCTTGGCTTCATGAATCAGGAAGCATACGATAAGACAATAGCAACCAAAAAGGTAACATTCTGGAGCCGTTCACGCAACTGCCTCTGGACAAAAGGTGAAACATCAGGCAACTTCCTGAATCTCGTTAGCATTCAGAACGACTGCGATAACGACACCTTGCTGGTTAAGGTTCACCCAGATGGTCCAACCTGCCACAAAGGTACAGACACCTGCTGGGCAGAAGAAAATACACTCAACCCAATCCTCTTTCTCTCAGAGCTTCAGGACTTCATCAACAAGCGCCACGAAGAAATGCCAGAGGGAAGCTACACTACCAGCCTCTTCAAGAAAGGCGTTAACAAAATGGCACAAAAGGTTGGAGAAGAAGCTGTTGAAACCATTATCGAAGCCACAAACGGCAACAACGAGAAACTCATTTACGAGAGTTCAGACCTTCTCTATCACCTCATCGTTCTGCTCACAAGCAAGGGCTTGAGAATAGAAGATGTTGTGAAAGAACTTCAGATGCGTCACGATCCGGAATGGGATAAGAAACGCCGCGTTGCCAAGAGCAAGGGCGAAATGAAATAACAAACTAACATTAAGGAGAAAAAAATAGAAGATGTTAATAGATTATCAGAACGTCAGCATATATCAGGCCGACAAGTGCGTGCTCCAAAACATCAATTTCCATATTGACGAAGGAGAATTTGCCTACCTTATTGGAAAAGTCGGCTCTGGTAAAAGTTCGCTATTAAAGACACTTTATTGCGAACTAGATCTTGTAGAAGGCGAAACCGAGAAGGCTGAAATTCTCGGCAGAGACCTCAAAACTATCAGGCGAAAGGAGATTCCGGCTCTGCGTAAGGAATTGGGAATCATCTTTCAGGATTTCCAGCTGCTACACGACCGCACCGTTCGCAAGAACTTTGAATTCGTACTCAAGGCAACAGGCTGGAAAAACAAAAAAGACAGAGAAAAGCGTATCGAAGAGGTGCTCAACGAAGTAGGCATGATTGATAAAATCGACAAGATGCCTCATGAGCTCTCAGGTGGTGAGCAGCAGCGTGTAGCCATCGCCCGCGCCATTCTCAATAATCCTAAAATCATCATCGCCGATGAGCCTACAGGCAATCTCGACCCAGAGACTGCCAGTAACATCGTGAGTCTGCTGAAAGACATCACCAAACAAGGCACAGCTGTTGTGATGACAACCCATAACATCCCGATGCTCGACAAATTCCCAGGCATCGTTTACCGCTGTAAGGAAGGTGTGCTCTACGACGTAACCAACGAGTACAACCACATCGACCTCACAGAGGATGGAGAAGATAATTAAGTGAAATAATTAAATAAAATTACGACTATGAAGGTAATGAAATTCGGAGGTACTTCTGTAGGCTCACCAGAGCGCATGAAGGGAGTAGCCTCTTTGGTTACAGAATCAGGTGAACCAACTTTCATCGTATTGTCTGCGATGAGCGGTACAACAAACTCTCTCGTTGAAATCTCTGACTATCTTTACAAGAAGAATCCAGAGGGCGCCAACGAGGTAATCAACAACTTGGAGAAGAAATACATGCAGCATGTAGAAGAACTCTACTCTACCGAGGAGATGAAAAATACGACTCGTGAGTTCTTGCAGGGCGAATTCAACTATCTCCGCTCATTCACCAAAGACCTCTTCACTTCTTTCGAGGAGAAGAGCATCGTGGCTCAGGGCGAGATGATGAGCACCAACATGGTTGTAAACTACTTGAAGGAACAGGGTGTAAAGGCTGTATTGCTCAGTGCATTAGACTTTATGCGCACTGACAAGAACGCAGAACCGGATCCTCAGTACATCAAGGAGAAGTTGGCTGCTATCATGGAGCAGAACCAGGGCTATCAGATTTACATCACTCAGGGATTCATCTGCCGCAACGCATACGGCGAGGTTGACAATCTGCAGCGTGGCGGTAGCGACTACACCGCATCTCTTATCGGTGCAGCTCTCCCAGCTGACGAAATTCAGATCTGGACCGATATCGACGGAATGCACAACAACGACCCTCGTGTCGTAGAGCACACTGAGGCAGTACGCCAGTTGAACTTCGAGGAGGCTGCAGAGTTGGCTTACTTCGGTGCCAAGATTCTCCACCCTACCTGTGTTCAGCCAGCTAAGTATGCAGGCATCCCTGTACGCTTGAAGAACACCATGGATCCTAAGGCCGACGGTACAATCATCGACAATGTCATCGTACGCGGCAAGATCAAGGCTGTTGCTGCCAAGGACAACATCACAGCCATCAAAATCAAGAGTAGCCGCATGTTGCTCGCTACAGGTTTCCTACGCAAGGTATTCGAAATCTTCGAGAGCTATCAGACTCCAATTGATATGATTGCTACTTCAGAGGTGGGTGTCAGCATGAGTATTGATAATGATTCTCATCTTAACGACATCGTAAACGAGCTGAAGAAATATGGTACAGTAACTGTAGATTCTGATATGTGCATCATCTGCGTTGTAGGTGATTTGGACTGGAGCAACGTTGGCTTCGAGACCATCGCTACCGATGCGATGAAGAACATTCCTGTACGCATGATTTCTTATGGTGGTTCTAACTACAACATCTCATTCCTCATCAGAGAGAAAGATAAGAAGCAGGCATTACAGAACTTGAGCAACGTATTGTTCGAGAAGAAGTAAAGCAAATGAAAACGAAGAGTGAAAAGTGAAGAATTCGTATGTAATGCTTCCTATCCACTCTTCGTTGGATATTCTGATTTACTATAAATTGGATATTCTGATTTAACTATAATAAGGTATTAATTTAAGATTAAGTGAAATGAAAGGTACATTTCCGATAGATAAGTTTCAGGAGATACAGACTCCGTTCTACTATTACGACACCAATGTGTTGCGCCAGACATTGAAAACCATCAATGAAGAGGCTGGCAAGCACGAGGGATTTGAAGTGCACTATGCCGTAAAGGCAAATGCTAACCCTAAGGTGCTCAATATCATCTGTCAGGCTGGTTTAGGAGCCGACTGTGTGAGCGGAGGAGAAATTCAGGCAGCCATCAAAGCCGGATTTCCAGCCAGCAAGATTGTTTACGCTGGTGTAGGCAAAAGCGATTGGGAAATCAACCTCGGATTGGAGAAAGGCATCTTCTGCTTCAATGTAGAGAGTATTCCGGAGTTGGAAATCATCAATGAACTGGCTGAAAAACAGAATAAGATTGCGCAGGTTTGTTTCCGCATCAATCCGGATGTCGGCGCCCATACGCATGCAAACATCACAACAGGTCTGGCAGAAAACAAGTTCGGAATTGCCATGCGCGACATGGAAGCCGTAATCGAAGAGGCTGCCAAGATGAAGAACATCCAGTTCCTCGGACTGCACTTCCACATCGGAAGCCAGATCCTCGACATGGGGGATTTCGAGGCACTCTGCAACCGTATCAACGAACTTCAGAACCAGCTTGAAGCACATCACATCGTTGTGAAGAACATCAATGTGGGAGGCGGATTGGGCATTGACTATAATCATCCAAACCGACAGCCAATCCCTAATTTCAAGGATTATTTCGATACATACGCAAAGAAACTGAAGTTGCGCGATGGTCAGAAGCTTCACTTCGAGTTAGGTCGCGCTGTAGTGGGTCAGATGGGTTCTCTCATCACCAAGACACTCTACATCAAGCAGGGCACAGCCAAGCAGTTTGCCATTGTGGATGCAGGAATGACCGACCTTATCCGTCCTGCTCTCTATCAGGCTTACCATAAGATTGAAAACATCTCAAGCGATGAACCTGTAGAAACTTACGACGTAGTAGGTCCTATCTGCGAATCAAGCGATGTCTTCGGCAAGGCTGTCGACATCAACAAAGCCCATCGCGGCGACCTCATCGCCCTCCGCTCAGCCGGAGCCTATGGTGAGATTATGGCGAGCCAGTATAACTGTCGCCAGTTGCCAAAGGGGTATATTACAGAAGACTTTTAATATAGTTGAAAGTTAAAAGTTAAGAGTTTATAGGATTCTCCTTTCTCTAGCTTTCTATATTACGAGAAAAAGAAAATGATGATCATTAGTACAACTACTATAATAGCAGGCGCAGTGGTGGTTTTATTGGCGGTTCTCGGATCGCTGATAAATCCATTTCTGCGCTCGTTGCGCTTTCAAAAAACAGAAACGGCAGAGAATCAACCTCCTGTCAGTATACTCATTACCGCACACGATAATCTTACTGAATTGGAGAGGAATCTCCCTATGTTCCTGCGTCAGCAGTACGCTGCCGACTATCAGGTAATCGTAGTCTGCCAGAGTACAGATGGCGAGACACAGGATTTTCTGAAGCGAACAGCAGCCGAGAACCCTCATCTGTATTATACTTACATTCCTGAGAGTTCACGCTACATGAGCCGCAAGAAATTGCAGATTACACTGGGTGTGAAGGCAGCCAAACATGAATGGATTATTTTGACAGAACCTAATTGCCGCCCAAGCAACGACAAGTGGCTGCAAACCATGGTCCGTCAATGTCAGGACCCCAACCATCTGGTATTGGGATATGTAGCCCTTGATGAGGAAACCAAGAGCGTACGCCGTTTCGACAGCATCCGCAAGGCTTACTATGTTTTGCGCCGTGCCCAGCAGACCTATGGTTATCGCAGCCACATGCCAAACGTAGCGTTCCGCAAGAGCGACTTCATGAAGGAACAGGGCTATCAGGGCAACCTGGAATATGTTCGCGGCGAATACGATTTTCTCGTCAACAAGTATGCCCATTGTGGCGATACAGCTACAGAACTGGATTGCGATGCATGGCTCATCCGCGAAGCACCATCGAACAAGGGCTGGCACAATGCCCACCTCTATCTGCAGGCTTCACGCAAGAGTTTGGAAAGAGCCGGTTCCATGCGAACCCTCATGTTCTTTGACCATCTCATGCCACATCTCAGCCTGATAGCAACACTGGCCGTTGCAGCCTACTCTATCCTCATGAAGAATTGGATTCTTACAGGATGCGCAGGTTTCAGTTTCCTCCTGCTGTTCATCGTGAGAATGCTGATAGCCAACAAGGCCATCAAACACTTTGATGACGGAATAGCGATGTTCAAACTGCCATTCTTCGAATATGGAATTATCTGGAGAAATCTGGCTACCAAATTGCGCTATTGGCGGGCTGACAAAAACGATTTCACTTCTCATAAACTCTAGACAGGGCAAAAAGGAAGTAACAGTCTATCAGAATAATAACAGTTAAAAATAACCGACAGAACGATGAAAGTATATTTGTTCATTTCCAACCATAAGAAGTTGCTGAAGATGTATCTTCCATACATCGAAGCCTTGAATAAACAGCTCGACATCACCAACAGTCTGGTTGATGCCGACATTGTGTTGGTTATAGGAGCATGGACATGGCAGGGAGCCCAGATAGCCAAGAAAGCAAAGCAGATGGACATTCCCTACATCGTTTGTCCACTAGGCGATATTTCTGAGAGAAACTGCAAGAACCCTTACTTGAAGCGTTCACTGCAACACTCTATGTATCAGAAAGCCATGTACGCCAAAGCCAACCTCATAGTAGCTACTACCCCTATGGAGAAAAACTATCTGGAAAAGAAAGGTTGGAACAAGCGCATCGCCCTGATTCGCTATGCAGGCTACAGTCATCTTACCAACACTGAAGCCATGATGCAAAACTGGCAGGAGACGGATGAGGAGACGCTGGCAGTCTTCGAGCAGCAAAAGGCAGAAGCCATCGCTGCCCAAACCAAACAGGCAATCATCGCACAGATTATGCAGATAAAAAGCCGCATGCCGCATCAGAATATTCCGCAAAAATATCTTGACGATTTACACACTCTCCTCTATGCTGATGATTATGATGAGGATGCTATCAAGCAAGAACTGGCAGAGAAGAAACTCTCTTCCTATGCCGCCTCCGTTTTCCAGGCCATGACAGATAAAACAGGACTCACAGAAGGCTTCATGCCGATTCCTGCCAAAAAGGGCAGAAAGAGTAAAGAGATTCTGAAATTTGTGAAATAAAAGAAATCTGAAGTTTGTGAAATAAGAAGAAATGAACTTAGATAGAATAGAACAGCAGGCTGGTCATCTGCCAGCTTACCAGATAGCCGACTCTGTCAATGAAGCATTGATGGAGTCGGCTAACCTTGTTATTACAGCTCCTCCTGGAGCCGGTAAATCTACCCTCCTCCCGCTCACCATTCTGCGGGGCATGAGTGATCAGGCATTGGAAGGCTTCATCCATGATCATCTTAAAAGTCAGGGTAAGATTCTGATGCTCGAACCGCGCCGCCTGGCTGCTCGCCAGATTGCCGAACGGATGGCGCAGATTCTGGGAGAGCCCGTGGGCAAAACCATCGGCTATCGGGTAAGATTCGAAAGCAAGGTTTCGGATGAAACACGCATCGAAGTCCTTACCGAGGGCATTCTCACCCGAATGCTGGTCAATGATGCTACACTCGAAGGCGTTTCGTGCCTCATCTTTGATGAGTTTCATGAGCGCAGCATCAATTCCGATCTGGCGTTAGCGCTGGCCCGGCAAACACAGGAAATCATCCGCCCCGACCTGAAGCTCATTATCATGTCAGCAACAATCGATGCTTCTATCATCTGTCAGGCACTTCAGGCTCCGCTTATCGAGAGTAAAGGCAGAATGTTTCCGATAGAAACCATTTATGCAGACCACGACATCGACAGATATCAGGTAGCGCAGGAAATGGCAGCCACAATCTGTCAGGCTTTCAGAAACCAGGAAGGCGACATTCTTGCCTTTCTGCCGGGACAGGGAGAAATCATGAAATGCGAAGAACAGCTTCGCTCTGTCCTGCCCTCAGCCACTCTTTACCCGCTATACGGTAACCTTTCGCCTGAAAAGCAGCGACTCGCAATCGCTCCTTCCAAACCGGGTGAACGGAAAATCGTACTGGCCACTCCTATCGCCGAAACTTCTCTCACCATCGAAGGAGTAAGAATCGTTGTGGATTCCGGACTCTGCCGAAAACTGGTTTATGATGCCCGTACAGGCTTGAGCCATCTCGAAACCGTTCGTATCAGTCAGGACATGGCTACGCAACGAAGGGGGCGTGCGGGCAGAATCACATCAGGCGTATGTTACCGGCTTTGGACACAGATCTCGGAACATCTGATGCCAGAACAACGGCTGCCCGAAATACTGGATGCAGATCTCTCTTCGCTGGTTCTCGACATTGCAGCTTTCGGGGAAAACAAACCGGAACTGCTGCCTTGGCTCACCCTTCCTCCCAAGGGCAACCTCGTATTGGCACAGCAACTTCTTATGTCGCTCAACGCCCTCACTCCTGATCATGATGCTCACGCTCTCAGTGGCAGCATCACCGCAGAAGGCAGCAGAATGGCTCAACTTCCTTGTCATCCGCGCATTGCCAAGATGATGATCAGCAGCGATTCTCCGGCGAGCCAAGCCCTGGCCTGCGACATTGCTGCTCTGCTAGAAGAGAAAGACCCGATGGGCGAAAATGAAGATTCAGACATGACGCTCCGCCTTTCTATCCTCCGTTCCGCACGCTGCAAGAAGAATCTGGGGCGTTGGAACCGTATCGCTCAGATTGCCCAGGAATACAGGAAGATGCTGCGTATCAGGGAAGACAACGAGCCAATTGATGCTGAGGAAGTGGGCCATCTCATCGCCCTAGCCTACCCTGAGCGCATCGCCCATGCCACCGACCATGCGGGCAACTTCAAGATGTCGAATGGCAACACGATTTTCATCGACCCGTGCGACAGCATGGCAGCAAACGAATGGCTTGCCATCGCATCACTCAACCTATCCTCAACCTCATCATCCAATTCTGGGCAGGGACGGAAAGGAAGGGTATTTCTCTCAGCCCCCGTCAACTGGAAGAACCTGCCGGCACAAACCTGCGAGAATATTTCATGGGACAGCAAAGCGCTGGCAGTAAAGATGCAACAGGAAACACGGATAGGAGCGCTCATCATAGACAGCAAGCCGATACAGAATGCCAGCCGAGAGACAGTTTCAGACATTATCTGCGAAGCTGCCAGAAAAGACGGACTCAGCATGTTCGATTGGAACGAATCCGTTCATCGTCTGCAACAGCGCGTGGCGCAAGTAGCTGAATGGCATCCGGAACTGGAGATTCCCGACCTGTCAACAGAGCATCTCCTGACAACAGCCCGAGCGTGGCTCCCTTTCTATCTCGAAGAAGGTGGCAAGATGAAGACTTCTGTTACTGAGCTGAAGAAACTCAACCTGTGCGAAATCCTTTGGAACATCCTTCCTTACGACCTTCAGCAGGAAATAGACCACCTTGCTCCCACCCACATCCGTGTGCCATCGGGCAGCAACATCCGCATCGATTATCGCTTGGGGGCCGAAGCTCCGGTTCTGAGTGTGCGGCTTCAGGAGTGTTTCGGAATGACATCAACTCCCACTGTCGATGCTGGCAGACAGCCCCTTCTGCTTGAGTTGTTATCTCCCGGCTTCAAGCCCGTTCAGCTTACTCAGGATCTCGCAAGTTTTTGGCAAGGCACTTACTTCGAAGTCCGCAAAGAACTGAAGCGCCGATACCCTAAGCATTTCTGGCCGGAGAATCCGTTAGAGAGCCAGGCCGTGAGAGGTGTCAAACATACCCGACACACATAGGTAGCAGCCCTCGCTCTCCGAGCGTGGGCTGCATTAGAGGCAATGCCGCCGCTCGGAGAACTTCGGCTACTAGATGATGGTGATCCAGATGCTCTCGCCTCGGTCTCTCGCCGCCGTGATGGCATTGACGAGGCGATGCAGCCAGATGCGAGAGTTTACCACCATGCCTCGGAGTTTGTTTTCGCCCGGCAGGATGCAGCCCTGCGTATCATCGGGGTAGTTACCGGCATGGATGCGGATGCCCTCAAAGCCAGGAACGCCCTGCAGCAGGGGCAGCCACTGCTTGAATCTCGGCGACTTGGTGATGAGCACGGGATAAGTGCCCTCGGGTATGGCAGTCTTGCCCTTCATCTTCTGCGCCTTCTTCTCCGACACTCGCCCCAGACGCACATTCTCCTCTTGGGGCAACAGGGTGATGCCCAGCAGGTTGCGCCACGTTGGCTCCAGGGTATCGCAGAAGTAGTGCTCCCCGTCCAGCTTGTCCACATCTACCACATGGCAGAAGCTGCGCTTCTGGTCCTTATTGAGCGTATAGTTCACCTTGCGCTCCACCTCCTCGTCCTTCAGGATATACATACGCCCTATGGTGTAAGTATTCTGCTTAGCTATTCTTTTGAGTACGATTTCCATAATTGTTTCTATTTAGATTCTTTTTTGAGAAAACATAGCTTGCGATAAAAACTGTAATTACCGTAATTGTAATTGCAATGGCTGTTATCAGCTTTGTCATTACCAGCATTAACGCCTTGTTCGCCTGCCTCCACTTTCACGATATACTTTCTGAACACCCATGTGGCTATCATCCGTCGGGTGCCCTTGGTATCCAGCCCCAAGTCGCTTCTCAACTGCTCAGCCTGCTGATAAGAGAACTCATTTGGCAGAAGTTGCAGCATATTGGAAGGCCCTCTTTTGCTCGACTTCACTCCCTCCTGCTCCGCCTTCACGATAGCATCTCGGAAGAATCTCATCTTGCAGTACAGGTCATACTGCTCGCTCCAGCGCACAAACTCCTCTATCTCGGATTCCCATTGGCAACCATTCGCCACATAGAGCACGCAAGCCTTCAGATAGGCAATGACATTGGCTCTGAACGAGAGGTTCTCGTAAACCCTGTCTTGGCTCATACGGGCAAAGTCGGCATTCTCCTCTTTCAGCTTCTGTGCCAAGGCGAAAGCCTCAGGGCAATTGATAGTACCAGAAGCCATGTTAAGATGCTCGATATAGGGTTTTAAGTTCTCTCTGAATGTGTCATCGTATGTGCCATAGACAGGCATCTCGGCTCCTATCTCACGCTCTGGGATAGTACAGAAGTTGATTCTGGAGATAGGACCATCGGTCAATACCTTGGAGAAATATCGGATACCCTTGTTGATGGTGGTCGAGGCATTCCAGTTAAATCGGATGGTTACTCGCTCCGTAACACTCTGCGTGCCCACTCGGGTTTGTCCATATTGATTACCAGGGTCGAAGGCGAGGCACATGATACGAAACTGCTGGTTGCCAATGCCCCTTAAGTTATCAAACTGGTCTATCTCGTTGAGAGCAGTATAGAGGAAATGCTCCTGCGCCTCAGCGGTACGCATCACGAAGGCAGGGTTGGTCATATCGGCGTCTATCTCCTGGATCACGAGGTTTTCAGGTCGCTTACGCTTATCCTTGTTAGCACCTTTTCTTGTCACCTCATCCTTCCACTCCTTCTCTCGTTTCAGGTTATCCTTGTCTCGTTTTCTGATGTCTTCCATAATCAGGTTGATAGGCATCTGCACGCAGTTCTTTCCTGCGCCCGTACCAGCTAAGAGACAACACATTAGCGTAGCCTCATGCTCCACATTGTCGATGTAATTAAAATAGGTGCGGCAGAGGTGGGTGGCTAGCGGAGGAAAGATGGCATGGGCTACGGCAGGCTTATAGACATCCGGTGTCTGAGACACGAGGAGCTCCACGAGCTTAGGCAGCTTCTTCGGCATCTCGGGCGGAGCGGGGTAATCATCTTCACAGTTAGGAGTTTGGAGTGAGGAATTAGGAGTTAAGAGAGTCGCTTGCTTCTCTGCTTGCGCATTGATGCGGATCACATCTCTAGAGAATGGCTTCGAACTGTCTCCATATTTCTCATAGAAGTCATGGATCAGCTGCTGGCAGTCACGCTCTTGGGCGAAGCTAGGCATCTTCACTGCCACTACTCTTCTCAGCTCCTCTTCGCTCATCACCCTGCTCGCTCCTGCGCTCATGATGGCAAGAAGTGAGGAGTGGCGAGAGCCCTCGGTATCGATATTCACATTCTTCAGTCCTGCCGACTCCGTGAAGAGGTCGAAGGCTATCAGGCTCTTCTCGCTGGCGGTACCAGAGGTTGGTAATCCGTCAGGAATCTGATAGCCTCCAGCAGAGCCATGAGAAACAGCATGAGCAGCATTGCTATCACAAGGTTGGGCAGGCTGAATAGCAGAGCCAGAAGAAACAGCGTGATGGCTGTCAGAGCCCGGAAGTCGATGGTCTTGAACATTTTGTTGAGTGTTGAGTTTTGAATGTTGAATGTTGAGTGGTTTAGGCTGGGTGCCTTGCTGGATTCGTCCGTCGATGGCAAGCCCACGGTCCAGGTAGGCTTGTCTGCGCCTCTTCAGTTCTTCCTGTGGCAGCACCTCGTACCAATGGGGCGAGCGATAGATTTCCGACGCCTTGTCGGTGATGAAGAGCATGCGTTCTGGCGTGATGCAGCTCTCGTCGTAGGGCACGCCCAGTGCCTCGCAATAGGCTCGTTGCGTCTCCTCGATAGTCATGCCGACGGGCATGCGGATGTCGATGTGCAACTTCTTGCGGGCTGAGTACTCCAGGTGCAGCAAGGCTCCGTTCCAGATGGTGTCGCTGCAGTTCAGCTCTCGTGCCTTCTCTATCGCCTTGTCCACATATTCCTTGTCGTCCACATCGATGGTGGTCTGGAAGAGGAAGCTTTCGGGCACGGCGTTCTTCTGCGAGCGTCTGTTGTCTCGGAACTGGTAGTAGTGAGCGCAGCGGAAAGGCAGCTGCTTCTTCAGTTCATCGTTACCCCCACGGATGGCAGCTACCAGGTCTGCCATCCAGGGATAAGCGATGGTCTTGTCGTAGACCGAGAGTGGCTGGGAGCTTACGCTCCCCTTATTGCCATTCTTGTACGGATTATATGCTATAATATGTTCCATTTTTTGAATGTTGAATGATTTCGCAAGTTCAGAAGTTAAAGAAGTTAAAGAAGTTATCACTCCCTACGGTCGTTCGGGAAGTGAAGAGACAATAGTTATTTTGCATAAAACGTAGGACATTTGTCCCTTAACTTCCCTCTAACTTCCCTAACTTCCCTTAACTTCCCCACATGCGAAAGTTCTGTAATTTATAATTTCTCCTTGAATCCGGCAATCAGTTCCTTGTGCTCTACCTTGAGGTAGCGCAGCATGTCCTGCTTGTCCAGGTCACGGCTAAAGGTATAGTTCACTTGCACCGTGCGCTTGGTGGTGCGCACCACGGCATGCTTGGTCTTGAAGATTTCCTCGAAAAGCTTCTCGCCCGTACGCTCGTAAGGCTTGAAGTCGAGCACGTCGCCTCCCTTCTCGCCAGAGCATACCATTCTGCCCGGTATCACCTTAGGCTGTTCGCAGATAACCTCGGTATCGTTCCATGGCGCCTTGCGGAAGGCGATGGTACCGTTTTCCTCACTGATAATGGCTCCGTCCACCTTCTGGGCGTTGAGGAGCTGCTTCTTTGCTGCTTGTTTCATAATTGTAATCACTTGTTTAAAAGATGAATAATGTTAGTTGATTCGCGTATCGTTGATATACAGGCCGTCGGCAGCATATCGGATGTCCATCGGCTTTTTCAGAGGGTCATAACAGACTCTTTTCATCATGACACATTCATGACACCAACATCTGTCCTCGTCCTCCATCACAGGCTGGATAAAATCCTTGACCCACTTGTAAAACAACTTACGCTCAGGATCCTTCGAACAGCCTATCGTCATATCTCTCACCACCTGAGAGTCTACGAATGTCATACTTCTCCAAGCCAATTTACTATTTCGATTTACCTTGTCAGCATTGCCAAAGAATTCACCGAAAAACAAACGAGGTTTAAAATCCTTCGGAACCTTTTTGGTTTCCGCTTCCACGTATATTTCTACCACTTTTCCCTCCGTGTCGGCTAATACTGGGAACAGTTTATCTCTGCCGATATCTGTGATGGCAACCAGGTCCTCGATGCAAAAGAACAATCCTTCTTCGTTGTTCACCACTCTCAATCCGCCATACTGCGGATGATACAACACATAAGCGTTTCCTTCCATATTTATATATAATGTTTATGAGTTGGACTGCGAGATATTCGCCAAATTTCAGTTTCAGGAACGGTACCGGATTCCTATAAACAAAAAACGCCCGCAACCAGACTTTACTTGCCTGATTACGGGTGCAAAGATAGGGCAAAAACACCTTTGGGAAAAATAGGAAAAATAGGATTAATTATTAATCCCACAAAAAAATCATCTCTGGGCAAAGAAATCTGCCACTTTATCATCCATTTCTTGATTCTGAATGTCCTCGCAATGATTGAAGACATTGTAGAACGATTTAATCGTAGCTTCTCTTCGTATATTGCAATCTTCAGTAAGAAATCTATAAATGGCATTGGCACTAACGATATGCTGCGGTGCCAGGATGCCCTTTCTTCTCCAATATCTGATAAACGCAAATATTGCGATATTCATTGGTGAAGACTTGCTCGCACTGGTACGCAATGAATCCAGGCCATTTAGGGTGAGAAATTCTATAAATAAAGAGGCTTGCTCGGCGGTCGTCTCTTCATCTTTTAAAGAAGATGCTTCATCTGTCACAAAAAGGTACTCTCTTTTTCGGCCGACTCTGGTACCATTCTTTAATGGTTTTCTATTCCTTTGCTCCAGGTATTCATAATAGCCATCCAGAGTGGCGATATAAGCATCAAGCCTAGGAAGTTCAGCTTCAACCAAATGATTGTCTATTCTGTTAAAGGTCTCCAAGTATCGACGTAATACGAGCGCATCATGATAATCTCTTTCCTGCATGGCAACATCTACCAGTAAGTGTGCGTGTATGCTCATATCCATAGGAGGGAACGCCTCAAATTGTAAGTATACTCAATAAACTTGCTGTTGCCATTCAATTGAATGACCACGCAAAAAAGGCCGAATCGCCCATACTTCAGTATCAAGCGCAAGAGCTTGATTATAAATCTCCCCATAATTCGAAATTTATATTAGTTAGAAATTAAGTTCTTTGTCGCTCGTTCCTTAGTAGAGGACGTTAGAATTTGTTTGCGCTAACAATTTTGCTGGTACAAGCAAATGCCAGGAGAACTATAAGGGAATACACCCTTAGGGGACAGTTGGTCTCCGATTTCATCATATTTTACTTTCTTTTTTTTAGGTATTTATTTATCAATAGTTCGTTAATAATTCAATAATGTGCTAAGCAGCTATACGCTGTAAGCACGAGAGATCTTTGAAAATCTTGCTAATTAAAGTTCGGTTCGGGGTGTACCCACTTGCTTTAAAAATTCGTTTCACCAGATAAATATTGGTCATCAGTGACTTGAATGAAGACATAGAATATTCCATTCCCATCTCCTTCATAGTTACCTTGGCAACATTTAGTGATGTGAACGAAGCATTGAAAGCAAAATCGAGTTTCCACTTATCGCGAGCCTGGCAGTCCATAAGACCAGTATAGCCTTTGGCGTCACGAAAGCAAAATTCGATATGGAACCTGGTTCTATAATAAAGAAGTACTTCTTCACCCGAAAGTGAGGTGTCTGTAGAGAAGAATAGTTTCTTCTTGCCATTTGGCATCTGCCAGATGACAAGTCTAACTTTACACCTGAGTGCCTTGGAATAGGCTATCAAAGTATAAGCTGTTCCTTCTATATCTTTCATCTCCATCTTCTCCATTCGAGTGAGGTCAAGATTCTTCATATTAATCTTGCCATCCTTGGTCTTGGGGCGACCACGTTTTCCAGTACGTGGACCAGCATAGACATAAAAGAGACAAGCATTGTCACGAAAGCGGCTTATCAAAGAGAAGCCTTCTTTCTTTATCCCATTAACAAATGTACTTGTAGAGAAGTAAGCATCTGCAACTATGAGGGTTGAGAGTTTAAGAAGTTCCTTGCGGTAACGCTTAATGACGCTGATATAGAAATCTACCATAGTCTTGTTTCTAAGACTCAGTTCTTTATTATTTAGCGACTGGTGGGCTCTTAACATCATGCAGTCTTTGGTATCAATATCAATGAGTCCAATACCCATGATTTCGAGACCATGTTTAACAGACTGAGCACATCCTGACCAAAAACGACCGATATGTGGTGTTTTCTTGCCAGCTTTACTGATGTAGCTGGGATCAATGGCAATAGCCCATCTTCCCTGTTTACCCAAGAAGCGCTTGGCAAGTGAGACATTAAGTTTGAGCCAATCAATGCACTTCGACTTTTTCAAGCCGAATGCGTTGCGATAGGTTTGCTCAACATGCAAGCCATACCTCCCCATTTGGGTGAAATTTATCTTTCTTGGTATTACCATGAACAAAATTATCACCTCGATGAGTATTTTCTCGAAACTTTTTGTTATCTTTGCAGCTGAATCTTCAACTGCATCTTTAAAGATATCCATATATTGGTCAAGTCCTGTATTCATGTAATATTGTATTTGTCGTGATCTACAAAGTTACTGAAAATCAGCGACTTGACCAACTTTTTATAGTTAAGTTTTCATGAGCATTTCTTAATATAAGTTATTGATTTACAGACGATTAAATATTAATTTAACGCAGTATTGATTAATAAAGAATATACTACCGCTGATATATGCGCAACAAATTGTGACGCTTGTGATTCATTTCCCTTGAAATCCTTAACAAATACAGCTAAGGTATAGCAGACCTTATTAGGCAGACATATATAGGCTACATCATTCTGAGCTGCAAGAATACCATTTTCATTGACATAACCAGAACCTGTCTTATGTGCTATTACAACCCCTTCTTTATCAAGAAGTGGAGCTACTATCCTATCTATACCTGTTTTACATTCTTTCAATGCATTCTTAATGAAATCTTGTTTCTCATTACTGATAAGACTTTCTGTAAACAAACGATTCATCAACATTGCAGCACCAAGAGGAGATGTGTAATTAGAGTAAGCTTTGTCATGGTCAGCGGACATTTCCTCTTCTGTATAAGCTATCTGAAAACTCGAATGTGGTATGAGTTTCGCTATAAAACTGTCTGTTTGTGCAGTATTGAGCATATTCTTAAACATGATATTGCTTGCATTATTGTCGCTCTGGGAAAGAGTATAGCGCAACAGATCTCTTACTGTCAACGATATAACTGGTGCTGAATAATCTTTCATCATAGGGCTCCATGTCTTTGGATCAAGTTTTTCCCTATTTATCTTTACCAAGGTATCAAGGGAAAGGCCTTTTTTGTCAAAATCATTGCAAAGAGCTAATGCCTGATGAACCTTAAATACACTCATCATAGGATAAATGCTTTTATTATTAACACTAACCGTATCTGTGTTATTAATAATAACCGCCACACCAATTTCACCAGGACAAGCCGAGACAATCTGAGAAATGCTATCAGTCAAAACATCTGTTAATGGAGGATTCGCGCTACCTTTTGTAGCTGATTTATGGGACAATGAGAACACCAAGATGAAGATGCAAACTAAAGCTATACACAAAACTACGATTTGCTTTTTTCTGTTTTTTTTCATGTTCCTTAATTCCGCAACACTATAGTTTAATATTATTTATAAGTGCCTGAGCAACAAAAAGCTACCCAGGATTTTGCCATGTCAGAATTTTCACTTACCTTAGTGTTGCGAAAAGAAGACAAGCAAAACTCTAATATGACATGGCAAAGATACAAATAAAATCTGAGAAACTCACTCCTTTTGGAGGAATTTTTTCTATTATGGAGCAATTTGATGCTCTTTTAGCTCAAACCATAGATTCCACCTTGGGATTGAGATGCACTATGTTTGGTTATCAATATAGCGAAATTCTACGCTCTCTGATGTGCGTATATCTTTGTGGCGGCTCATGTATTGAGGATGTTACAACTCACTTGATGAAACATTTGTCTCTTCATCCAACTGAAATCAACGGTATTGAATTTGAGCTGAATTCCATCCTTGTTGAGAAATGGAAAGGAAAACCGTATCGTCTTGTCATACAGAGACAAAGGCGAATAGATGGAGACCTTGACATTTGGGAAGGCGAATATACCTACAGATGTATACTGGCTAACGATTACAAGTCGAGTGCAAGAGACATCGTGGAATTCTACAATCTTCGTGGTGGCAAGGAACGCATCTTCGATGACAGGAACAATGGCTTTGGCTGGAATCGGTTGCCAAAATCGTTCATGGCACAGAATACTGTATTCCTGCTTATGACAGCTCTCATCAGAAACTTCTACAAAGCTATTATGCAGAGATTGAAAACCCATGAATTTGGATTGCGTGCCACCAGCAGAATCAAGACCTTTGTGTTCAAGTTCATCTCTGTTCCTGCAAAATGGATTAAGACGTCACGTAGGCATGTATTGAACATTTATTCAGACAACTATGCTTATGCCAACCTGTTCAAGACAGACTTTGGTTAAAGGTCATGCTTTTCTGGTTAAACCGGCGTATTACCTCAAGTCGCTTTATGGGGTAAGGGAATTTTGTGTTTACGACGTTTCTGTTAGGCCCAAGGAATATGTACAATAAAAGAATTTTGGTCGTTTTACAAGTAAATTCCCACGAAACCCTATAGGTTGCGGATTTGAGGTTAATGTCTAATTTTAAAATATGCGCGAATAACATAATATAGTTTAAGGCATTTGGAAAAACGAACTTTTCTCTATAACTTCGCGGCTATATTTATTGAAATTTAAAATGGTTAGTAACATGACAGAAGTATCAAACAACCTTCTATGGTTCTTACAAATGCTAAGACATGCAGAGGCAACACTCGCCCATGCTCTTGCTCAATCAGAAAGATTTAATAAACACGACAGAGAAGTCATTGACAAAATTAAAACGGAAGTTGTAATGGCAGACCTAACCTTGTTACAATTGCTAGCTCCCAAGGAAAAATACAATCCACCAACATAGTATGTGATTAGGAGTCACTGTACCAATAAAAGGTACGAAATGTTTTTGAAACAACCAAGGATTTTTGAAGATTATTTGTATTACGGTAATTACAATTTCAGTTATTACAGTTTTTTCCTGAGGGGTATAAGGGTTTGAAGGTAGTAACAATCTGTTACTACAAATATTTATATATAAATATATATAATTATATATTTATATATACTTTTCTATACTTACATTTTAAAAGCGTGATATTGGGTCAAAATAAAACTGTAATAACTGAAATTGTAATTTGTAATCGATTTTTTAGCGGTATCGAGATGCATACTTTCATTGCCCCTAAAACTATGACTATCTCATCACAAAGCTATGAGTTATGACCCGCAAAACGATGAGTTATTTTCTTTAACATAAAGCTCTAAAGCAGCCAAAGGAGAATAAGAGAGGTTGGAACGTAAACAGTTGGGAATGAGTAGATTTGCACAAAGTTGCCAAATCGACATAAAGCAAGCGAGTGAGGAATATTGAAGTAGTTCAGTTACTAAATCGTGAGCCATAGTTACCTATGCAAAGCAGGTAACAATGCGGAAAGGCAACTTTGTGCATCAACGGATTTTATTGCACTGATTCTCAATGTTTTGCGTATCAAGGAACGCTTACAAAATGATTATATTTGCACACTCAAAATGTAAGCGTTATGAAAATCGAAAAATTCAAGGTGTTGCTCTACCTCAAAAAGAGCGGAATGGACAAGAATGGAAAAGCTCCCATCATGGGACGCATCACGGTGAACAGGACTATGGCGCAGTTCTCCTGCAAGTTGTCTTGCACTCCATCGCTTTGGAATCCTCGTGCCAGCCGATTGGAGGGCAAGAGCAAGGAAGCCGTGGAGACCAACAAGGACATCGAGCAGTTGTTGCTTTCCATCCAAAAGGCTTTCGATGTGCTTGTGGAAAAGAGAACAGACTTCGAGGCTAAGGATGTCAAGGAGGCTTTGCAGGGCAGCGTCAAGACACAGACCACCCTTCTCTCCTTCGTGGACGAGCATATCAGTGAACTCAGCACCCATGAGGGCATCGATATGTCGAAGAGCAGTGTCTGGACTTACAGAAAGATTCGCAAGAACCTTGCCGAGTTCATCAGTGAGAAATACAAGTTGGCAGACTTGGCTTTCGGACAGTTGACTGAGCCTTTCATCAGTGACTTTCACCATTACTTGCTTGACGAGAAAGGCTTTTCATCAGGAACCATCACCATCTATGTGTCGCTCTTCAAGAAGATGTGCCGCATCGCCTTTGAGCGAGGCTTGTGCAAGAACCTGCTGTTCGCCCATTATCGGGTTGGCACTCCAAAGGTTACGACACCCAAGGCTCTCAGCATGTCTGATTTCATAAAAATCCGTGATGCGGAACTACCCGAAGACAAGCCAAGACTATCCGTTAGCCGTGACCTGTTTCTTTTCGCCTGCTATGCAGGAACAGCCTTCATAGACACCGTTTCCATCACGAAAGCCAATGTCAAGGTGTTGGAGGATGGCGACAAATGGCTCATCTATAACCGCAAGAAGACAGGAACACTTGCCAGGGTGAAACTCCTGCCCGAAGCGTTGGAGCTGATGGCGAAATACGAGGACGAGGCAAGAGATACCCTCTTCCCATTGCTGAGCACGAATCGTGTTCGTATCGATCTCATCACCATCTGCAAGTTGGCGGAAACGAGCAAGACCTATTCCTACCATTCGGGACGACACTCGTTCGCCAGCCTCATTACGCTGGAGGCTGGTGTGCCGATGGAGACCATCTGCAAGATGCTCGGTCACAAGGATGTGAAGATGACGCAGCGGTATGCGAGAGTAACCCAAAAGAAGCTGTTTGAGGACATGGACAAGTTCATCGCTGCAACCGAGAAGGACTTTATTCTCGCATTATGAACAGGGCTTTCAACTTTTCTTTTTACAGTTTCAACTACATTATTATATTATAAGGACAACAACTATGAGCAGAAGTACATTTTCAATTTTGCCTTACATCAACAGACAGAAGGTGAAGGCAGACGGAACAGCCAACATACTTTGCCGCATCACCGTTGACGGCAAAAGTGCAGCCATTTCTACAGGCATATCCTGTACCCCACAGGAGTGGAACGCCAAGAATGGAGAGGTACGGAACGCAAGGGACAACGGACGATTGGCAAGTTTCCTTGCTGAGGTCAAGGATAAATACAACTTACTTCTTACCACCAACGGCATCATCACCGTGGAAATGCTGAAGGCTGTGTTGAAGGACAAGGACACGACAGGAAGGTTCTTGCTGAACTTTGGTGATACCATCGTGGAATGGTATCGAACCTCAAAAGCCAGACAAACCTTTCTGCACAAGCGGACATGGCAGAAGAACCTGAGAGACTTTGTCCATTCGTTGGATAAGGACGACATCGCCTTTGAGGACATAGACGAGAATTTCGGGGAGGAATACAAACTATTCCTGAAACGAGACCAGGGACGTATCGACAGCTACGTGAACCATTGCCTTCTCTGGCTGAACATGTTGATGTACAAGGCAGTGGACAGGAGCATTATCCGCTTCAATCCCATAGCCAAGATAGGGTATGAGAAGAAGGCAGCCCCGAAGATGACCCATATCAGCAAGGCAGACTTCATCAAGATGCTCTCTACCCCGATGGCTGACGAGCGAACGGAGCTTGCACGCAGATGTTTCATTTTTGCCTCGCTCACCTCCTTATCCTATATAGATGTAAAGAAACTGTATCCTCACCATATCAGTGAGAACTCCGAGGGTAGGAAGTTCATCCGCAAGGAAAGAGAGAAGACAGGCGTGGAGTTCTTCGTGCCACTCCATCCGATAGTCGAGAAGATTCTTTCGCTCTACAATACCACGGACGACAGCAAGCCTGTTTTTCCACTGGGTGAGAAGAAAGACATCTATCTTGATGTGCATACCCTTGGAATGGTGCTTGGCATAAGCAATAAGTTGGGATTCCACGCCAGCCGCCATACATTCGGAGTCTTGATGCTCAACGAGGACATTCCCATCGGCAGCATAGCCAAGATGATGGGACACGCAGACATCACAAGCACACAGGTCTATGCGCAGGTGACGGAGCAGAAGATTTCAAATGACATGGATAAGCTTATTGCCAAGCGAGAAAGAAACAAAAATCCAATGGCATAGACCTGCCATAAAGCAACGTTCCTTGGAGGCTTTGCGCCTCCAGCCACTTGGGCGAACCACCGCAGTGTGTTTTAGCATGGTATTAGATTTATACAGGTAACACAAATGATACCCGGCAAACACGAACAACTCGGTATAGCCAATAAAACGAGGCGACAACCTATAACAACCACGCTCGGTAAGTTATACGTTGTCGCCTTGTTCATTTCACCCCACTCATCAAGGACATGTATTTCTCCTACAAGCCCTTCATTCTGTACGCCTCACGATAGTTAGCCATCAGAATCTTCTGAATGTCGGACTCGCGGTAGAGTATCTTTCCGCCAAGCTGGATATACGGGATGACACCGTTGTTTCGGTAGTCCTGCAGGGTTCTTCGGCTCAGTTGCAGTCTGGCACAAAGCTCCTTGTCCGTCATGAAGCGCTCACCGTCAAGCATGGGGCGGTAGTTCATCACGGCACGTTCAAAATTGTCAACCATTCGGTTGAGGTGGTTCACGATGTGGTTCATCCACTCGCTGTTTCTTGTCATTACTTCATTGCTCATAGTTGTCTCGTTTTATTGTTGATACTTACGTTACTCGTTTTACTTGCTGCATTGGATAAAGTGGCTGTTGTATATTGACAGCCTAACCTGTGCGCTTGCGAAAACGCATGTCCTTTTTCTTGTCCTCCACTACTGCTATGATAGCCATCACGTCCTCCGGCTTGTAGTAGGTCTTGTGGCTGATTTGCGTATAAGCCAAAGTTCCGTTGTCCCGAAGCGTCTGCACTGTCCGTGGGCAGATGTTGAGCGTCTGACACACGTCCTGCGTGTCGAGCCACTTGTTCATGGTCTTGTCCTCACTGCGCTCACGGATTCTGTCCATGCGCTTCACGAAGTTCTCCAACTGGGCATCAAGATAGTTGAATGCCTCTTCCTCGAATACGATGAATCCCATACTTTTCTTTTTTCTAAGTTAATACTATGTTATATGTCGCAAAGCTCCACGCATATGCTGTGCTCCACGCTTGTGAGTGCAAAGATAAGGCACGGCAATCTAAAAACAAGCGTTTTCAATTTCTGTGGCAGTATGTTGCCGGGGTTTGCCGACTTCAACGCCAAAAACAACAAGAAAAACTTGCACGACTGCAACGAATACATGAACAATGATGAGTTGAGAAATACGTTGAAGTTCTCACAACTATCTCGGTATGCAAATAAGCAAGCCACAACTAAATTGCCACGTTACATCCAATCAGTTGCATGGCTGCACTCAGTACACTTACTTTGCACCCGACAATCGGTCAATGGTGCAAACCGTGACCACTATACTAACAAATAAACAGCATAAGCTATGGCAAGAACAAAAGATGCAGTCTTGGCTCCTGAGCAAAAGGAGCTGATGGAAAAAGAGTATTTGGATTTTGTTAAACCATCCACGTATGGCAACAAAGCCAATCCAAGTAGTTGTGATTCTCTCTATGATGATGTAGAGAACCCAGAGTTGAGAGCAATTGTAGAGAAAGTTGCTGCAACAACTCCCTATAGAGAGGAAACATCAACGAACGAGGCTCAATCGCCACCGAATCCGCTGAAGCGCATCAGTGGCAAGCAGCGCAAGGCGACATTGGAGGAGTATCAGCAGACCTTCCTCCAAGTTCCAAGGATTGACGACCGCAAGCCAGTCTTCGTCAGTTCCGATGTACGAGACCGTCTTGATCGTGTCGTCCGCATCCTCGGAGGGAGACGCATGAGCGTATCGGGCATCATCGAGAACATCGTGCGCCACCACCTAAGCCTTTATGAAGAGGACTTCGAGGCTTGGCGCAAATTGTGAGAATTAAGGTCTGCGACCTTGGACGTGGATAGCTGAAAGGCTGTAGTTCCAACTAACGTGTTCTGAGAGGGAGCGAGGTTATGTTTTGGGAACCCCAAAACGCCTCGCTCCACCATGAGGGCGGAGGAATTTTGCTCCCAACGGTCGCAGAAAGTGAGTGTACCAACTGTAAACAGTGTATCTAATGACAAACGTACAGGAACAAGACAAGAGAAAGGGCGGAAGACCGCCTACGGGCAGGGTTCGCAAACTGTCGAAGTCTGTCACGGTGAAGTTCTCGAAGCCAAGCTACGAGGCATTGAGACTGAGGGCGAGAAAAGCCAACCGCAAGTTGGCGGAGTATATCCGAGAGTCCGCCTTGAACGGCGAGGTGGTGAGCGGACACAACACAGAGACGGTTGCCATTGCCAAGAACCTCATCGGTATGGCTAACAATCTCAACCAACTTACCAAGCTGTCGCATCAGAGAGGTTTCCATGAAACTCATGTGTATGTGGTGGACTTGTTGAGAAGATTGAAAACCGTCCTTATCGAGTATCGGCAAGGAAATTCCAAACCGAATCAAAGCAGAATGAACAGAAGGGAGGATACACCATGATAGGCAAGCTAAAGAAGGGCAGCTCATTTGGTGGTTGCATCCGCTATGTTACAGGCAAGGACGAGGCGAAAATCATCGCCTCAGATGGCGTGTTGCTCGGTACGAATGCCGAGATAACGCAAAGTTTCGAGCTACAAAGGCAACTGAATCCAAGGATTAAGAAGCCTGTAGGGCACATAGCTTTGAGCTTCAAGCCCGGGGACAAGCCACGGTTAACGGATGAATTCATGGCTAAGATAGCCCTTGAATACATGCAAATGATGGGCATCACCGATACCCAATTCATCATCGTAAGGCATCACAACACGGACAATCCACATTGCCATATCGTATATAACCGCATCAACAATGAGGGCAAACTCATATCAGACGCCCACGATTACAGGCGTAATGAGCAGGTGACCAAGGCTCTAAAATCCAAGTATGGACTGACCTACGGAACGGACAAGAGCAATACTAATACTCGCAAGTTACGCAATGCTGAGCGTGCCAAATACGAGATTCACAATGCCGTCAAGGATGCCTTGAAAGGCGCTGATAGTTGGCAGAAGTTCAAGAATGAACTTGCAAAGCGAGGTGTTCACTTGGAGTTTGTCTATATGGATAAGGAGCAAACCAAGGTACAAGGCATCCGTTTCAGCAAGGATGGATATAGCTTCAAGGGTACGCAGATTAGCCGAGAATACAGCTTTGGCAAACTGAATGCGAGATTTGAGGGAACGGAGAACCTTTTATCAGCAAGAGCCAGCTCTGCTCAGCAATATGAGCAGGGCTGTCGCAAGAATGAGCAGGTGCCATCCATATCGGAGAGCAGCCAGGACCCTTGGGACGGTATTTCTTCCATTGGACTTTTTGCTTCTGCCAATGCACAGACCTTTGAGCAATTCCCAGAGGATGAATCATCCAAGAAGAAAAAGAAGAAACGCAGAAGAGGCTTTAGCCTTTGATGCAAGTTACAAACCATTCAAACAACATAAGAAAGATGAAAGAAGAAATGTTAGAAGCCATCTACGGCACAGTTGAGACCTCAGTTCGGGATAACGAGCTCTATCTAAAGGCTTTATAATGTTTTTATATAAGGGACACAGAGGCTTGGCAACCATCTATATATCTTGGATGGTTGCTGAGACAAAATCCTCATGTAAAATATGCAATGTTAGAAAAGACTAAGCTGTTTCGTATCTTCGATAACGTATCCAGTAAGTGCCTTGGGCTTGTTGTCAAAGAAACAGTATGCCCCTAATGCAGAAATAATATTTATGATGAAATTCGCAACAGACCTGTGACGTGAATGTACTATCTGAGCCGTATTTTTCAACAGGTCATTAATCGTTTCAATGATGTATCTTTTGCGTAGCATCATCTTGTCATAGAACGGCATTAGTTTGTTCTTCATGTTCACTCTCAGTCCTGTTACCAACTGGATGCCTTCCTCAAAAAGCGAATCGAAGAGTTTTTGCGAGATATATCCTTTATCTGCAAACAGCTTACCATACAGACGTTTAGCCAACACATCGAATACCGTTGGATCTTTGTCGCTAACGTTTGCACCAGTGAGAACAAAAGCAATTATCTCACCTCTATCATTACAAGCCAGATGTAGCTTGAACCCATGACACCATCCCATTGTTCCCTTTCCGTTTGTGGCAATGCCTTTGAACACTTTGTTGGCATAACGCCTGAGATTGTGGCATATTGGTATCATGGTTGAATCAACAAAGGTTATACCTGTACATCTGCCAAAAGCACGGAGATTCAGGAAGAACATGAGAGGGAAGAATACGCGACTTTCAAGTTCTACAAAACGGTTATAAGACACCGCATTTGGAAAATATGACTTCAAAGTTCCTCTAATAAAGAATAGGTAATAATGCTTGAAGTTTCGGAACGAGCCGAAATGGAAATACAGCAAAATCGTCATGATTTCACTATCAGATAAAGAGGCTTTACGTCGTCTGCGCTTTACTCCATCTTCACCCAAAAGCAATTTTCCTGCATTTTCAGCATCAAAAACTTTGTAAAATTCATCAATAATACAAAATAATTCTGTAACTTTGTCCTTGGTAATCTCCATAATGATATCTTTTTATGTTTGTAACTAATTGGATTTCAACTACAAAGATACAAAAAATATCGGAGATTACCAACTTTTTTAGGCACTATTTCTTATCCCGAACTGAGGTAGTTGAGAGATTGGAGCAAAAAGTCGATGAACTTTCTGCTTCACCAAAGTACGCAGGAGCGGAAACCGTTCCTGCAAGTAATGACACAACCAAGTTGGAGAAATCAATCATTGCTATGTTTGGCAAGGAAGAGGAAGTCAGAGGTAAAATATCCAAATTAAGAGATGCCATTGTTGTTTTTGTTGACCTTATCAAGGCTGAACTCGGCAAAAATGAGCAGCGAAGCAAGCTCTTGGTTGATGCTGTCAAGCAGATGAGACAAGAGAATGATGTTTCCTCGAAGGCATTGCAAGACAAACTTGAAGTGATGAACAATTCACCTCAGAAGAAACTTGTCACCCATCGCTTCGAGCCTACATCAAAGTATGTTCTTCTTTTCATTGGCGGCTTGGCTCTATCTCTCGTTCTCTCCATTTGGGGCAACCTCACCCAATGGCGAGAGCACCAAGATTGGGAGGAGGCAGACTTGAAGTATAGAGCTTTGAAGATGGTTCTGTCTGCTGATGACCCAAACATCTTATATATAGAGAAGCACTTCTCTGTAAACAGAGACGAAAATGTCATAGACTATGTCAAAAATCGTGTTGCAGCTTACGAAGATTCTGTTCTCAAATACAATGAAATGGTACGGATGGCTGCATACAAAGACAGTGTAGCTAATGAACTTCGCAGAGAGTCTAATAGCATAAAACGTACTATTAAAAATTACCAATAATTTTTATCCAACACCCCAATGAGATGGAATTTACATTCAAATCCATTTCATTGGGACATATAATTAAAACTGTTTATTTGTTTCTAATAACATATTCAAATTCATCAAAATTCTCATATCCTAATTCTATTAAGACTTGGCGACTGTGTTTCCTGTCATCTTCGGTATTGAACTTGGGGATTATGGGGAGACGAAGGATGATCTTGTCTTTATGTTTGGCATGAGTGTTGAGCCAGACAAGGTTGTCGATAACTTGCCGGTTGGGCTTACCTGTGTAGGCTTGATAGATGGCAGGATTCATGTCCTTGATGTCGATGATAAAGGAGTCTATGTATGGGGTGACTTTTTCCAAGTGATGGCGAGGTACGTTTAGACTCGTCTCCATCGTAAAGTGCCATCCCTCTGGGCATAGTTCACAAAACTCCTTTATGAATGAACTCCACAGAAGCGGTTCACCTCCACCAAAACAGATGCCGCCTCCTGTAGCTAAGAAGTAGAGGTTGTCCATCTCCACGTTCGCCATCAGCAGTTCTGTATCCACCTCCTGCCATACGCCGTCAGCATCAAGGCATTGGGGATTGAGACAGTATTTGCAACGAAGCGGACAACCGTGGAATGCCACAAGCGTGGTGACGCCCTCGCCGTCTATCGTGAGGCGGTGGCGGTCGATGCAAATGAGTGGGGCGGTCTTCATGTTATTCTACTTTAAATGTGAAAGGAACGGTGGCATGTGATTTCACCACCTTTCCGTTTTTCTTGGCAGGAGTCCATTTCGGCATGCTTTTCAGCACTCGGATGGCTTCCTCGTCGAGGATAGGGACAAGACTTTTCTCCACCTTGATGTTGCTCAAACTTCCGTCCTTGTTGACGGTGAAACCAAGGATGACTCTGCCTATTGGCGCGCCTTCCCGACATTCTTTTGGATATTGAAGGTTGGTCTTGATGTATTGCGTCAATGCAGTCGAACCGCCTGGGTATGAAGCCTCTTCGAAAGTATCTTCTCTTTTGATGACGGGAGCCGTTCCTCTAATTCTGACTTCGGGAACGATTCCAGCCACGACTTCCCCTAAGGCACTTTCGTTGAATATTAGAGTGATAATATTGAGCTTGTCTCGGCTCATTTCAGATAGTTTGATGCTTCGGTCTATGAAGCCGATGTATTGCACGGTTATCGTGTCGCCTTGCTCCACCTCGAGAGTGAAGTTTCCATTGACATCAGTTATTGCATACTTTCCCGAAAGTTTAGCGATGACGGAGGCTCCAATAAGCGGCTCATTGTCCTCGTCGCTAATGATATGCCCTTGAACGAAGAGCATTCCTTTCTTGCTGAGAGAATCTTTCGCTTGGAGTAGGGCGATGTCGTTGGTGGTGTATTTTTGGAACTGGATAGGGATAACCTTTTCAGACTTAGGCGGTGTCGATTTGTAATATCCCTTCTGCGTGGCGCACGATGTGGCGGATGCGGTGAGGGCGGTGATGCCCAAAGCCACTCCTGCGACCTTGATGGCTTTCCCTGCCATCTGTCGGAGGTGCAGTTCGTGTTCTAAGTCCCTCACGTCTTGCTCGCATTTCGGGCAAGTGCCCTTGCATTCGCCCTTAAAGTGGCATTCTTCGGGTGAATAACTGATTCCGTTGGCATCCGCGATCTGCTTGCGGATGGCCTTGAGCGTGTTGCAAATGTTGCGTCCTCTTGTTGCCATGATTTTTCCTTTTTTATAGTTACTGCACGTGGATGTAGACAGGAAGCGTGTATTTTGATTTCACCGCCTTGCCGTTTTGCTTGGCAGAAATCCACTTTGGCATACTTTTCACCACCCGGACGGCTTCTTTGTCAAGGTCAGAATAGACGCTTTTCTTCACTTTGATGTCATTTAGATTTCCATCTTCATTGACAATGAAACTAACGACAATTTTTCCTTGTATGCTGCAATCGCCCTGTATGTTTGGATAACGAAAATTGTCTGCAATATATTTCATACACGCCGCTATGCCACCAGGAAATGACGCTTCCTCATCAACATTATCAAATATTTTGCTGTTATTGGTTGAGTCTGTGGCGATGGCGGATTGGACAACGGCGGTCTTGGCTCGCTTGTTCTTCTTAGATGGCTTGCTGTCCTCTTTCAGCGGCATGAATTTCTTGACGGTCACGTTTTTGATAGGCTTTGTGCGGTCGATTTCACCGTTGTACATTGTTGGGTCTATTGAGTCTTCATGCAAGGTTGTCGACAATCTTGTAAGTGTATCTTTGTCGTTTCCTTGTGGTTTCCCATCAGAACAAGCCGCCATGGCGACAAGTCCTGCTGCAATACCTGCAACCTTGATAGCCTTTCCTGCGGTCTGTCTACGTCGCAACTCATGCTCCAAATCTCTCACATCTTGCTCACATTTCGGACAAGTTCCCTTGCATTCACCATTGAAATGACATTCTTCGGGTGAATAGTCAATCCCATTTGCATCCGCTATCTGCTTGCGGATAGCTTTGAGAGTGTTGCAAATATAACGTCCTCTTGCCATAGTTTATTTTTTTTTATGCTTATGTCCTTTTTTGATAACAACAATTTCACCCATGAGTCCTCCACTTTCTGTCAAAGTGATGACATTGAGTTTTTCGAAATTCATTTCAGAGAGTTTGATGATTCTGTCTTGCATACCAATGAACTTTATGGTGATTGTATCTTTTGGCTCCACTTCAATTGTGAAGTTTCCATCAATGTCTGCTGCCGTTTTCTTTCCAGAAAGTTTAGCTGTGATGGAAACTTTAACATAAAGCCCTAAAGCACCCGAAAGCGAATAAGAGAATGAGTTTTGAAGCGACCCTTTTAATATGAAGAAAACTTAAAAATGCTGAGCAGCTGCCCAAACTAACTCCACCTTTGTTACCTGCGGATAAGCTTCCTTATATTTATCTGTCAAATCCCAGAAGAAAAGCGAGCCTTCTTTTGGTTTCAAATAGAAATTCTCCAAAGTTCCGCCTTTACCATCTCCAACCTCGAAATAAAGTATACTGTGATCTTCATTATACGTAGTAGTATAATACCCATCCACCAACACCTTTCCACCAGCAAGGAACTGGATTCGGGATACTGTAAATACATCACCACGACTCTTGAATTTAACAGCTTCATAAGGCTTACTTGCTATCGCATCCGATGCTATCACCAAAGAATCTTCCTTGGAAACACCCTCCACCTTACAATATTTTTGATAACCACTAAATACTTGTGTAGTCTTCCATAACGTCTCAACATCCTTGACTTCCACGGCAAGTTTTGCCTCATTACCATCTTCATCAGTCACTGTAACAATAGCCTTTCCCACAGCGATAGCAGACAAGCTAATACGCTCATCCTTACCATACTGCCCCGTCTCATGGATGCAAGTTACAGTGACTACTTTCTCATCAGAAGACTGTGCCGAAATCTTGCCCTTGGCTCCTTGCACATTCACGCGGGCACCCTGGGTGGTATATATGACAAGGCTATTGCCCTTGATACCCACTTGTTTGCCTGTGTTAATATCACCAATGATTTCATCCTGTGTGAGTTGAATACCATCATCATCGCTACACCCTACCATCAAGAGAGCGACGAAAGCCATTGCCAAAAAGTAAATCTTTGCTTTCATAAACTGTTGTTTTTATGAGTTATAGATGATAGGCGCTTTGCCCATCCTCTATTTATTAAACATTATTCTCCCCCCATTATTGCATTCTTCTTCCTATTATCTTTCTTTATTTAACACTCTTTTACGCAAAAATATAAGAAACGCCTGTTTTGTTTCTATACTATCGGCAGACTTATTCCGTTGATCTTCTGATAAATATCTAAGGCATAGATATCCGTCATGCCGCTGATGTAATCCAATACTGCCATGATTCGCTCTTCCAGACTTTCGTTCTCGATATCGTACTGGCTGCTTACCCGGCGCAGAAGCTGCTTGGAGTAGAAACGGGACGGGTTGACGGCGGCATCGATGAATACCTCCATCAGCGTAGTCATGATCTTGTAACCCGAAAGCTCGATGTCGAGAACGGGCTTGCTGGCATAAATCTTCTTTCTCGAAACCTGGGTGCAGGTGATGTAGGCATTGCGCTCGTGCTCCGAGATGTGGTCGATGAGGGCTCCCTCGAAGGTGCCGGCAAGAATCTCTTCCTCGTGGTCGAGGAATGCCTTTACGCATTCGTTCTCCAGTTTGCCTATTACGCAGGCTCTCTCTTCTATCACCAGCCCTCTGTTCTGGAGCAAGGCAACCTGTTCATCTACGTTTATCGGTTGTTTGTCGTAATCCATATACCCTTTATAAAAAGCGAAGTCCCACCGTGGTACGCATCGTTGAGAGGCGTGGTGGGATTTGTTGCTGCAAACAATACTCTTTTTTATTGGAAACTCCAAATATTTTCTTCAAAATCTGCTTGTCAAATATGGATTTTAACGTAAAAAGTTCTAATTTCCAAGTTTTTCTCCTTGTAAGCTATGCGAGATTTAGAAAAATATCGTATCTTTGTCCCCGAATTAAGGCGTTCTTTGCATATTGCAAAATACAGAAACGAGCAGAAGTCCGCTCGTTTCCATATTGTTACCTATATAATATAGGCAAACGCCCAACTTCTTGATTTTCAATCAAAGTCCAATTTAGAGCGAGTTAGTATTTTTAACACAATATGGCAGAAATGTTAATGGAATTTCACATAACTCTGCAAGGTGATTTTTGGTGGTGTAGAAAAAATGTAGTACCTTTGCACCTGTAATCAAGAACATTATTAATCACTAAAAAAACTAGAAAATTATGAAGAAAGAAACTTGGAAACAGATTTTTCAGATTGTACTCACAATCTTGACGGCGCTCGGCACTACCCTCGGAGTAACATCATGCATGGGGGTATAAACTATTTTTCAATCACTTTAAAACAAAAAGAACTATGGCAACAAAAGGAACATTGAAGTATCGTAAAGTAACTCGCACTCCTCAGAGCGGACCTAACAAGAACAAGCAGATGTATTACGCAACTGCTGTAACTGACCGTGAGATGAACTTCGAGGAGTTTGTAACTCACATCTCGGAGCACAACTCTCCTTACAGCCGAGGCACCGTACACGGCGTATTGATGGATACGCTCGACTGCCTGCAGGAGCTCATCCTCGATGGCAAGAGCGTACGTCTCTCCGACCTGGGTCTCTTCTCCATCGGTATGACATCACGTGCCGAGGATACCAAGGACAAGGTATCGGCAGCGAGCGTGGAGGGCGTACACCTCATCGTGCGTAACACCAAGACTTGGAGCAACGCTGAACTGCGCAAGAAATGCCGCATAGAGGAGTATGACACCTACGGCAACACTACCGACGAGGGCTCTGTGCCGGGCGACGGCAAGGACAACGACGGAGGCGGCAGCTCTACCCCTAGCGGCGGCTCTACCCCTAGCGGCGGCGACAGCGGCACTACCGCTCCTGACGGCGGCGATGGACTGGAGTAAGCTACGGCTAATAGAATAGATGTGGGGAGTTACCCCCCAGCACCGACACACGAAAAAAAAGGTCGCTCCCCTAATTGGGTAGCGACCTTTATCTTTATATTTGAATTTTGATGTAATCTAAATTCAACGATGCATCATCTGCAAGGAAATTAATCCTTGAAGAAATCCTTAACAGCCTCGTTTGGTACCATCTTCTCATCGAAAACGTATGCACCAGTCTTAGGGCTCTTAACCATCTTGATAACCTTTGTATATGCGCGACCATCCATGTTACCTTCGTGGAGGGTAGCGACCGCTTTCTTTGCCATAGTCTATTTAAATTGATAAAATTATTAAACTTGTAAGCTAAGCTTACTTAATCTCCTTGTGAAGAGTCATCTTCTTAAGGATTGGGTTGTACTTCATCAACTCAAGACGCTCAGGAGTGTTCTTACGATTCTTTGTAGTCACGTAACGGCTTGTACCTGGCATACCACTGTTCTTGTGTTCAGTGCACTCGAGGATAACCTGTACTCTATTACCTTTTGCTTTCTTTGCCATGATATTTATTCTCCTATAACTTTAATGTCCTTCCAATCTACGTAGCCCTTCTTTACTGCCTGATTCAAAGCAGCATCGAGACCTACCTTATTAATAAGACGAAGACCAGCAGCACTGATCTTGAGGCTGATCCAGCAACCCTCTTCTACATAGTAGAATTTCTTGCTGAAGAGGTTAACATCAAAGCTTCTCTTTGTACGGTGCTTTGAGTGAGACACATTGCAACCTAACTGTGCCTTCTTACCTGTAATTTGACAAATCTTAGACATTTCTATCTTTAATTTTGTAATTCGTTAATTGATACCTATTCCAAACAGAGTGCAAAATTACAAAATAATTTGGTAATAACAAAATAATCCCTAAAAGAACGCTGTCTTTTAAGGATTATTAATATTTGATAGCCTTAAATTAGCAATTTAAGCCTCTTTTTTAAGTTCTTCAGTATGTTCTTTCAAGAATTCGAGCATGCCTTTAAGCGCTGTATTTGTGGCAATTGCAAGGTTGATGTCGCGTCCGAAATCTTCGGTGAGTTTTACCACGCGAACATCGTTCTTATCGCCATAACCTACATAGATTGTGCCCACAGGAATGGCTGGAGTTCCACCCGTTGGACCAGCCACACCCGTTGCTGAAATGGCGAAGTCTACATTCAGGGTCTTGATTGTGCCAAGCACCATCTCCCTTGCCACTTCCTCGCAAACGGCAGTCTGCTCCTCCAGGACCTCATGGCTCACGCCCAAAAGATTCTCCTTTACCTCGTTGGTGTAGCTTATTACACCACCCTTGAAGTAATTGCTGGCACCTGGCACAGAAATCAGCGCCTCGGCGATACGACCGCCTGTGCAGCTCTCTGCTGTGCCTACTGTCTTGTCACTATTGTAAAGCATCTCCTGGATGCCCTTGCTCAATATCTTTGTTTCAAATTCCATCTTGTTTTGTTAATTACTTAAATGTTACTTTACTATAGGCTGGCAAGTCGATGGTTGCAAACTCACCATCACGATACTTGAAGGTTCCCACGCAGCCTATCATCGCCGCATTATCGGTAGTATAGCTGAACTTAGGGATGTAGATAGTCCAGCCGAAGCGCTTGGCATGATCGTGGAAAGCGTTGCGCAAACCATTATTGGCACTCACACCTCCAGCTACAGCCACATGCTTGATGCCGGTCTGCTTGACAGCCATGCGGAGCTTCTTCATCAGAATATCAACGATGGTAAACTCTATGCTGGCAGCCAGATCGTACTTGTTCTTCTCAACAAAATCAGGATCAGCAGCCACCCATTTGCGCAAGCTGTAGAGGAAACTTGTCTTGAAGCCGGAGAAACTGTAATTCAAACCCGGAATATGAGGCTCAGAGAAACTGAATGCCTTCGGATTGCCCTGGCGTGCATACTTGTCTACGACAGGACCACCAGGATACCCCCACTCCAGTACCTTGGCGCACTTGTCAATAGCCTCGCCAGCCGCATCGTCGATGGTCTGTCCCAGCACTTCCATATCGTTGTAGGCATTCACCTTTACAATCTGCGAATTTCCACCGCTCACGAGAAGACAGATGAACGGGAATGGAGGTGCACTCTGGTCATCATCGCTCTCCTTGATGAAATGAGCCATCACATGACCCTGCAGATGGTTTACATCAATCATCGGAATATTGAGCGAACGGGCGAATCCCTTAGCAAAACTTACACCCACAAGGAGCGAGCCCATCAGACCCGGACCACGGGTGAAGGCTACGGCTGAAAGATCTTCCTTCTTGATGCCGGCACGCGCGATGGCCTGGTCAACGACAGGAACCACATTCTGCTGGTGGGCACGGGAAGCCAACTCCGGAACAACACCGCCATAAGCCTTGTGAACCTCCTGAGAGGCGGTTACATTGCTCAGCAGCACACCATTCTTGAGCACTGCTGCAGAGGTATCGTCGCAGCTGCTCTCTATACCTAATATATATATATACTTCATTTCTTAACATTTAACGTTAATATGTCAAAACCTCCACACCTGTCTCTGTCATCACAAGCGTGTGCTCCCACTGCGCAGATGGTTTCTCATCGCCAGTGATTACTTCCCATCCGTATGGATCGTCCGCATCGAGGAAAACCTGCCAGGTGCCCATGTTGATCATTGGCTCGATGGTGAATACCATGCCCGGAACGAGCAGCATGCCAGTGCCTCTATGACCATAGTGAAGAACCTCAGGCTCTTCATGGAACTGGCAACCTACGCCATGACCGCAAAGATCGCGAACCACACCATAACCATACTTCTTGCAATGCTTCTCGATAGCATGACCGATATCACCTACGAACGAGTATGGCTTGGCAACCTCCATACCGATTTCCAGGCATTCCTTGGCTACGCGAACCAGCTGCTCCTTTTCAGGAGTAGTCTTGCCGCCAACGATGAACATACGGCTGGCGTCAGCATAATAGCCATCTACGATGGTTGTCATGTCCACATTGATGATATCGCCCTCTTCGAGCACATCCTCTTCCTTAGGAATACCATGGCAAACCACTTCGTTGATAGAGGTACAAACGCTCTTAGGATAGCCTTCGTAATTGAGACACGCAGGAATGGCATTATGATCCTTACAATACTGCATGCAGAGATCATCAATCTCCTGGGTGTTGATTCCCGGACGGATCATCTCGGCTACCGCATCAAGACAACCGGTGTTTACGACACCACTCTTGCGGATGCCTTCTATCTGTTCTGGAGTTTTAATCAAGTCACGGGTAGGAACAAGTTTACCCTTGTTTTCCCAAAACATTACCTGCTTGTCGAGCTCTGTAAGAGGCTGACCTGGCAAGCAATGCCATCTTTTCTTCTTAATCATTGTATTATGTATTTAATATTTGCGACTGCAAAAGTACATTTTTTATTGCAGAGCACAAAATAAAATGGCAATTATTTGCATTTTAGTGCAAATAATCACCACAAATAATTACTTCAAATGCTCGTAAATCTTATCGCACCAGTCTTCGCCATTCTGCGGACAATAAGTAAACAGTCCCAGTTCAGAGGCTGCACAGCAGTTACGGGGACCATCATCAATAAACAGACACTCCTCTGGCATGATCTGCTCCTGAGAAAGGACATAACGGAAGAAATTCTCATCCGGCTTCATATACTTTGCCTCATAAGAACGGTACATCGCATCGAAATAATCGCCGATAGGATGACCGTCGGCAGAGAATGCCTCGCTGTCTACCCAGGCTGATACATAAGGGTTGGTATTGCTGAGCAAGATTACACGGTAGCCCTGCTTCTTAAGATTGCGGAGAGTAACCAGATTGCGTTCTGGAATTTCCTTCATGTAGCCCAGCCAGCAATGCTGCAGTTCCTCGAAGGTTACCTCGCGGCCAATCTTCTTGCTCACTTCCCGACGATATTCCTCCTCGGAAATCTTGCCCTCTTCCAGCTGGCCGTTTAAGCCAACCTGCTTATAAGGGTCCATCTTCTCCGCAAACTCCTTCATACCCAACTCAATGAAACGTTTGCCTGCCTCATTCTCGTCGAGGGTGATGATGACACCACCCATATCAAAAATCACAGTTTTAATCATATAATTATCCTAAAAACGTTGTATTCTTTATCTTGTCAGAACAGCTCCAGCTTGTTCTTTCTAGCCTCTGAGAGCGAGGCTATCTTAGCCTGCTCTTCGTGATAGTTCTGGCGAAGTTTCTCGTAGCGTTCCTTCAGTTCCGCCTCAAACTTAGGACATTCAGCCTCGTTGAGGAAGCGGGCACATATTCCGGCATTGAGCGATGCGTCCTTCACCCAGATAACCGGTCCGTCATATTCAGGCGCAATCTTCAGAGCCACATGCAGTTCGCTCGTCGTTGCCCCACCTACCATGATAGGAATGCGCAAACCAGCTTTCTGCATTTCTCTGGCCACATGAACCATTTCTTCAAGCGAAGGGGTGATAAGTCCGCTCAAACCGATTGCATCTACTTTTTCATCGATAGCTTTCTGTACAATCTGTTCGGCTGGAACCATCACACCTAAGTCGATGATTTCGTAATTGTTACATGACATAACCACGCAGACGATGTTCTTTCCGATATCATGAACATCGCCCTTCACGGTTGCCATCAGAATCTTGCCGGCAGTTGTTGCTCCACCCTGTTTTTCTGCCTCGATATGAGGCTGAAGGATAGAAACTGCCGATTTCATCGTGCGAGCCGTCTTGACAACCTGCGGCAAGAACATTTCGCCTTTTCCAAAAAGTTCGCCAACCAAGTTCATGCCGTCCATCAGAGGACCCTCAATTACGTTTACTGCATGAGGATATTTGGCAAGTGCTTCGTCAATATCCTGCTGCAGGAAATCGGTGATTCCCTTGCGCAGCGCATACTTCAGACGTTCTTCCACACTCTCCTTTCGCCATTCAGGAGCAGCCGGTTTCTTGGGAGCAACACCGCCTGCCTTAGCTGCAGCCTTGGCAGCATCAGCCTGGGCTTTTATCTCTGCCGCAAGCTCGATGAGTTCATCTGCAGCACCTTTTCTCCTATTCAGCACCACATCCTCGATGAGCTGAAGCTGTTCTTCAGGAATTTTATTGTAATCCATTCTGGCTTTGGCATTTACAATACCAAAATCCATACCTACCTGCTGGGCATGATGCAGGAAAACACAATGGATAGCCTCACGGATGTAAGTATTGCCACGGAATGAGAAAGAGAGATTGCTGACACCTCCGCTGACATGTGCGCCAGGCAGATTCTGATGAATCCACTCCGTTGCACGGATGAACTCAACGGCATAATTATCATGCTCCTCCATACCGGTAGCTATGGCAAGTACGTTCGGGTCGAAGATGATATCGAGCGGATTCATGCCCAACTTGTCTACCAGAAGATGATAAGCACGTTCTGCTATCTCGATGCGGCGCTCGAAAGTGGTAGCCTGACCAACCTCATCAAAACACATCACAACAACGGCTGCACCATAGCGCAACACATCGCGGGCATGAGAAAGGAATACTTCCTCACCCTCCTTCAAACTGATGGAATTGACAATACACTTGCCCTGGCAGCACTTCAAGCCAGCCACGATGACGTCCCATTTGGAAGAGTCGATCATCACCGGAACCTTCGCAATGTCCGGTTCGGCAGCAATCATATTCAGGAAGTTAACCATTTCGGCTTTCGCATCAAGCAAACCATCGTCCATATTCACGTCAACGACAGCTGCTCCATCAGCCACTTGCTTTCTGGCAATACCGATGGCTTCTTCATAATTCTTTTCGTTAATCAAACGCAGGAACTTCCTGCTACCAGCTACGTTACAGCGTTCGCCCACGTTGACAAACCGACTGGCGTCAACCGGCAAATGTACGGAATCATCGACCTGCAGAAGGTCCAATCCCGAGAGCCACATATACTTAGGTTTCTCCACCACTTGATGCGGCTTCTTACCCTCAGCGATACGGGCGTAATGAGCGATGAATTCAGGACTTGTACCGCAGCATCCGCCTATGATGTTCACGATGCCTTCATCAATGAATTCGGCTATTTGCGGAGCCATCGATTCGGCTGTCTCGTCATATTCGCCCATTTCGTTAGGCAAACCGGCATTAGGATGCGCACTAATATAATAAGGTGCAACCTGAGCCATGTGTTCGATGAAAGGTTTCATCTGAGGAGCACCAAAGGCGCAGTTCATGCCGACAGAGAAGATAGGATAAGGAGAAAGCGAAGCAAGGAAAGCATCTACAGTCTGACCGCTGAGCGTTCTGCCCGCCAGATCACTTACCGTAAGACTGATCATGACAGGCAACTCTACTCCATGTTTCTTCATCATGGTGAGCGCTGCATCTATCATCGCCTTGCAGTTGAGTGTATCGAAGATGGTTTCGATGAGAATCACGTCAGCACCGCCTTCGATAAGTCCGTCCACCTGTTCGCATACATCGGTGAAAAGCTCATCGTAGGTAATCTCGCGGGCGGCAGGATTGCTGACGTCCGGACTCATGGAGCAAGTCTTGTTGGTTGGTCCCACATCTCCTGCAACGAAGCGTGGTTTATCAGGCGTAGAAAACTTATCGCATTCGATACGTGCCAGTCGGGCACCCTCGAATGCCATTTCGCGGGCGCAATTCTCCAGGTGATAATCAGCCTGCGAAATGCGCTGGCACGAAAAAGTATTCGCGGTAATAATATCGGCACCAGCCTCCAGGTAGCGACGGTAAATATCAGATATCACATCAGGACGAGTAATGTTGAGCATGTCGTTGTTGCCTTTCATCATACCCGGCAAATCGCGGAACCGCTCTCCTCTGAAGTCTTCTTCTGTAAGATTATATTTCTGAATCTCAGTACCCATGGCACCATCGAGAATCAGAATTTTCTCCTTTACAATCTCTCTTAAATTCTTCATTGTCTAAAAGTGCTTGATTGCTCTATCCATCTCTCTTCTGTCTTCCTTTTCTTTCAGAGTCTGGCGCTTGTCATACTCCTTCTTTCCCTTACAGAGGGCAATATCCACCTTGGCTCTACCGTGATTATCGATAAATATGAGGGTTGGAACAATGGTGAAACCAGGCTGCTTGCTGTCCTCTTCAAGACGGCGCAATTCGCGCTTGGTGAGAAGAAGCTTGCGGTCGCGGCGAGCCTCATGATTGCTGAAAGAACCATAAAAATAAGGAGAGATGTTCATTCCCTTGACCCAAAGTTCGCCCTGATAGAAATCGCAATAACAATCTACCAGCGAAGCCTTTCCGCCACGGATTGACTTAATCTCTGTTCCCGTAAGCACAATGCCTGCGGTATAAGTATCAACGAAGAAGTACTCGAACGAAGCCTTCTTGTTGCGTATCTGTATCGGACTCTTCTTACGGAGTTCCTGTTCTTGCTTGTTCATATATATATAATAATGTATTATAAGTTTATAGCTTAAAGTTTATAGTTTATAGGGCAAGCCTGCTATACGGCGAAGCCGCTATTAACTACCAACTATTAACTTTTGACAATTTCGCAGAAATTGTCAATATGATCATCGATGTAGAAGGCAACCTTGCTGGTCCACTCTTCTTCGTTCTCAACGAACTCATCGTCAAAATCATCAAACTCAGGAAATTTTTCGTAGAGCGCCATAAACTCCTCATCGGTCAGGTCGCGCTCAATCTCCTCATGGTTTGTTTTATACAGGAAATGACTCTTCTTGATGAGTTTGGCGAGTTCTGTCAATCCCCAGTTTTTAAACGCCTTGTCGGTAGGGTTCTTCCAGAGGAAAGCACCGTAACCGTTATGTATGAGCTGAACCATTCCGCCATCCATCATCTCCTCATGCAGGATATCCCAAGCCAGAAGAGTAATCTGGTCGCTGTTGAGCTGCGCCATGGTTTCGGCAGTCAGTTCACCACCAATCGCTTCGCGGATAGCGTCCACGAAAGCCTTTACAAATTCATCCATGCCCGCCTCGGCAGCCTGCTGAAGCTTGGCATCGTTTATCTTTACTTCGATCATAATCTACAAAATTGCAATTTTCAGTTTGCAAAGATACATGAAATTGTGCATAAACCCAAGAAAAAATCTAAATATTAGGTTAAAGAGTTAAAAAGAATACCCATTTTTAGGTATTTTCCGGATTTTTTTTGTACTTTTGTGCTCGGAATTGAGGTGATGGCACCGATGTTTCAGCAAAACAATATGAATTAAGTACAGAACTTTATACTTATAATATTCATTAATATAAAATTTAGCGAATATGATCTATTCTAAAGAAGTAGACAACATGTGCGTTGTCGCTAAGGGTCCTAACCACGGACCAGCTCCAATTCCTGAAGAGGGAAAATGGATTCAGGCAAAAGAGATCAAAGACATCTCTGGTTATACTCACGGTGTGGGTTGGTGTGCTCCTCAGCAGGGTGCTTGCAAGCTCTCTTTGAACATCAAGGAAGGCGTTATTCAGGAGGCTCTTGTTGAGACTATCGGTTGTACTGGTATGACTCACTCAGCTGCTATGGCTTCTGAGATTCTCCCAGGCAAGACTATTCTTGAGGCTTTGAACACTGACCTCGTATGCGATGCTATCAATACAGCTATGCGCGAGCTCTTCCTCCAGATTGTTTATGGTCGTAGCCAGAGCGCTTTCTCTGAGGGCGGTCTCGTTATCGGTGCAGGTCTTGAGGACTTGGGTAAGGGTCTTCGTTCACAGACTGGTACTCTCTATGGTACTGTAGCTAAGGGTACACGTTACCTCGAGTTGACAGAGGGTTACATCACAAAGCAGTTCCTCGATAAGGACAGCCAGGTTTGTGGTTATGAGTATGTTCACCTCGGCAAGATGATGGAAGCTATCAAGAACGGTATGGACGCTAACGAGGCTGTCAAGAAGTTCACAGGTAGCTACGGTCGTACAACTGCTGAGCAGGGTGTTGTTAAAGCAATTGATCCACGTAAAGAATAATAAGGAGATACAGATATGATTAGAAAAGTAAGTTACGAAAGTCAGGAACGTCGCGAGAAGCAGGTTCTTGCTGCTCTTAATGCTAACGGTATTCAGAGCTTGGAAGAGGCTAATCAAATCTGCGAGGACGCAGGTGTTGACCCTTATCAGATGTGTGAAGATACTCAGCGTATCTGCTTCGAGAACGCTAAGTGGGCGTATGTAGCTGGTGCTGCTATCGCTATCAAGAAAGGTGCTAAGACTGCTGCTGACGCAGCTGAGGCTATCGGTATCGGTTTGCAGGCTTTCTGCATCCCTGGTTCTGTAGCTGACGACCGTAAGGTTGGTCTCGGTCACGGTAACTTGGCTGCTCGTTTGCTCCGTGAGGAGACTCAGTGCTTCGCTTTCTTGGCTGGTCACGAGTCTTTCGCTGCTGCTGAGGGTGCTATCAAGATTGCTGAGATGGCAAACAAGGTTCGCAAGAACCCATTGCGCGTTATCTTGAACGGTCTTGGTAAGGATGCTGCTCAGATTATCAGCCGCATCAACGGTTTCACATACGTACAGACAAAGTTCGACTACTATACAGGTGAGTTGAAGGTTGTTAACCGCATCGCTTACAGCGACGGTCCACGTGCTAAGGTTAACTGCTATGGCGCTGACGACGTTCGCGAGGGTGTTGCTATCAACTGGAGCGAAGATGTAGACGTATCAATCACTGGTAACTCTACAAACCCTACACGTTTCCAGCACCCAGTAGCTGGTACGTACAAGAAGGAGCGTATTGCTGCTGGTAAGCCATACTTCTCAGTAGCTTCTGGTGGTGGTACAGGCCGTACTTTGCACCCAGATAACATGGCTGCAGGTCCTGCTTCTTACGGTATGACTGATACTATGGGTCGTATGCACTCAGACGCTCAGTTCGCAGGTTCTTCTTCAGTTCCTGCTCACGTAGAGATGATGGGCTTCCTCGGTATGGGTAACAACCCTATGGTAGGTGCTACTGTTGCTATCGCTGTAGCTATCGACCTCGCTATCAACAAGAAGTAATTTCTTTGAGATACAAAACATATAAAAGCCTTGAGAATCAACTGATTCTCAAGGCTTTTTTTTCTTTATTTATCCTACTGGAATAAGAAAATATCTCCGAGAGATATTTTTATATCTTTCGGAGATATTTTTATATCTTTCGGAGAAAATAATTTATCCTACAGAGTTTCTATTTTTATCTAACCAGTTTTCGAATTTTCCTAAAACTAAACGATGTGCTCATGAGTACAATGATTACGCCAATCAGCCAGTAAAGCCAATCACGATAACTGATCATGAAAACCAGGAACAACATCAAGAGCAGAATCAGAAGCTGAAAGATACAGAATCTGAAACCAAGAGCAGATAAACGATAACCATAAACGGCTCTGCTGAAAACCAATACAGCTAAGGTCTCTATGGCATAAGCCACAGCAATACCCCCTCCTACTCCTCTCAATCCATCTAACTGATAACCAGCTATTTCGCAGATTATCAGCAAGATAACACAAAAACTTTCCTGAATGAGAAAAAGTCTGGAATCTCCCCTTGACAGCGGGAGATATTCTATCGGAAGATAAACCGCCTTGAACAACATGGCAACAGCAGCAAGCTGAGTCATCTGGAGCATCCCCATAAACTGGGCATTGTATAATATCGGAATAATGAGAGGCAGACCTAAAATGATAGCTGCAACGATAGGCCCCAGCAACAGGACATTCATTTCAAGCTGGCAGTTCACACAGAGATTGCGCTCTTTAACAGACTCCTCGTTTTTTCTAGAACCCGAAATGCCGGAGAGACGGGGATAAAAATCCTGATCCATGACCGAGAACACCATTCCAGCATAAACAAAGACAATCGTTATACCGGCATTGAAAAGTCCGACAACTTCCAGATCGCCTTGTTGGTTCAAAAAGGCACGAATCAGAAATTCGCAGCCGCTATTCATCAAACCCGAAAGTACAAATGCCCCGCCAAGTCGCAAAAGTGGGAAACCTGCAACTAGCGTCATTTTTCGCATATTTACGCCCCACCGTACAACTCGTCGGGAATATCGAAAATTCAGAGTCCATTGCATAAATGCCAAAATGAACAGAACGGGCAGAATACCTCTCTCACCAAATATCCAATAAACCGGAACCGAAACCAAAAGCAGAAGAATAGCCAGAAGACTTGCCTGCATCGCCAACGCACGCAACTGTCCGGTAGCTTTCAGAATGGCTGTTTCACCTCCAGCCAGAATCGTGAAGAAAATGGTTGGTGCCAGGAGAATGAAATGTAGCGTATGATTGCCCCAGGAAAAAGTAAACCCATTGAGTAACGGACCCAGAAGAACACAGACGATGGCTCCGAAAAATGCAGCAAGAAGACTATAGGTGCGGACAAGAAGAACCGCCCCGGCGATATCAGCCTTTTCAGACTGCGATTCATCTGCAGCATGTTCCTTTTCAGAAATAAATTTAACACCACTTGTAGGAATGCCGAAATTACACGCAGAACTGAGAACAGAAATCGTAGAGCTGAAAAGAGACAGCAGTCCCATTCCAGAAGGTCCGAGGAAGAGCGCCGTAAATTTATTGCGCAAAACTCCTACAAGAATTCCCAATCCTTGCACACTGCCAAACAATCCTGTATATTTCAGAATATGCGAATAACTGTTTTCCTTTTTATCACCCATAATCAAAAGAAACAAAAAAAGGTTGGATTTCCCGAAAGAGAAATTCAACCTTTATACTTTAAAATCTCAAAAGAAGATTCTGTCGAAGATTAAGCCTCAGCTGGAGCCTCCTCTGCAGGAGCTTCCTCAGCAGCCTCTGCCTCAGCAGCAGCTGCAGCAGCCTTCTTGTCAGCTACCTTCTTAGCGATTGCCTCGTTCATCTTCTTCTCAGCCTCGAGCTCCTTAGCAGCAGCTTCCTTCTTTGCCTTAGCATCGCCCTCGCGAACAGCAGAAATCTTAGCGTCCTTGCTATTCTTCCAAGCGTCGAAACGCTTCTGAGCCTCAGCATCGTCGAATGCGCCCTTCTTAACGCCACCCTTGAGGTGCTTCATCAAGTAAACGCCCTCGCCCTTGAGGATGTTGCGAACTGTGTCTGTTGGCTGTGCACCAGTCTCTACCCAGTAGAGTGCGCGCTCGAAATTCAAATCTACAGTAGCTGGATTGGTGTTAGGGTTGAAAGTACCAATCTTCTCAGTAAATTTACCATCACGTGGTGCTCTAACGTCAGCGATTACGATGCTGTAGAAAGCATAGCTCTTACGACCGCCGCGCTGCAATCTGATTTTTGTTGCCATTTTTAAATCTTAATTTTAATTTAATTTATAATGAGGTTTGAATTTTATGCTGCCATCTCGTGACAGCGGGTGCAAAATTACTACTTTTATTTGAATTGAGCAAACTTTTATCGATATTCAAATGCTTTTTTAGCATTTTTTATCTGATTCGGTCTGCTGCTCTCAAGAGTTTGATGTCATCGTTCACACCTTTCATTGCCATCCATTCGAATATGATTGCTACCAAAGGAAGGCAAGCGGCAAACTGAAACTTCATCGTTCCTTCTGCTTCAGGAACAGGAATCAAGCCCATGAACATCACGATATAATCTACATACCATAAACCTGCAAAAAGCATGGCAAGTGAACAGAGTGATTTCTGAAGCTTCAGATTCTTGTACAAAAAGATGTTTACCAATGCTATGATGGCTGAAACGGCGAGCAGAAGGAACAGAGGAACGCAAGTAGTTGAAATCTGCATTCCTGCCTCCCCTACCACTCCGAGGTTATAAACCATAGTGTCTCCTCCCATCGTCTTAGCTGCGATGCTGGCGATAGGAAGAAAAAGACAGATAGCAATGGCGATGACAGCAAAGAGCAGAAATAATGTCTGTTTACGCTGTATCATATAGCTCTGGAATATTAAATTTCGCTCTCGTGAACCATTGGTGCAGATGTCTTGGTAGGATCGCGCCAATAAATATTATTCTCAATAAACTCTTCTGTAGCGAGCAAAGTTGGCTTTGGCAACTTCTCGTAGTAGCGAGAGATTTCAATCTGTTCGCGGTTCTCAAAAACTTCCTCCAAAGAATCGTTATAAGAAGCAAACTCCTGAAGTTTCTTGCTCAACTCCTGCTTGATTTCGATAGAAATCTGATTAGCGCGCTTTGCAATGATAGCTACGCTCTCGTAGATGTTATGGGTATCATCGCAGAGATCCATAATGTTGCGAGTTACTGTGTTTACTGGTGCCTTTGATTTTTTGAAATCCATAATTATAGTACTATTATTATTATATTGTTTTTACCTTATTATATATATGCTTTTTTTAATTGGCATTATTGCCAAGCTGGTCGAGAGCTGACTCCGGATGCTCTTTCTCGTACTGCTTGCACTTCTCAATATACTTCTCGGCAAGTGCACGGTCCTTTGAATCAGGATATTCGTTGATAAAGCCATAACACTCATCCTCAGCATCCTGATAGCGCTCCAACTGCTTTTTCTCGACACTCATCTTTGCCAGTTCGTATTTACCTTTCATGATGAGCGATGCAAACTCCTCGCGTCGGTTGCTGTAAGGATAATCCTTAAGCGCATTCTGTGCAGTTACGATACAAGCCTCATAATTGTTGCCTCCGCTGGTACAGTTGCCGAAATAGGTGCCCATATCAAAATAGAGCTTGGCACTCTTATACTCCTTCTCAACCAAGAGGTCCTGAAGAGCAAAAAGGCGGTTTGTAGCCTGCTGCTTGAGTCGGGCATCTGGATAAAGATCCAGAAACTCCTGGAAGGCTGCGATGGCTGTAATCGTGGTACTCTGGTCAAGACGAGGCTCTGGAGCATTCTGATACAGACTCTCTCCCACAAAGTACTTTGCATTTTCAGCAAACTTACCTTTAGGATAAGAAGAGTAATACTTCTTGAAATACTCTGCAGCAGTCTCATAATCCTTCATACCATACTCGGCCATAGCCAGCATGTACAAACATTCCTCACCCTCGGTAGAACCTTTCTTCATCGTTACCAGTTCCTGCAGAAGAGGAATGGCACGGGAATACTTGCCCTGGGCATAGCTCTGCTTGGCGTACTCATACTTATAAGTATAATCGCCTGATTTCAATACCTGGTTATATTCGTGGGCACAGCTCGACAAGAGCAATGCAACACACGATGCAATAAGAGTCAATTTTTTCATAATTCTCATTTTGAACTGCAAAGTTACTCATAATTTACTTATTATCAAAAGAAAAGATACATTTTTTCGTAAAAAATTAATCTTTATAACGATTAATGGCGTTTTTTTTGTAATTTTGCACCTTGAAACAGAACTTTTGAGAAGAAATCAGGAAGAAAATGGATTTTAAGATTACATCAAAATATAAGCCAACTGGCGACCAGCCGCAAGCCATCAGGCAACTCACAGAGGGGGTGCTTGAAGGAGACCCTGCACAGGTGTTGTTGGGTGTAACCGGCTCGGGTAAAACCTTTACGGTGGCAAACGTGATTGCCAACGTGGGGAAGCCTACGCTCATCTTGAGCCACAACAAGACTCTTGCCGCCCAACTGTATCAGGAGATGAAGGGTTTCTTCCCTGAGAACGCTGTAGAATATTATGTTTCATACTACGACTATTATCAGCCGGAAGCTTATCTGCCAACGACTGATACATATATAGAAAAAGACCTCGCCATCAATGATGAAATAGACAAGTTGCGACTCGGTGCTGTTTCTGCCCTTCTCTCGGGCAGAAAGGATGTCATCGTTGTCTCATCCGTATCGTGCATCTATGGTATGGGCGGACCTGTGGCGATGCAGGAGAACATCATCAAGATTCATCGCGGGCAGCGACTCGACAGAAATGAATTTCTGAGGAAACTCGTTGATGCACTTTACGTTAGAAATGACATAGAACTGCAACGTGGCAACTTTAGAGTGAAAGGCGAAACGGTTGACATCTTTATGGCTTACAGCGATCATGTTTTGCGCGTAACATGGTGGGACGATGAGATTGACAGTATCGAAGAAGTGGATTCGCTCACTTATCACCGCCTTGCCTCGTTCGAAGATTACGAGATTTATCCAGCCAACCTTTTCGTAACAACAAAAGAACAGCAGGAAAGTGCCATTCGCAGAATTCAGGACGACCTGGTTAAACAGGTAGAATTCTTCAAGAGTATTGGAGATGGAATCAAGGCACAGCGCATCAAGGAACGTGTAGAATATGATATGGAAATGATCAAGGAATTGGGCCACTGTTCGGGCATCGAGAACTATTCCCGCTATTTTGATGGCAGACACGAAGGCGAACGCCCGTATTGCCTGCTCGATTTCTTCCCTAAAGATTTCCTGCTTGTGGTTGACGAGAGCCATGTGAGCATCCCGCAGATTGGAGCCATGTATGGAGGCGACCGGGCACGAAAGAAGAACCTGGTAGAATATGGTTTCCGCTTACCTGCTGCCTTCGATAACCGTCCGCTGAAATTCGAGGAATTTCACGATCTCATTCCGCAGGCCATCTACGTAAGTGCAACTCCGGCAGACTATGAATTGAGAGAAGCCGAAGGCGTGGTTGTAGAACAGTTGATTCGTCCTACAGGACTCCTGGACCCGGAAATCGAAGTCCGTCCAAGTGAGAATCAGATAGATGATCTTCTGGACGAAATATTAACAAGAACACACCGCAACGAGCGAGTTCTGATTACGACTCTTACAAAGCGCATGGCAGAAGAACTCACCGAGTTCCTGCTCAACCACAACGTAAAGGCTGCCTATATCCACAGTGATGTGGCAACCTTAGACCGAGTAAAAATCATGAACGATCTCCGTGCAGGAGTATACGATGTACTGGTGGGTGTCAACCTGTTACGTGAAGGACTCGACTTGCCGGAAGTTTCGCTCGTAGCTATTCTCGATGCAGACAAGGAAGGCTTCCTTCGCAGTCACCGTTCTCTGACCCAGACGGCAGGCCGTGCTGCCCGAAACGTGAACGGCAAGGTAATCATGTATGCAGACAACATCACAGACAGCATGCAGAAAACGATAGATGAAACTGCCCGCCGCCGAAGCATCCAGTTGAAATACAATGCCGACCATGGCATTACTCCAAAACAGATTGTGAAAGCAATAACCTCAGCTCTGCCTACTTGCAAGGAAGAAAAAGCAAAGATTGTTCCGATGGGAGCCGAGGGTTCTAAACCTCGCGTCTACGTGGAACCGGAAAGTGCAGCCTTCGTTGCCGACCCTATTGTTCGCAGTATGAGCAAGGAAGAATTGGAGAAGAGCATTGCCAATACTACGGCATTGATGAAGCAAGCTGCCAAAGACCTCGACTTCATGCAAGCTGCCCAATATCGCGATGAAATCATCCGATTGCAGAAGGAATTGGAAGAAAAGGGATAAATTCAAAAGAAATAACCATCAAAAAGAGGGTGTATCATAAATTAATGATCCACCCTCTTTTTGATGGAATATTACTGTATATTATCCAGTCTTATAACACACCCTCTTTTTATTTACCCTGCAGTTATTCATCTGTCTGTCAGCTATCTGCTATTCAAATGACAGCTTTTTCAGACGGGAACGTAACTGCTCAGCCTCGCTCTTTCTGATAGAAAGTTTGATGCTGCAAGTATTATCGAAAGTCTGATCCAGGATACGCGGATTCATATCTTTGACTATCCTCATCACATCATTCATCATCGGATAAGTAAAATCATAGGTTACTATTTCCTCTATCTGTTGCGTTACCTCCTCACAATGAGCCAAAGCATCAATGGCAGCTTCACGATAAGCAACAATGAGTCCGCTGGTTCCCAATTTCACTCCTCCGAAATATCGGATGACGACAATTAAAATATCCGTCAATTCTGATTTCGTGATTTGGCCAAGGATTGGTTTTCCTGCCGTAGAAGAAGGTTCGCCATCATCATTGGCACGGAACTCTGTCCGTTCAGGACCTAGCATATATGCATAACAACAATGTCGGGCATCGTAATATTTCTTACGGTACCCGGCAACAATTTCCTTCACCTCGTCAACAGTTGTAACATGGTGAGCAAAGGCGAGAAACTTACTCCTTTTCTCGGTGTAATATCCCTCGCCTATCGTATCTGATATAGTCTTAAATTCGTCTATCATTAATCCAACTTGTGAATAATCAAACCGCTACGCAACTTAGGTTCAAACCAAGTTGCCTTAGGTGGCATAATCTTACCACTATCAGCGATGTCCATAATCTGCTGCATAGAAACCGGATGCAAAGCAAGTGCCATCTTCATCTCGCCGCTATCCACACGACGTTTCAACTCACCGAGACCGCGAAGACCGCCCACAAAATCGATGCGCTTATCAGAACGCAAATCCTTGATACCCAGAATTTCATCAAGAATCAGGCGAGATGAAATATCCACATCAAGCACGCCGATTGGATCAGCATCATCATAGGTTCCCGGCTTGGCAAACAAACCGTACCATTTACCATCCAAATACAGGAGGAAAGAATGGAGAGCTGCTGGTTTCAGAATATCCAAGCCAAACTGGCTGATAGCATCATCAATAGCCATCTTTTCATAGCAAGGAATGCCCTCTTCATCACCAGATACATTCACATTGATTGCATCAATATCTATCACCTCGAAATTCTTTGTCAAAGCATCGAGGAACTGATCAGAAGTCAGACCGTTCAAATCCTTCACAACTCGGTTATAATCGAGAATGGTAAGCTGACTTGCCTGGAAACAAACTGCCATAAAGTAGTTATATTCCTCCTTACCTGTATGATTAGGATTCTGCTTAGCTTTTTCTGCACCTACCAGAGCTGCTGCTGCAGAACGGTGATGACCGTCAGCAATATAAAGGCTAGGCATCTTGGCAAATTCCGCTGTAATTGTGGCAATATCCTGATCATCGCTTACAACCCAGAACTGATGACGGAAACCATCAATTGGAGCAATGAAATCATATTCCGGTGTTGTTGCAGCATAACGCATCAGAAGTTCGTTAAGCACCTCATTATCAGGATAAGCGAAGAATACTGGTTCGATATTGGCATTGCATACACGCACATGCTTCATACGGTCTTCTTCCTTATCGCGGCGTGTCAGCTCATGTTTCTTGATGACACCCGTCATATAGTCGTTTACATACGCACCTACAACAAGACCATACTGAGTCTTGCCAGTCATAGTCTGTGCATAGATATAATACTGTTCCTTATCATCCTGTTTTAACCAGCCATTCTCCTGGAACTTTCTGAAGTTCTCTGCAGCGCTTTCATAAACGCGAGGATCGTACTCAGAAGTACCAGGTTCGAAATTGATTTCAGGTTTAATAATATGATAAAGGCTCTTCTCGTTATCGCCTGCCTCGGCACGTGCTTCCTCAGAATTGAGAACATCGTAAGGACGAGACTCAATTTGCTCAACGAGATTTTTAGGAGGTCTTACTCCCTTAAAAGGTTTTACTATTGCCATAATATTTCGTTTAAATTGACTAGTTTAATAAAAACATGAAAAGCCCATCAAGAGTGCTTCTGTGAAAAAGCACCCTTCATGAGCTATATGTATGGGAAGAATAATTACTTATTTACCTGGAACTTAGTGCATCCATCCTTAAAGAACGCATTAATCTGCTTAGCTGCAGCAATACCGGCATTGATATTTGCTTCTGCAGTCTGTGCACCCATCTTCTTAGGAGTTGAGAAGTATCGACCCTCGAACTTGGCAAAGTCTGCATCAGCATCAGGCTTGATATCAGTGATGAACTTCAAGTCCTCACGCTCAGCAAGAAGTTTCAGGAGCTCAGGCTCATTGATAACCTCCTTACGCGCTGTATTGATGAGGATGCCACCCTTAGGCAACTGGTTTACAGTCTTGTAATCAATGCTCTTGATAGTCTCTGGAGTAGCAGGGATATGAAGAGAAACGATGTCACAAGTCTGGAACAACTCATCCTGTGACTTTACAGCATACACACCGGCAGCCTCGATAACATCAGCTGGGCAGAATGCATCGTAAGCAGCTACTTCCATGCCAAATCCCTTGGCGATGCGAGCCACATTTCGACCAACATTACCGAAAGCAAGAATACCCAGTTTCTTACCCTTCAACTCACTGCCAGCCTTGCCGTTGTAGAAATTACGTACAGTAAAGACCAACAAGCCGAATACCAATTCAGCTACTGCATTAGAGTTCTGACCAGGAGTATTCTCAGCCACTACATTAAGAGCAGTAGCAGCAGCAAGGTCGATGTTATCATAACCTGCACCGGCACGAACGATAATCTTCAGGTTCTTTGCTGCATCGAGCACCTCGGCATCAGCCTTGTCAGAGCGGATAATCATCGCGTCCACATCCTTCACTGCATCGAGAAGCTGAGCCTTCTCTGTATATTTTTCGAGCAGCACCAATTCGTTGCCTGCTCCCTCTATTTCTTTCTTAATGCCTTCCACAGCAGCCGCTGCGAATGGCTTTTCTGTTGCAACTAATACTTTCATACAAATTCAAAAATTAATGTTGTGCTTCAAAATCCTGCATGGCCTTGACGAGTGCCTGAACACCCTCCATAGTCTGTGCATTGTAGCAACTGGCACGGAAACCACCCACTGAGCGGTGACCCTTGATACCTACCATGCCACGCTCTGTAGCGAAGTCGAGGAATGGCTTCTCCAACTCCTTGTACTCATCGTTCATCACGAAGCAGATGTTCATCAAAGAACGGGATGCTTCTTCAACAGTACCCTTGAAGAGTTTGTTGCGGTCGATTTCAGCATAAAGAACTTCAGCACGTTCGTGAGCTCGCTTGTCAGCAGCCTCAACACCACCATTAGCCTTCAACCAGCGGAGATTCTCCATCAAGGTATAGATAGGAACAACAGGAGGAGTATTGAACATACTGCCCTTCTCAACGTGAGTACGATAATCGAGCATTGTAGGAAGCTCGCGAGGAGCCTTGCCGAGCATATCATCCTTTACGATGATAACGGTAACACCTGCCATAGAAAGATTCTTCTGAGCACCTGCATAGATGGCAGTATACTTAGAAACATCTACTGGACGGCTCATGATATCTGAAGACATATCAGAAATCAATGGTACGTTTACGTCTGGATCTACACGGAGTTCGGTACCATATATTGTATTGTTGCTTGTCAAATGCAAGTAATCACAATCGGCTGGTACAGTGTTAGGAACCTGTGGATAGAAAGTGAAATTGGCGTCGGACGATGATGCGATCTCCACGACCTCACCAAAATGCTTTGCCTCTTTCATTGCCTTCTTAGCCCAAGTGCCAGAATTAATGTAGGCAGCCTTCTTGATGAGGAAGTTTGCTGGAATCTGCATAAACTGCAATGACGCACCACCACCAAGGAAGATTACGGAATAACCCTCAGGAATGTCAAGAAGCTCCTTGAATAAGGAGACTGCCTCATCAACTACTGGCTGGAAATCCTTAGCACGGTGGCTGATTTCCATCAATGAAAGACCTGAACCATTAAAATCCAAAATCTGCTTTGCTGTGCTCTCAATCACTTCGCGTGGAAGCATTGATGGACCTGCGTTAAAATTGTACTTCTTCATCTTTGTATAATTATTTAAGTTTTATACGATATAATCCTGTTAGCAGGAAAAATTAGTGCACAATACATCCATATAGGATACATAGTAAACCTTCGGATTGTATTTACGACTGCGAAATTACACTTTTTATTTGAAACTACCAAACTTTTCTGCACATTTTTAGCGTTTTGAGCAGATTTCTTTCATTTTGTTAGTCATTTTAGTATAATAACTGCATATTTATGTCTATTTTTACATTTATTATACATTAGCAAGCAACAGAGAAAAGATAATAGCAGTTTGTCAACTACCTTACCTCTTCCACTATCGTTTTGACGCCTTTTATCTTTTCGCCCTTTACATTATTCAGTACGCTGCGCAACTTCGTTCGGGAAATGGCAGCATAAGCATAACGGTCATTAACATCAATCTTTCCGATTTCAGCCGACTGCAGCCCACCCTTCTTGCAAAGGAAGCCTAAAATGTCACCCTTGCTGATTTTATCCTTCTTGCCTTTACCTATATATATAGTAGCCATCTTAGGTTTGGCTGGCGCAGGAAGCTGATCAGCAGCAGGCATCTCGTAATCCTCAATTTCAGCATCCACATATTCCGGAATATGCTCTTCAGGACCTAACAGGAAGAAAGCCTTTCCCTGGGCTTCCCATCTTGCCGTACGTCCTACACGATGAATATAACCATCTTCGCTCTCCGGCATGTGATAATGGATGATATTATCTATATCTGGAATATCAAGTCCGCGCGAAGCCAGATCCGTACTCACCAGGATATTGGCACTTCCGTTGCTAAAACGATAGAGAGAAGCCTCACGTTCCTTCTGTTCCAATCCACCATGGAAAAAAGAGGTTGAAAATCCCTGCTCCACCAGATATTTATTGGTGCGCTCCACACTGTCGCGATAATTGAGGAATACAATGGTACTCTGATCGCCTAAACTGCGTAGCAAAAGTGACAGACTCTCTAATTTATCTTTTACCGGACTAACCACCTTATATATATGTACACGGTCAGGAACCTGATCTTCATCCACACGGTAATCTATCTTTTCTACCCTACCCATGTGTACGAAATGAGGAATCTCCTCTGCCTCGGTAGCAGAAAGCAGGAAATGTCGACGCAAGCCAGGCAAAGACTTGATCAGTCGGCTCATTTCGTCCTGGAAACCCATCTCCAGACACTTGTCAAACTCATCAATAATCAGGTATTTGATGTGATATGGAGAAAGATTTCCCTTATCCAGATGATCATTGAGGCGACCTGGAGTTCCAAATACAATCTGAGGACGAACCTGTTTCATCACGCGATGCTCATCCATCGTAGCACGACCACCATAGCAAGCCATCGCACGCAAACCGCTGCCCATATTCTTCAATACGTTAGCCGACTGCAAAGCGAGTTCCCGACCAGGAGTTACCACCACCGCCTGTGCCTCGTCATCAGTAGCATCTATAAGTTGGGTAAGAGGCAAAAGATAAGCCAGTGTCTTGCCACTACCTGTTGGCGAAAGTATCACCACATCCTTGTTCCCGTGCAAGATTGCCTGCATGGAATCCTGCTGCATATCATTGAGCTCAATGCCCAGTTTATCTAAAATTCTGTCTATCATAAATTTCTAATAATCAATTTCAATAGAGAAGTCTTCTTTTCAAGAGAAGTTTTCATAAATTCCTCATCATGAGGCATTATTTCTTTTTCTGATTGAGCAGTTTGTCTATCTCATCAAACTCCTTACCCATGTTCAGGTTCAGATAGATGGTATATAGCGGCAAAGCCCACTGCTCCTGCATATCAGGCGCCATCGTTCTGTACTTCTGCAGATAAGGCATCGCACTCTTGTAAAGTCCGTCTATCTCCTGATGAGTTTTGCGAGATTGCTGCGAATTCTTATCCATTTCAACAGCCTGATTGAAATAAGCCAAACCTATATTATAATAAGCACCAGCCAAAGAATCGTTCACGGCAAGTGCCTTTTTGCTCACTTCGATGCATTGCTTGAAATCACCCATATTCAGGAGAACGGTTCCCTTGGTAAAGAGATAGATATCATTGTCGGGAGCTATCGCCAGCGCCTTATCTGCTACGGCGAGTGCAGAATCGAGTTGGTTTTCCTGCGAATAATACTCTACCAGACGCGGGAAGAAGAACGGGAATTTCGGATCCCGTTCAAAACCTTCCTTCAAGGTAGAGAGATAGCGCGGTGTATCCTTCTCCAGTTTGTAAGTCTCAGCCAGATACTGTAACATATAGTTATAATGAGCCGTATCTTTCAGCGCCTCATAAGAATGATGAAGCGTAGCTTTGGTATCTTTCATCTTATATCCGGCATATACAGCCCAATAAGCTGCCGAAGAAAGATATTTGTCTTTCTGGGCATACTTATAAGATTGGAACATCGGTGCAGTACTGCACTCTATGTACTGGTCAAAGAACTGATAAGCCTCCTTGTATTTCTGTTTCCTGATAAACCAGGTTCCTCCGTTATAGAGATTCGGACGTATCCTGTTCAAATATTCAGAATGAGACTTGCGGAAATCAAACTCACATTTTCCTTTTTTGTTAGGAATCATCTCAACGGAATCAAGTCCTTGGGCTATAACGAAGAGCTGTCGGGTTGCATTGAAGAGCTGGGCTGTATCATACGCCTGTTTGAGGTAGAGTTTCTCATTACCCTGTTCATACTGCTTCTTCACAGCATCAAAGAGAATATTCCAAATTTTCTTGTTATTCCGGTTGGCAGAATCCGTCAGGAGTTTGCGCATACTGGATTCGGCCTTCGCCAAATCCTTGCCAGCCTTTACCAGATCTTTGGCTGCAGAAATCTCCTTCTTCTGTGCCTGCAACCCTAATGGCGCCAACAGAAGAAAAGCTATCTGTAAAACCCATAAGTTTCTGTATATCTGTATTTTCATATTAATCTCCTAAATTAAAACTTTCATTTGTTTCCATACTCATAATAATACCAGTAGGTATTTCCATAAGTATCCCGAAGAGCATTCTGCTTTTCAGTCTCATTAGCATATTTGTGATCCATCTGCTGGAAATCCTCAAAGTCTGTATCCATCACATTATCGTGATAAACGATACTTGGATTACTGCGGCGATGCGTATAAAGAACCAACGCTTCCTTATAATGAACAGGCAGTTTGCCCGAAGTTACTTTGTAATGTTTCTGCACCTCTGCTACGAACTTGTCTAGTTGCTTGTCCAGCAAGAGTGCACAAAGCTGATAGTCAACAGGCAGACGATACTTGAGATGATGTTTAACCATCCATGCCGAAGGTTTCTGCATCCATTTTGGCGCCTTCCACATCATAGCCTTCACGGTTACGCTATCCGGCATCATCGCCTTACTTCCACCTACCAGCGGATAAGTAAAGAGACGGCTGCCCAGCTCGCCTGTTTCGTTGAGACAGGCTATACGGAGCATTGTCAGCGAAGAATCTGTTTTCAGAGATTTTTCACCTACTTCCAAAGCTTTTTCATACTGTTTTTCTTTCATCAGATGTTCCATGCGCATACGTTCATGAAACAGCCGATCATTGCTAGCAACAAAGTTGACAAGCAATATCATCACCAGCATCTGGAGCAGATTCACCCACATATAGCGGGAGAACCAGCCGTTGCTGTGAGGCTCTGTTTCTATCGGCTCCAACTGGCGGGCTATCCATATCAATCCGCCCCATAGAATCAGACAGAGTGGCAAGATAATCCACCACGCCCCCAGCGAATGATAACGGTCGATATCAACGGGGATATCGGTAATCATCGTCAGGATGAGGAACGAAGGGAAATAAGTAAGCCCGTGGAAACGGCGTTTCACACGGGTTACTGCGTACACTCCCACTTGCAGCAGATAGAGTACGAGCGTGATAAGCAGTGGAGCCAGCGTGTAACTGTAGTTGGTCAAACCGCCTGAGAAAACATGCTGAGCCACTGCCAGTACGTCTGCCTGGTAAAATGCCAGGTAGACGTAGGTAAATGTGATAAAGATGATAGCACAGGCGATTTGCATCTTCGCAGTACTACTCCTTTTATTTTTCATAAATCAATCTATTAATTTTTCTTCAGCACCAAAGCTGTACGAGCTGGCAGATAAAGTTTCAGCCACTCCTTACGGTCTTTCACATAAAGTGGATCGTAATTAGTCAGATGCGTCATCGTGTCATCATTCAAGCCATTACCGCCGAAATCCTTGCTGTCAGAATCAAGCACTACACTGTAGGAACCGGTTGGAACCAGGAAGCCATAGTCGGTGAAAGAGCGGGTTGGCGAGAAGTTAAACACGAAGAGCAGATCGCCACGCATAAAGGCGAGAACCTGATCGCCATCATTATGCCAGATTTCTACAACTGGTGTCTTGTTAAAATTCTTTTCGCTTGTAATCGTCTTGAGCATTTCTCGGTCGAAATCTCCAAGATAGTGGTAGCAGAGTTCATGATTATCTACCAGATTCCACTGTCTGCGGGCGTATTTATGGCTCCAGCCATTACCCTCGCGAGGGAAATCAATCCACTCTGGGTGACCGAACTCATTACCCATGAAGTTGAGATAACCGCCATTGATTGTAGAGGCGGTAACCAGACGGATCATCTTATGCAGAGCAATACCACGATGAGCCATTTCGTTTTCATCGCCCTTCTTGAAATGCCAGTACATATCGGCATCAATCAGACGGAAGATGATGGTTTTATCGCCCACCAATGCCTGGTCATGACTCTCACAATAAGAGATGGTTTTCTCATCCGAACGGCGGTTCTTTACCTCCCAGAAGATGCTGGATGGTTTCCAGTCTTCATCCTTCAGTTCCTTGATGGTCTTGATCCAATAATCTGGAATATTCATCGCCATGCGATAGTCAAAACCATAACCGCCATCCTCAAACTTGGCAGCCAGGCCCGGCATTCCGCTCACCTCTTCGGCAATCGTAATGGCATGCTTGTTAACCTCGTGAATCAGACAGTTGGCAAGGGTAAGATAGCAGATGGCATTATCATCCTCGTGACCATTGAAATAATCGCCGTAGTTGCAGAATGCCTCACCCAGACCATGACTGTAATAGAGCATGGATGTTACACCATCAAAACGGAATCCGTCGAAATGGAACTCATTGAGCCAATACTTGCAGTTGCTCAACAGGAAGTGGATGACTTCATCCTTTCCATAGTCGAAGCAGAGACTGTCCCAAGCCGGATGCTCATGACGGTCGCCAGGATAGAAATACTGGTTAGGATCGCCAGCGAGATTACCCAGTCCTTCCACCTCATTCTTTACGGCATGAGAGTGAACGATGTCCATGATGACGGCAATACCATTCTGGTGAGCTGTATCAATGAGATTCTTCAACTCTTCAGGAGTTCCGAAGCGGCTACTTGCAGCAAAGAAACTGCTTACATGATAGCCGAAGGAGCCATAATACGGATGCTCCTGGATAGCCATAATCTGAATGCAGTTGTAACCATCCTTGATGATACGTGGCAACACATTCTCCTTAAATTCTGTGTAAGTGCCAACCTTCTCAGCATCCTGTGCCATACCGATATGGCATTCATAGATGAGCAGAGGTGCCACATTTGGTCTGAAGGTTTTCTTCTTCCATTTATATGGTTCCGGATTCCAAACCTGAGCAGAGAAAATCTTGGTCTGGTCGTCCTGTACTACGCGCTGTGCCCATGCAGGAATACGCTCGCCTTCACCACCTTCCCAATGAACTTTCATCTTGAAGAGATCGCCATGTTTCATCGCTTTCTCCGGAAGTTTGAGTTCCCAGTTTCCGGTATTCTTTACTCTTTTAGCACGATACTTTTCGGTTTCCTGCCAGTTGTTGAAGTCACCTATCAGATAGATGTCTGTAGCATTAGGTGCCCACTCACGGAACACCCATCCACGGGCAGTCTTATGCAGTCCGAAATACTCGTATCCATTGGCAAAATCGCTCAATGTCTGTTTGCCGTTATTAGTCAGCTGACCGAGTTTCCAGAGTGCATGGTCGTGTCGGCCCTTGATGGCATCCTCATAGTCTGCCAGATATGGGTCGTTCTTCACGAGTCCGATATGCTTTACCACAGCCTTCGCTGCCTTTTTTGCAACTGGTTTCTTTGCAGTTGCCTTTTTAGTTGCAGCCTTCTGGGCTGTAGTTTTCTTTTCTGTTGCCATATATCATGATTTTAGATGGTTACTCTATATTATTCTTCTTTAATTTTATCTTGAAGATCTCTTCTTTAATTCTTAATCTTGAAGATAGCCTTGTGGATATCACCACTACCGATGCATGGCTGATGACCATCTTGTGGCCAGAAGATAGCAAACTGACCTGGCTTGCAGGTAACGAGCGTCTGCGCTTTCACACCAGGATACTTGGTTACATCCTTAGCCTCGTTATATTCCACTTCAGGAAGATCAGCAAGAGGAGTATAGCCATAAGTCTCCTCGTTGTCAAGAGGAATCTGAATATCAATCATCTTGCGATGTGTTTCAAAAACAGCATCTTCCTCGCTTTTTCCGTGAGCTGTCGTTATGTTAACAAAGAGGTTACCCTCCTTGATAAAATGCTTACCGTCCTCCAATTTAGAGAGGTCATTATCTTTGATAAACTTCACTACATCAGCGAAGAGCGGATTGAGAGAAACATATTTCTCCAGATTGTCTAAAGTATCTACTACCATAATTATAGTTAAGCTTTGAGATTTGAACATTTACTTTTAACTTTGAGACTTGAAAACAGAACATTGAACATTCAATATTCAACATTATAATATGTTCTTTTTCTCATTATTTAAAATATAAAGGTTCTCTATCTCGTTATTTATAATTTCTTTGTATTTTTCTAATTTTCTGAAGAGATTAGTCTTCAAATCGTTTGCCGTTTTCGTAGGCTCCCTTGGCTGTAACCTGTCCGTTGCGGTCTTTTTCTACAAATCTTCCGTCACGCACATCGTTACGGTAGGTTCCTTCGAAACGCTTACCGTTTTTATCTTCTTCTATGCAAGGTCCCTGGCGCTTACCTTTGTGATAGGCACCCTTGAATCTTCTGCCATCAGCATAATGAATCACGACATTACCATCTACCAGACCGTTTTTGAACTCACCTTCAAACACGTCGCCGTTCTTCTTGGTCAGTTTGCCCCTGCCGTTCTGCAGATCATCCATCCAGTCGCCTACATAGATATCGCCATTCTTCCAGATGAAGGTACCCTGACCGGTACGCAGGCCATCCTTAAACTGTCCGTTATACTTGTCGCCCTTTGCAGAGCGGAAGATGCCTATACCCGTGCGTTCTCCCTGCACATAATCGCCTTCATAAATGTCGCCATTATGAAATTTATAGATACCCTTTCCGTCCTGGATATCATCCTTCCAGTCGCCGATATACACATCGCCATCAGCATATTTGAAAGTACCTTTTCCAGAGCGCTGGTTGTCTAGCCACTGACCGTCATAAGTAGTTCCGTCTCCCCAGTTGAAGAAGCCGTTTCCATTCTTCATATCGTTCATCCACTGGCCTTTATACTGTGCGCCATTGGCATAAGTATAAACGCCGCGTCCCTGACGCTTGTCCTTATACCAGTCGCCGTCATATTTATCACCATTATAATAGAACATGACGCCATGACCATGCTGGTAATCGCGGAACCAGAGGCCTACATATTTGTTGTTGTTCTGGAAATAGTAGGTGCCTTTACCATGCTGCTGGTCCTGCATCCACTGTCCCTCATACTTTTCGCCATCACTGAAGGTATAAACGCCATAGCCTTCGCGCTTACCTTTCATATAAGAGCCTTCGTAGGTATCCCCATTCTTATAGATGGTAGTACCTTTTCCCTGCGGCTTTCCGCTCACCATTTCGCCTTTAAACTGACCTCCGTCACGGGTGATGCAAGAGCCTAGCGAAATCTTCTGGGCTGAGGCATCAACCGATGCCATAGCCAAAGTCAAGGCAAGGAAAAAGCACTTGCTCCGACAGGACAATTTGGTATGTTGTTTCTTATTGTATTTCATATTCTACAGTTATAGTCTGACTTATCAATCTCCAAAATTACGGTTTTTTCCTCAAATAGCCAAATAGATTAAACAAATTTAAGGTAAAATCATGAAAATAGATTTTTATCTGAAAAGAACGCCTAAAAAGGCAAAAAATAGCAAAATAGAGCATTTGTTTTGAGTTTCAAGTGGTTGTGGCAGTCTTTGGCTTTAGTTGTCAGTGACAAGGAAATGAGGAAAAAGCAGATTAGAGAAGTAGAAACGCTTTCAAATCATTACCCAATGGAAACGCCCTAATAAGCATTTTTAACGGTAGCGGTTCATATTTCCCCATTCTGCGTAGGTTTTGGCTTTGCCATGCAACTCTCATAGTTTAATTTTGCACCGAACAAAAAAGTAAGAATTATGAGATGCACTTTCAAGACAGTCTTCTATGTAAATGGAAGCAAGGAGAGAAACGGAATTGTCCCTATCATGGGACGAGTGACAATCAACGGAACTATCGCACAGTTCAGTTGCAAGCAGAGCGTTACCAAGGCTATTTGGGATGCCAAGGGCAACAGAGCCACAGGCAAGAGTAAGGAAGCCAAGGAGGTGAACTTTGCGCTTGACAACATCAAGGCTCAAATCACCAAGCATTACCAACGACTTTCCGACCGTGAGGCGTTCGTTACCGCTGAAATGGTGAGAAACGCCTACCAAGGCATAGGCACGGAATACGAGACATTGCTCAGAGCCTTTGACAAGGAGAACGCAGCTTTTGCCAAGCGTGTGGGCAAGGATAGAGCCAAGAACACCTACCGCAAGTATCTGACGGTAAGAAAGTATGTTGCCGATTTCATCAAGTATCAGTACAAGCGCAGCGATATGTCCATGAACGAGCTTACTGAGGAATTCATCCGTGACTATTGCCTGTATCTGAAGAATGTCGTCGGACTTGCGCAGTCCTCCATTTGGATTTACTCCATACCACTGAAGCATATTGTAACGGCAGCTCACTACAACGGCAAGATACCGAGAAATCCATTTGCCATGTACCACGTTGACCCAGACCACAAGGAACGTGAGTTCTTGACATTGGACGAGCTTACCGCCATGACAGAGATAAAGTTGGAAGACCCGAACATGGCATTTGCGAGAGACCTTTTTATCTTTGGCTGTTGGACAGGTATATCTTTCATCGACATCAAAAACTTGACGGAAGATAACATCAGCATGATAAACGGTGCTCCTTGGATTGTTTCCAAGCGTCAGAAGACAGGTGTTCCGTTCCAAATCAAGTTGATGGACATTCCCATGCAGATTATTGGGAGATACAAGGCTTTCAGAAAAGGAAGTCACTTGTTCAATATCGGCAACCTTGACAGCATCAACAAGCGCATAAAGAAAGTTGCTGCAATGTGTGGCATCAAGAAGCGTGTCTCGTTTCATGTCTCACGTCATAGTTGGGCTGTTTTAGCCTTGGAGTACGGAATGCCGATAGAGAGCGTGAGCAAGATTCTTGGTCACACGAATATCACCACGACACAGATATATGCCAAGGTGACAAGCACCAAGCTTGACCATGACATATCTGTCTTTGAAAGTCGAATCAAGGGGCATTTGCCTGCAATGGGAGGGATGGCATGAAAAGGACTGTAATCACCGTGGACGGAAATGGAAGGCTTTCCATTCCGTCCAACCTAGAGGACTTGTGGATGAGTGAAAATGAGTTGGTAGATATGCTTTATGTCACAACCCCGAAGCTCAAAGCCGTGATAAGAGCCATATATAAAGAAGGTATGTTGTTGATGTCGGAAGTCCAAAAGAGGCAAAAACTTTCCAAAGATGTTTGGCAAACGCTGTATGGATTCCCTATGGTTGTTGCCATTTGCTTCCGTCTAACCTCCAATGGTGCAGCGCAACTTCGTGATGCTATCTTCAAGAGGTTGTACGGAGCAAAAGAGAAAACAGCCATTGTCCTGCAAATCTACGGAGGGACAAATGTCTTCAGCTAAGAATGGTCGCATTTTTGACGCTTCGATTATTCACTGTCGTATTGACTTGTTGGCTTACTGATTCACTGTCGTATCAAGCATTTCTGTGAAGAATGCAGAGCTGCCGATGTCAAACGTTTTACATGCTTATCGTATGACATATAAAACGTATGACATGCAGGAATACATTTTTGTTCATCCCGAGGAAAGGTTCGCAAGGAAACCTCTCTTCGGGATTTTTTGTTTCATCTTATCCCGATTGGCAACATCAAGCACCTTGATTTCCAATCTTTTAACATTGTCGGTGCAAACTTCTCCATTCTGCGCAAGTTTGTGTTTTGCATTTTGATTTTCCGCCCTTACCTTTGCAACTTTAATTTTATCAACTCACAAAGGTTAGATTATGAGCAAGACAAACGACAACAATCAGCCTGTGGTTGTGGAAAGAAAACAACCACAGGCAGCATCTCCGACAAACGAGGTGTTCATCCGTGTTGGCACTACCTTGTACAAGGTGGTTGACCAACCTACCATCACAGGAGGAAAGGTAAGAAAGCGCATCCCTTGGAACATGGAGACCTTGCGTCAGGACTACGGCAAGGAGTTCATCAAGTACGTTCACAAGTATGACGGCTTCTGTACTGTTCCCGAACATGTGAACCACCGCACGGTGATAGACGGTTTCCTCAACCTATACGAGCCGATAGGACATAAGCCGATGCAAGGGGACTTCCCTAATATCAAGAAGTTGGTTAGTCACATCTTCGGTGAGCAATATGACCTTGGCATGGACTACCTGCAACTGCTCTATCTCAGACCTGTGCAGAAGTTGCCCATTCTGCTGCTCGTATCAGAGGAGAGGAACACAGGCAAGACCACGTTCTTGAACTTTCTGAAAGCGTTGTTCCAAGACAACGTGACATTCAACACCAACGAGGACTTCCGCAGTCAGTTCAATTCCGATTGGGCTGGCAAGCTGCTGATTGTCGTGGACGAGGTGTTGCTCAGTCGTAGGGAGGATTCCGAGCGGTTGAAGAACCTCAGCACCACCCTCTCGTACAAGGTGGAAGCCAAGGGCAAGGACAGGAACGAGATTTCCTTCTTTGCCAAGTTCGTGCTGTGCTCCAACAACGAATCACTCCCTGTCATCATTGACGAGGGCGAGACCCGATATTGGGTGAGGAAGATTTCATCGTTGCAATCTGACGATACCGGCTTCTTGGAGAAACTGAAGGCGGAGATACCCGCTTTTCTGTTCCATCTGCAAGGCAGAACGCTATCCACAGAGCACAAGAGCCGAATGTGGTTCGCCCCCGAACAGATAGCGACCGATGCTCTGAGGAGAATCATACGCTGCAACCGTAACAGACTTGAGGTGGAAATGTCGGAGCTGTTCCTTGAGGTCATGGAGAACACCCAAACCGACAGTTTGCAATTCTGCCTCAATGACGCAATCGCCTTGTTGCAATGCAACCACGTGAAAGCGGAGAAGTACCTTGTGCGAAAGATAGTGCAGGACTGTTGGAAGCTGCAACCTTCAGAGAACGCCCTCACCTACACCTCATACGAGTACAACTACAATAGCAGCGGTCACTACTCGCCAACAAAACGTGTGGGCAGGTTCTACACTGTAACGAGGGACAAGCTAAATAGCATATAATTTTGTTGAATTGTTGAATATGATGAAAGAAGTATTGAATATCAAGTATTTAAGGCTCAACATTTTCTCAACAAATCTCTCAACAAAAGAAAGGGACTGTTGAAAAGAGAAAACATGACGGCTCATGCCTTTCTTTCTCTTTTGCCCAGTGATTTTGTTGAAAAGAACCATTTGTTGAGAGTTTGTTGAGAAGATAAGTATTTGACTATCATACCAATACATAGGATTCTCAACAATTCATCAGAAATACATACACCACTTAATCCCCAGTAAGACATGAACATTCAAGAAGCAAAGCAAATCAAGATTGCAGACTATCTGCAAAGTTTGGGACACCGCCCTGTCAAGCAGCAGGGCGCAAACCTTTGGTACAAGTCACCGCTGAGAAACGAGAGCGAGGCATCTTTCAAGGTGAACACCACGATGAACAGTTGGTTCGATTTCGGCATGGGCAAGGGCGGCAACATCATCACCCTTGTGTCCTATCTTTACGCATCCGACAACCTGCCTTATCTTTTGGACAAGATGGAGAAGCAAACTCCCCATGTTCGTCCGACCGACTTTTCTTTTACTCAGCAAGCTACCGAGCCGAGTTTTGAGCGATTGGAAGTGAGGGAACTTAACCATCCTGCACTCCTGCGCTATCTGAGCGAGCGAAAGATTAATCTGCACATTGCCCAAAAGGAATGTGCGGAACTCCACTTCTCGCATAACTATAAAAACTACTTTGCCATCGGCTTCAAGAACAAGTCGGGTGGCTATGAGGTGCGTAACCGATTCTTCAAGGGGTGCATGTCACCCAAGGATATCACCCATATCCGACATCAAGGCGAGCCAAGATACGCTTGCTATGTTTTCGAGGGCATGATGGATTATCTTTCTTTTCTCTCGTTACGCTTGGAGAAGTTTCCTGCTTGTCCGTCATTGGACGCACAGGACTATGTGATACTCAACTCCACAAGCAACGTGGACAAGGCTATTGATGCACTCCATGGCTACGAGCGCATCAGTTGTCTGCTCGACAACGATGACGCAGGGCGTAAGGCTACACTTGCCATCAAGACTGCTCTCGGCTACCGTGTGAGGGACGCATCCCACTTGTACAGTGAATACAACGACTTGAACGACTATCTGTGCGGAGTGAAATCCAAACAGTCAGTACACCAAGTACAGCCTGTTAAGCAGACTGTTCCACCTCGCAGGAAAGGCGCAGCCTTGGGCATGTAGGCGGTTCCTGCTCCAATGGCTATTCTGAACGGAAAAGCCATAGCTCAATAGGGCGTTTTCTTGACGCAGTGGCACGCCACCGCTAAAAACACCCATTTGAGCAAAGGGGCATCCCCTTTTGAAACCCCGTGAGCCATGCGCTGGGCGCAATGCGGCAAGCGGATTTGTACAACTCAAAAACAAGTTTATTATGGGACATTTCAGTTTGGATTTCAAGAAGGCAAAGGGCTGCTCTGACGCAAGGGAGTCAGACCACATAGAGCGCAAGGTGATACCCGACAACGCTGACCCTACGAGAACTCACCTCAACCGTGAGCTTGTCAAGATGCCGAGCGGTGTGTATGGTCGTGACGAAGCCATCGCCCACCGCATCAAGACGGCAGGCATCAAGCGCAAGATAACCAATGACCAGGTGAGGGTGATTAGAACCGTGCTGTCTGGAACGCACGAGGACATGATGAACATCGCAGCCAATGGTCAGCTTGACGATTGGTGCAACGACAGCTTGAAGTGGTTGCAGGACACATTCGGCAAGGAGAATGTCGTGTCGGTGGTTCTCCACATGGATGAGCACACGCCGCACCTCCACGCCTCCATCGTTCCGATAGTAACAGGCGAGCGGAGAAAGGCGAAGAACAAGACAGCGGAAGAAGGCAAGCGGACATACCGCAAGAAAGCCAATGCCGTGAGACTGTGTGCCGATGATGTGCTCAACCGAGACAAAATGATTGGCTATCACGACAGCTATGCTGAAGCTATGAGCAAGTATGGCTTGAAGAGAGGTGTCCGTGGATCAGATGCGAGGCATACCACCACGGCACAGTATTATCGCAACATCAAGCGAGAGACCGAGAGACTTCAAAACTGTATGAAGCTGCTGCAATCTGATATTGAGGAAGCACAGCGACTTCTACAACAAACCAAGAGTGAAATCAGCACGGAGAAACTACAGGCTGCTAAGATGGAAGCCAAGACAGCCTTTGTGTCGAAGATTGGTTCTCTTTTAGGTAGTGGAAAATTGAAGGAGGTGGAGCAACACAACCGAAAGTTGTGCGAGCTTGTGACAAACCGAGAGCAATACATTGACGAACTCCATGAGAAGGTGCAACGTATGGAGGACAGCCACAGCAAACAGCTTGACGAGATACAGCGTAAGCACCAATCGGAGGTCGCGAATTTGGAGAGCAAGCACACCACGGAGGTAACGATGCTCAACAACATTATCCGCAAAGCCAAGCGTTGGTTCCCGATGTTGGAGGCACGCTTGCAAATGGAAGACCTGTGCAGGAGGGTTGGCTTTACCGTTGAACAAATTGAGGTGCTTCTTACAGGAAAGGCACTCAACTTTAGCGGTTCACTCTATTCCGAGGAGCACAGAAGAAAGTTCAATGTAGTGAATGCAGAAATTAAGGTATTCTCTGATTCTACCAAGCCGAACCAACTATTTTTGTATATAAATAGACAAACTATGGTTGAATGGTTTAAGGAACAGTGGAATAATATAAGGTTAAAAACACAGCGTCGTTTCAAACTTTAATATACTTTTTGCAAGAACAAAGAAGGCAGCTTACTTTTTTTGGGTAAACCGCCTCTTTGTTGTTGCTTTTACAATTGACATGTTAGAGATAGCATAACATTTCCAGAATGTTGTTTGTATCTAACATAGGATGTGTAAGTTGGTGTAACATTTTGTTTTAACCAATTGATTCCGTTAAGGTGAAAGATATTCGTGCCAGAAAGTTTGCATGTGAATTTCTTGATTTTATAGGAAATGGAAAAATCAATATCTCGCAATATCTTACTTCCGCTTGTATTCTCTATCTTGTTCCACTTGCCGGTAACAAAACTGGCGAACTTGTTCTTCGCAAATATGAGCTTTGCAGTTCCACCAAATTCCTTGTCACTAGAATCAATGTTTAAGTCGGTGACTTTGTTTGTCAACTTGTTGTACAAGCCATCAACCTCAACATTGAAAGGAATCTTAAAGCGTGAGACGAAACCTAAGTCTGTCTTTAAGTTCCCTATCAACATTTTACACGGAATGGAATTGTATGCAATTTCGTTTCGATTCCATAAAAATGTTGTGGTCAGTTTGGCATCAATAGGCAAGTTGCCCAATCCTTTGTTGGCATATAAAGTTGCATTTACGGTTTCCTTTTTTCCTCCATCCATATAATTTTGGCTGTGTAATAAACCGTCATTCTGATAGTTCAGCATTTCGGTGTTATCAGCCTTCTCATAAGTCAAATACATAAATATAATTGTTCTGCTATACAAACTATACAACTTATAAGCAATATTCATGTTCAGGGCGTTGTTGCCCAACCTTGAATATGAGGAAGCATCTGTGACCTCATCGTAGCTATTGATGACAGACAGTCTCGATAGTGCTTCAATATCGGTTGGAACATATTTGTAACTCAGTCCAAATGCAACAGAGTGTTGCTGACTGAAACGTAATTCTGTTGCAAAGGATGGCTCCCACTTGATTACAGACTTTGTCACTAGTCCATTGATGTTTGTGCTATTCCCATAATCAGAAAATCTAACACCAGCATCAAACCTAAAGAGACCTTTGTTCTTCATAAGTCCTCCATAAATCCCGAAATTGTGACTGTTCAAGTGTTCGCTATCTACATTTTGGTCTATCCATGAATCGGAGTTCTGACCAGACAATTCCCATTTCAAGTTGATTTTATGGAAAATAGGAAATACATAGCCTACAGCACCTGCCACATTTAGCTTCTTCAAATCTTTATCTATATAGTAAGAATCATCTGCCTGTTTGTATTCGTTAGGCAGTTCATAAGAGGAAAGAACATCCAAGTTTCTTTCTGATTTAGAAAAAGCGAAATCTACACTTCCATAAAGCAGGCCTTTGCCTATCAATGAATTTAAGTTTACCTGTTGTAATACATTAAATCCTTTGTTCTTGTCATTGTCTGCATTTCTATCGGAATTATTGTTATAATAATCCATGATAGACATATTGTTTCTCATGTCGCTATATGCCAACTTCGTTTGGAAACGCAAACTTGCATATGGATTGACATCCCATTTTTGACTGAGGTTAAATGAACTAAAGTTACCTCTTTTCTTGCCATTCTCTTCTGTTGACTTACGTATAACTTCCTGCGCCACCTTTACATGTTGTTCCGTTGACAATGCAGACTTTGCATCCATTTCATTGTGGATGACACCTATCGTGACATTGTAGTGCGAAGTCGGTTTCAATGTTAAGTTGACATTACCGATACCAGAAGTCCTTTTGTATTCGTCATTGCTTGGCATCAAGACATTTCTTTCTGCACTTGAAAGGCTCAGTTGCGCAAATCCATTGGTTGTTTTTACTCCTGTAAGACCGCCATTGGCATTGAGATAGTCCATTATAGAGAAAACTGTCTCATTGGTGTTGTTAGCATTTGCAATGATGGATGCAGACACTTTTTTGTCCATCTTCAAAGCTGAGTTCTTGCTGTCAAACTTGTTCTTAACACCACCCCCTTCTGTAAAGTTTCCTGCCCATTTGTTGTGTAAGTCTTTATTAATAAGGTTCAGTGCAGTTGTCTCTTTTGAATTGAAAGAGTTTCCTACATTTCCGTCATTGTAATTGTTCAGTAGCTCCACACCAGAAGCAAAGTCTGCAGACAAAGTTTTTAGTGCATGTCCTCCTGTAGAAAGCACATCTTCGCCATTGACCAAGAACTTATCTATTTTTTTCCCTTGGTAGGAAACATTTCCCGACTCATCAACAGTCATTCCTGGCAACTTTTTAATGACATCGCTCATGTTCTGTTCACTTCCGTTTTTAAACACATCTGGACTAAATTCAATTGTGTCATTCTTGATTTTCGCCCCTAAGTTTCTACCTTTTATTGTTACCTCAGACAATGTGTAGCTGTCGTCTTTCATCATTAAGTGTAATGGGGTTGCCGGCACTTCTTTATAATGTACTCTCAGTGTAGTATATCCGACACATCTTGCTGTCAACCAAAATGAGGACAAAGCCTTGTTGGATTGGATAGTGAACGAACCATCGTCTTTTGATATTGCATACGAAACGATGGAATGTGCCGCACTATCTTGTGAACATGTAACAGTACAAAAGGGTATGGCTGTATTTTGTGCATCAACAACCATACCCGATATATTCTGTGCTATAGAAAATCTACATATGCAGATTAGCATACATAACAGTAAACTTCTTAAACGTCCCATACATCCTTATGTTTTATCCTATAAAACTATGACATTGTCATTGCCGCTTTCCTTCAACTCTTCAATCTTTTTCTTCTGTAACTTTTCAAAAGCAGGTTTTTGCATTATTTTTCCTCTTGGTAACTCTATCTTGACTTGCCCTTTTATAGGCAAAATACTTTCTGCCTCATAAATTTCGCTTGATGTCGTCAAGCGGAGTATTGCCCCTGGCAGCCCTATATATCCACAAGGTCCTACGGGGGATGGTATTTCTTGACAGAACCATGCTACTACAGAACGATTTTTCTTATATACGGCCTTTGTACATTTCTTTCCTAAAACTTCTATAGTCTCATCAAAATACAAATCCCATTCATTTTTTAATGAATCAGAAAAAACGACAAACGTCTTATCTACAATGCTTTTTATACTTATTTCCTTATTATCTGTTGTATTTGTATAGTATGAGCCACTTCCTTCAAGTTTGATAACATTGTTATCTATGCCTGTGGTTGAAAATGCACATTCGTTGCCATTAGTAAATAAAGTATAAGTTTTATGCTGATTGGACAATTGATTTATAATCATTTGTCTTTTACTTAAATCACTCATACTATAGACCTCCTTCGGAATTTGCATCACCATATTATAATGTATGGATAATCCTATCTTTTGTGCGGAGACTAATAGACAAGAGACTAAGCACGAAAGCGTGAATAATATAACCCTTTTCATATTTGTACAGAATAGAAAGAAAATATTAAAGAGTAGGCACTCCAATTAAAAAGAGTGCCTACTCATGTAATATGCAGTCGTTGTTGATTAGCAATAGACTACGACATTAGAGAACAATAATGACTGTTCCATCTTTGGTAATAATAACGACAGGACCATTTGATGGAGTTGCTTGGAACGTTGTTGTTGCCTTAATGTTGTTTACTACTGGTGAAGATACTTCAGCCGCACTTGCTTGACTTGGCATGCATATAGCACCTAATGCCAAAGCCATAGAAAACAAAAACTTTTTCATGTTTTCTCCTTTTTAAATGTTATACATGTTGCGGAGGTATAAACCTCTTTGTTTTCGATTGCAAAAGTACAAAAAAAAATGATTGATAGAACTTTTTGATGGTTATTTTAAACTGAATTAAACTTATTGACGGCAAAATTAAATCTGATTAAACATTATGCTGCTATTTTGTAAGGAAACTGGTGCCTTTTGTAACATGTATTTCGGTTTGATGTTTTTTTGGAATTAAAAATCTTAGATTCATTATTTTTTTGTATTTTTGCAGCCGAAAAGAGTTGTTAGGCAGCAAACGTATGCAGATAGCAGAATTTAGGACTGTTGCCAAATCATTACCTCTATTGAGGTGAAAGACTCATAAATAGCTCATTTTAAGCTATTCGGCAGTTTTTAGCGTAATTTTACATGAAAAAATCTGCAGCTTGAAACAATAAACAAACACATTTTTCGTTTTTACGAAAATCGAGAATAAAATCACTAAAACAGTAAAATTATGATTTTAAATTGCGCCATCATAGATGAAGATCCGGAAGCTTTGCAACTCCTGGAACAGTATATAGAAAAAACTCCGACCCTGCATTTGATCGGAGCCTACAAAAGTGCGATAGATGCTGTAGACGGCATCCATCACAACCATCTCGACATACTTTTTCTCGCCATCCACATGCAGCAGATCAGCGGTTTGGAATTTGCAAAGGTTGTACCCAAGAACGTGAAGATTGTCTTCACCACCGCATTCAAGGAGTATGCCATCGAAGCCTACAAAGTGAATGCATTCGACTATCTGCTCAAGCCCATCACCTACGATGACTTTATGGGATCATGCCAGAAAGTCTTCGAACGCTACATGCAGGACGATAACTACAACCCTATCAAGCGCGACGGTTTTCTGGTGGTAAAACGAGATTACAAATGCGTAAGAATCCCGATAGATGATATTCTGTTTGTTGACTGCGACAAAGACTACATCCGTTTCCATCTTGAGGGCAGGCCTAACATCAGAACCCTGGGCAACCTCAAACAGTTGGAAGAAAGGCTGCCAAGAGAAAAATTCAAGCGTGTACACCGTTCGTTCCTTGCCAACATGACAAAGTTTGATACGGTAGACCAGCAGCACATTACCTATGGCGACCAGAGCATTCCGATATCAGAAACCTACTTTGAATTTATCAAGAAATATCTGGAAGACCATTCTCTATGATGGTCTTCCAAATCATTTTTTCCTACCTTTCTTATAATATCTGCAAGGGTGATGATACCAGGATAGAAGCTCCATGTGCCAGCAGAAAATCGTGATCTCTGAATCCCCACAGCACTGAGATACAAGGCATTCCGCTGTTCTTTGCCGTCATCACATCCACGTCGCTGTCGCCGATATATACCGCCCTTTCTCTATCCGCATGCAGCTGCCGCAAGGCTTCGTTTACGGTATCTGGAGCCGGTTTTTTCTTGATATTCTCCCGCTCTCCTATCGCCACATCTACCAGGTCGCCGAAGAAATGGCGGCATATTTCCCGGGTAGCTGCATAAAACTTGTTGCTTACCACCGCAATGTTCTTTCCCCTATTCTTCAGTTCCTCCAGCATCTCCATCACGTCCGGATAAGGTTTCGTATTATCCATATTGTGCACCATATAATGCTTGCGGAAATCCTGTAGGGTTTTCTCAAACATCTCGTTCTCCAATCCTCCCGGCACGGCACGTTCCATCAGTTTCTTCACCCCGTTTCCTACAAACATGCGTACTTCCTCCAGCGTACGTTCAGGCATCCCGTTCAGCTTCAGCGCATAATTGCAGCTTGCAGCCAGGTCGTGGAGAGAAGAAATCAGGGTTCCGTCAAGATCGAATATATAGGTATCGAAATTGAACTGGGCATGAACCGGAACCCTCTTGATGCGGAACTCACCGCCGTGTAGCACATAAACATCCTGATGGTATACACGGATTTCACCCTGAGGAGTTCCCTGTCCGCCAGCCTGTTCATTACCCGAAATGCCAAAGATTCTGTTATCCCCAAATTCCCACCTCTTCAGTTTCTGGGTCTGTGCATCAATCACCACATATTTATATTCTATCGGCTCATCGATAGCCTGCACATTCACAGATATTTCCCAGTCCTTGCCATGATAGTTCTGCATCTTCAGGAAATGAGCCGGATTCCATTTGCCCAGCGTAGGATGATTTCCCAACAAAGCTACAGCCTCACCCTCATAGAGTTTCGGGGCATGAATCTTGAAGATGATAGTACGGTCGAAGAGAGGCAGACGCGCTGGCTTGACATCAGTAAACTTCACCTGCTGCAATACGAAGGCATTTTTTTCCACGTAAGGATTATCCTCCTCCAGCCAATAGTCTTGAAAATAGAAATTCTTACTCTCATCAAAAACATATTGGCGGGCAGAAGCGAGCGATTCCCTACGCAGCACCTTTCCCCCAGCATCTTTCACGCAGTAGCAGTAAGCCACAGCTACGAAAGGGTGATGGCGGTTCTGCCTTGACGCCATTTCCACCTCCCAGTGATAACCGTCCCGGGTGGTCATCGGCAAGTCCATCGTATCTTGATATCCATCAGCGGCGGCAAAAGTTAATTCTACATGCAGGGCATGACCCCACTTGGCAGCATACGCTATCGAAAACTTCATTTTCATAATACTTTTATAATAATGTGCCCGAAAGCACCGATACACATGTTGATTCTCAATGTCAAGTGCAAAGGTAACAAAAAAGCAGACACAACGGATAAAGAAAGATGACAATTAACCTATTTTAAATTCCTATACTTTGCTATTTCCTATTTTTACTGTACTTTTGCACCCGAAAAATAACAAACAAGAAGAATATGAAAAAGAAAAAATCATTTTCTAAGCTCTATCTGTATGGCGCTATAGGCTGCATCGCAGTCATCGCCATCGTGGGCTACATCTATTGTTTCTCTTCCTTCTCGAAGAGCAGCAACACCGAGTATGTTTACATCGACAACGATGATAACATCGACTCTGTATACAACAAGCTCCGCCCATTTGCCAAGAGCATTCCGTTCCAGGCATTCAAGACCCTGACCCTCCATTCCGGCTATGCCGATCATATCCGCACCGGCAGATACGCCATTGCTCCGGGCGATGGTGCCCTCAAGACATGGCGCCACATGAAGAACGGTTTGCAGGAACCGGTTAGCCTTACCATCCCTTCGGTCCGCACGCTCGACAAACTCTCTGATGAGATTGGCAAGAAGATGATGTTTGGCAGCAACGACCTCTACCATGCCCTGCGCGACGAGAGCATCTGTCAGAAATACGGTTACGATACTGCCACCATCGCCTGCATGTTCGTACCTAACACCTACGATCTCTACTGGAACATCTCGGTAGATAAATTTCTGGAGCGCATGAAGAAAGAAAGCGACAAGTTTTGGAACTTTGAGCGCACCGAAAAGGCAAAGGCTATGAAGCTGACACCGATTGAGATCATCACCCTTGCCAGCATCGTGGACGAAGAAACAGCCAATAACGGCGAAAAACCGATGATAGCCGGCATGTATTATAACCGTCTGATGCTTCGCAATGCCGAATATCCAGAGGGAATGCCATTGCAGGCCGATCCTACCATTAAATATGCCTGGCAGCGATTCGACCTCAAGCGCATCTACAACAACCTCCTGTCTATCAAGAACCCGTATAATACCTACAAGAACCCAGGTTTGCCACCGGGGCCTATCCGCATTCCGAGCGTAGCAGGTATTGATGCCGTCCTCAACCATGTGCATCACGATTACCTCTACATGTGTGCCAAGGAGGATTTCAGCGGCACTCATAATTTTGCCCGCACTTACGATGAGCACCTGCAGAATGCAGCCAAATATTCTAAGGCACTCAACGAAAGAGGTATCAAGTAAGATAAGGAAACAAGAAAGGTAAAAATGAGTCAGAAAACTTGCAAAGCGTTAGTGATTTTACAAGTTTTCTGACTTTTTATTTGGTAGTCTAACAAAATAGTTGTAAATTTGCAGCCGAAAACTTACCAATTTAAAATAAGGAATAAATACATGAACAGAACGATTATTACAGTAGTGGGCAAGGATACCGTTGGTATCATCGCCAAGGTATGTACCTATTTGGCAGAGAACAGTATCAACATCTTGGATATCTCTCAGACCATCGTACAGGAGTATTTCAACATGATGATGATCGTAGACATGGGCAAGATGCAGAAAACTTTCGAGGAAGTAGCCGATGAACTCACCAATGTTGGTAAGGCTATGGGCGTGCAGATCAAATGCCAGCGCGAGGAAATTTTCAATATGATGCACAGAATTTAAAAAGCAAACAATATGATCAATATATCTGAGGTTATCGAAACCAATAAGATGATAGAGCAGGAGAATTTCGATGTGCGTACCATCACCATGGGTATCAACCTTTTGGATTGCGCATCTACCGATCTCGATGAGCTCTGTCAGAACATTCATAATAAGATTACACGTCTGGCAAAGAACCTGGTGAAGACCGGCGAAGAAATCTCCAAGGAGTTTGGTGTACCTATCGTCAACAAGCGTATCTCCATCACTCCAATCTCGCTGGTAGGCGGTTCTGCCTGCAAGACTACCGACGATTACGTGAAGATTGCCAAGACCCTCGACCAGTGTGCCAAGGAACTCGGCATCAACTTCCTGGGCGGCTATTCTGCCATCGTAAGCAAGGGTATGAGCAAGAGCGATGAGCTCCTTATCCGTTCTATCCCTCAGGCGATGGCACAGACCGATTTCGTCTGCAGCTCAGTCAATGTGGGTTCTACCAAGACCGGCATCAACATGGATGCCGTCCGACTGATGGGCGAAATCGTAAAGGATACAGCCGAGGCAACCAAGGACAGAGGTTCTCTGGGTTGTGCCAAACTCGTTGTTCTCTGCAATGCGCCAGACGACAATCCGTTCATGGCTGGTGCCTTCCATGGTGTTTCTGAGGCCGATGCGGTAGTGAGTGTCGGTGTCAGCGGTCCTGGCGTTGTAAAATATGCATTGGAGAAGGTAAAGGGCGAAAGCTTCGAGGTTCTTTGCGAAACCATCAAGCGTACCGCCTTCAAGATTACCCGTGTAGGTCAGTTGGTAGCCAAGGAGGCTTCACGCCGTCTGAACGTACCTTTCGGCATCATCGACCTTTCATTGGCTCCTACCCCAGCTATCGGTGATAGTGTAGCCGATATTCTCGAGCTCATCGGTCTTGAGCATGCCGGTGCTCCTGGTACCACAGCAGCTCTTGCACTCCTGAACGACCAGGTTAAGAAGGGCGGTATCATGGCTTCTTCTTATGTAGGTGGTTTGAGCGGTGCCTTCATCCCTGTCAGCGAAGACCAGGGTATGATCAACGCTGTAGAGGCAGGTGCGCTGACCATCGAGAAGCTTGAGGCGATGACTTGTGTCTGCTCAGTAGGTTTGGATATGATTGCCATCCCTGGCGATACTCCAGCCACCACCATTTCCGGTGTCATTGCCGACGAGGCTGCCATCGGTATGGTTAACCAGAAGACTACTGCCGTACGTATCATCCCAGTTGTGGGCATGAAGGTAGGCGACAATGTAGATTTTGGCGGTTTGCTCGGTCATGCTCCAATCATGCCTGTAAACCCATTCAGTTGCGAAGCATTCGTAAACCGTGCCGGTCGTATTCCGGCTCCAATCCACAGTTTCAAGAATTAAACTGTTTTGATTCAAAATACCAATCCCCCATCCTGTTTTCTCAAGCGGGCTGGGGGATTTTTTCATTGTATAATCACTTATCTATCTTCTAAAGCGGTTCATCATGACAAAACATAGGTGGATAGATACTCAGAAAATCAACTACAGATATTTAAATCCAATCCTTAAATAAGACGGAAGCTCCCCCAAAAGTCAAAAGAATCGGGAAAAAGAAAAATAAAGGGTGAGACTTCTCCCACCCTTTATCTGATATTATAAAAAAAGTTTGTCTAAAGTAAATTACAAACGTTTAAAGTTTTTTCAGCTCTTCTTTCCATGCAGAATAAGCCTCGAGATAAGCAGAACGGTTAGCCTCATCAGGATCTATGACTGCAAGTTTCTTCAATGAAGCAAAAGCCTCATTATGATCCTTATAGATACCGGCACCAATACCAGCACCCTTAGCTGCACCTGCACTACCATCTGTCTCATAAAGTTCGATAGTAGCACCACTCACACCCGCCAAGGTATCTCGGAACAACGGACTGAGGAACATATTAGCCTTACCTGCATGAATATTCTTGATATCCATACCCATCTGCTGCATGATTTCCATTCCATAGCAGAAACTGAAGACGATACCCTCTTGTGCTGCACGAACAATATGAGCACGATTATGCTTATTAAAGCTGATGCCACGAATAGAACAACCAACTTCCTTATTCTCTAATACACGCTCAGCTCCATTACCAAATGGGATAATCTTAACACCATCACTACCTATTGGTACAGAAGCTGCAAGATCATTCATATCCGCATAGCTTACATCTGGAGTGATATTTCGATGAACCCACGCATTCAAGATACCAGTTCCATTGATACACAACAATACACCAAGACGGTCAAGGTCTGTAGTATAATTAGCATGAGCAAAAGTATTGACACGGCTCTTTGGATCATAGTTAACATCACCCAATACACCATATACAACTCCTGATGTACCTGCAGTACTTGCTATTTCACCCGGATTGAACACATTCAGACTCACAGCATTATTTGGCTGGTCACCCGCACGATAAGATATTGGTGTACCTTCTTTCAGACCAAGTTCTTCAGCTGCCGCTTTACTTACTACACTCTGTACAGAGAAAGTAGGAACAATATCAGCCAGAATGCTTTCATCGAAGCCAAAGTAATCAAGCAGGAATTTAGCAGGCTTTTTCTGGTTGAAGTCCCACATCATACCTTCAGAAAGACCACTGATAGTAGTCTTAACTTCACCTGAAAGTTTCATTGCCAGATAATCACCAGGAAGCATAATCTTATCAATCTTATCAAACAGTTCCGGTTCATTATCCTTTACCCATGCAAGTTTAGATGCAGTAAAGTTTCCAGGAGAATTGAGCAGATTACGCAAGCAGAAGTTCTCACCTAAATCATGAAAAGCCTTCTCGCCGTAAGGTACGGCACGAGAGTCGCACCAGATGATACTAGGACGCAAAACTTGCTGATTCTTATCAACACAAACCAAGCCATGCATCTGGTACGAGATACCAATAGCAAGGATATCTTCACCCTTGGCACCAGATTCTGCCATGATTTTCTTAAGCGCCAGCTTAGCATTATCCCACCACATCTGAGGATCCTGCTCTGCCCAACCGGTCTTTACAGCCATAATGGGTGCTTCATGATCCGGATAGAATGCAGAAGCTACGATTTCTCCATTGTCAACATCAGTAAGCGAAGCCTTTACAGAACTTGAGCCTACGTCAAAACCTAATAAATATCTACTAGCCATAGTTTATTCGTTTATATGTTTATTGTTTAACTTTTATCAGTTTTTATAAAGTCTACATATATTATACGAACATACTACAACATTCCCCTCATAAAAAAATAATTTAGAACATATTCTCATCAAAAAGACTTTGAGGAGCACTATCGTCAGCCTTGTCCTCCCCTTCATTACTATTTTCTAATACAGAAGAAGAAAAATTGAGCATCAGTTGCTGTACGGCCTTTGAATCAAAATTAACATGATATACACCATACCCCTTACCTTTTTCTATAAGCGATTGTGGGTCTTTAGCGCATCTGGTGAGATATTGCGTAACATAGCTATGAACATCCTTGTAATTCAGAGGTGTAAAAATCGAATTACAGGAATTATATACATGACGAGCTATTTTTTCTACTTTCAACCCTTTTGCACCCGCAGCCAAAAGAACATTGAATATCTCCTGATCAAGTTTCATATAATAATCATAACATTCGTCCTCTTTCAAGAGAGAAGACAGAAAAAGAAAAAACCGCGGTTACTCACTTACAAGCAATCGCGGCTCTTTGAAAAATAAACCTTATTTAAGCGAGAGCAACCTTGTTGTCCTCATCCTTAATCTTACCCTCTTTGAAGAGCCAACCGATACCAAGGATTACATCCTCTGTACTGATCTTAGCAGCCTTAGCAATTTCTGCTACTGTGAGAGCCTTTTCTGAAGCTGCCAATGCCTGATATACATCACCAGCTCTAAAACCTGCGTTCTCTGCGTTCAAGTAAAGAACGTCCTTCTTTGCTGCAAGAGCCTTCTTTGCTACTGGAGCCTTCTTTGCTGCTGGCTTCTTTGCAGCAGTCTTAGTTGTCGCTTTCTTTTCTACCATGTTTTAAGAATTTTATGATTCTATTGAGCCTCATTTCATCAGCTCAACCTTAATATCTGCTGCAAATTTATAACTTTTATTTCGAAATAGTGTTAGAAAAATAGAAAAAACTACTACTTATAAACAAAAGTGCTGCATTTCTTGATTTACGTCAAGAAGCGCAGCACTTTATTTACTAAAAATCAATTACTTATTATAAATCATTGAATTTTTCTCAAGGCATTTTACGCATACTCTTTTATGGAGTGAATACCTTCGTTTCTCTATTTTTATTCAGCCTTCAAATCAAGTTTGATCTCCAATTCATCCAACTGCTTAGGGTCAAGTTCAGAAGGAGCATCGAGCATAACATCTCGACCTGAGTTGTTCTTTGGGAAGGCAATACAATCGCGAATACTATCGAGACCAGCCATAATGCTGACGAAACGGTCCAAACCGAAAGCAAGACCTGCGTGAGGTGGTGCACCATACTTGAAAGCATTCATCAAGAAACCGAACTGGGCCTCAGCACGTTCTGGAGTAAAGCCGAGAACCTCGAACATCTTCTCCTGCAACTGAGTATCATGGATACGGAGAGAACCTCCACCTACTTCGATACCATTGCAAACAAAGTCGTATGCCTTGGCACGAACCTGCTCAGGATGCTCATCGAGCAATGGGATATCATCAGGATTTGGCATAGTGAATGGATGGTGCGTAGCCATCAGGCGCTGCTCCTCATCGCTCCACTCAAAGAGAGGGAAGTCAATAATCCAAAGACACTTGAATACATTCTTATCACGAAGTCCCAAACGATCACCCATTTCCAAACGCAAAGAGCAAAGCTGAATGCGTGTCTTGTTAGCATTATCACCGCTCAAAATCAAAACAAGGTCACCATCCTTGGCTCCCATTACGGTCTTGATTTCAGCAAGTTCCTCTGGAGAATAGAACTTATCTATGCTACTCTTTACGGTACCATCAGCATTGTACTTGATATATACCAAGCCCTTGGCACCGACCTGAGGACGCTTAACAAAATCAGTCAATTCGTTCAACTGCTTACGGCTATAATCAGCACAACCAGGAACACAGATACCGCCAATATACTTAGCCTCATCGAATACTGAGAAATTACCCTTACCTGTGAAAGCATCTTTCAACTCAACAAATTCCATACCGAAGCGCAAGTCTGGCTTATCGCTACCGAAACGGCGCATAGCATCGTGCCAGGTCATCTGCTCCAACTTAGGAAGTTCTACACCACGAATCTCCTTAAACAAATGGCGAGCCATTTCCTCGAAAAGGTTGATGACATCATCCTGATCAACAAAACTCATTTCACAGTCAATCTGTGTAAACTCTGGCTGACGGTCAGCACGAAGATCCTCATCACGGAAGCACTTGGCAATCTGAAAATAGCGGTCGAAACCAGCAACCATCAAGAGCTGCTTTAAAGTCTGAGGACTCTGTGGAAGAGCGTAGAACTGACCTGGATTCATACGGGAAGGAACAACAAAGTCGCGGGCTCCCTCTGGTGTACTACCAATAAGAATTGGAGTTTCAACCTCCATGAAGTTCTGTGCATCGAGGAAGTTACGAATCAAGATGCACATACGATGACGCAACTCCAGATTTTTGCGCACTGCAGGACGACGCAAATCAAGATAACGATACTTCATACGGATATCATCACCACCATCAGTATTATCTTCGATAGTGAAAGGAGGGGTCTGACTCTGAGAGAGGACATTGAGTTCCTTCACCAGGATTTCGATGTCACCAGTATCCATTTTAGGATTCTTGCTCTGTCGTTCACTTACTACACCCTTTATTTGAATGCAGAATTCACGACCTAGCTTGTTAGCTGCATCACACAAGTCTTTGTTATCAGCCTCGTTGAAGACCAACTGTGTGATACCATAACGGTCGCGCAAATCGACGAATGTCATACCACCCATCTTTCTTGAGCGCTGTACCCAACCGGCAAGTGTCACTTCCTTGCCGGCATCAGAGAGACGTAACTCTCCACACGTATTACTTCTGTACATACCTTATTATATTATATTATTATTTTCCAAAGTGCAAAAGTACAACAAATAACGGAAAGGACAAAATAAAATCGCGAAAATATTATTAAAAATATCTTCGCGACCCTATTAATGTGACCAAAATTCACATAAATACATATTAAATAGTTTTATCTCTACTTTTTTAGAGATTTATTTCTTCATCCGTCTGAATGCCTGGCGATGGAACCGTTCCTCTGCCTTGATGACACTGAACACCTTATTAGGTGGCAAGATGGTCATAAATCTAGAATGATACTCTTGCTGCAACTGTTTCAGCTGAATATCCAACTCATCCTTTCTCCTGATAGCTTCGGCACATGCCTCATTATCATTCGGATTCACATGACGGAATCGGCGCATTTCATCGAATATCATACGCATTTTCTTACCCATCTGTCTATATACCGGGAAGAATTTAGCAGCTTCTCTCGGCGTAAGACAGGCATTAGTCGTAATAAACTGTTCTAGTTCTGCCTGAAACCTTTTAGGATTAAATCCATCATGATGTTTACTACCCTGAGGCTGTGAAGCAAGTGAAACCAGACTAATCATCAGCATAGCTAAAAGCGCAAGAAACCTATGTTGCATTATCTTTCTCATACCTTATCGTTTTTAAAAATCTTTATCTGTAGACAAAAAGAAATACCAACCATTAATTTTCTGCAATCAGCGATGCATAGATAGTTTCATTATCCATCATCGTATAATCGGCCATCTCATTAAAAGTAGCATCTTCATTATTATTCACAGCAGCTTTCTGAACCATATGGTCCACATGTGCCATAGCAGGCTTACTGCTTCCCGTATATTTCAGCGCCAGTACCGAGCCACCTCCCATCACAGCCAAAACAGCAACAGCCGCCGCAATCTTTCGAATCGGCATACGCTGCCATAAGCTAGGCTGCATGTGAATGATGCGGAGTTCCTGCTCCGGCAAATTTGCCATCACCCTATCAGTAAGCTGGTCGAAATAACCAGCCGGCACCTGGAAATGGTTTTTCTTACCAAAACGGCTATTCAATATATTGTCTTCTTTTAACATATTCCTCATTCCTTTCTTTTATACTTTATTAAATAGACGAAAACTAACCGAAAAGGTTTAATCCTTACGATTGAAAAAATCGGTTATTTTTTTCACAGCAAGATGATAGGATGCCTTCAAAGCTCCTTCACTTGTTGACAGCACCTTACTCATCTCTGAATATTTCATATTATCATAATATTTTAGAGTGAAAACTGTGCGCTGAACATCGGGCAGTAGGGCTACAGCCTCTTGCAGTTCTGCCTGAATCTGGTCACCATCAAAATAGTCATCGGCAAGAAGACGTGAAGCCAAGCCCGGCTCGTCTTCGGTACTGACATTAACCATCTGCTTCTTGCGTCTCAAGAAATCAAGCGCTTCGTTAATTGCTATACGGTAAAGCCATGTTGAGAGCGAAGACTTTCCCTGAAACGAATCCAGATTGGTCCAAGCCTTAACAAAGGCATTCTGCAACACATCATCAGCATCATCATGATCTAAGACAATATGGCGAACCTTCCAATACAACGGCTCGCTATACTGACTTACCAGTACAGCAAAGCCTTCGCGTTGGGTCTTAGGATCCCTAATCATCGCCAAGAGTTCTTTATCGTTTATCATTGCTTTTACAAATGTGTTGTTTATAGATATCTTCTCAACATATCGAATATTACCGCATCAAATCCATACACATCAGAATAATCAGCTATTCTGCCTCCTGCTAACGGATAGAGTGTATAATAGGTTATGAAGAGAGGAACTTGAGGATTAACCTTTACGTTATTCACAACAAGTTTTTTATTGGCTAGCGAATCTGCTGTCATCGAATAGTATATCTTTTCCTTCAGTTTCTCGTTTTTGTCAGCCAATAGAAAGACAGCGAAATCGTACGGTTTTTCTATTCTGATACATCCATGCGATACTCCTCTATCCTCTTGTCCAAACACGCCCTTACTGTTAGTATCATGCAGGAAGACCGAGAAATTATTATCAAAACGGAAGATGATTCTTCCCAGAGCATTCCCCTTTCCGCCCCGCTGAGCGATGCCATAAGCACCAGAAATAAGCATAGATCGAGTTACTCTGTTTAAGTCAACCTCCTTACCTGTTGCCACTTCCCTTACATAGTAGTTACGCGCGCGAAAGTAGCCATGATTCCCCACCCGGTGTATCATATCATGGAGAACAATACTACGGGGAACAAACCATTGAGGATTCAACTCCATACGTTTGATATGACTGTTCAATATCGGGGTTTTGGTTTTACTGGCTCCACATCCTATGCGCATCGAGAGCGTATCCTGATGATCAATAGCCATCAGATGGAACGATGGTATATTGACAACCACATATTTTTCGTGTTGCCAGGGATTATCATACTGTCTCCAGCGGCAACGTTCCATGTTGCAGAGAATTTTGATTTTCATCGCCTTGCCCAGTCCTCCAGCCTTCAATTTCTCCAGCAGTTGATAATAGAAAGGATTCTTAGGCTGTACTTCTTTCAGGAAGGAAGCCACCGAGTCGCATCTAACCATTTGCATAGCCTTCTGATAGAACGCATCATCTGCATGAGCCATTTTTACATCAAACAGGCCTCTGAACCTAACGGGTCTCTTGATACTATCATAAGGATTGGGAGCAAGAGTATCTAAACGATTGAAAACAAAACTAGGATTCATAAATCCAAAATTCTGCCCCATCGTATATCTGAAGTAAGCTTTGGTCAAGCGATACTCCAGTCGGGCTATCACTTGATTTATCTGATTATCAGCTGAATCTAGATTTAAATCTCGTAACCTGTCAATATCTCGGGCAATAGCATCCACATAGAACCGACGTTTATCAAATCCCATATCCGCTACAGTACGCAGGCAAGTCACCAGGGAGTCAGCCTGACTATTTACCCCATGACGTGTAATCCAAAGCAGACTACCTTTATTCTGGTAATATCGACGGGTATGCAAATCAGCAGCATGTCGGTCTTTATCATTTCGCATGATACTATCCAACAGATTTCTTATAACCTTTGAATTAATAGCATAAGCCGAAGAACGAGAGTTTTTGAACTCATCTAACGATAACTGAAAATTGCTGTTTGGTACTTTGTCGTGGCAAGAACAAAACATCAAACAGCAAAAAATGATAAGTAACGAAGTATGAAAGAGCTTCACTTTCTGATTAAAGTTAAACGGCATTCTAAGGCCTCTATAGTACTATTAATGCTTTACGCAAATTTTGCGCGTAAAGGTATTCCCCACCTTTACAATATAGATACCATCAGCCAATGGCAAGTTTACGCGCTTGTCATTACCTTCTATGCGGAAGGTCTTGATTGTAACACCTGCCACATTATATATTCTCACCACTTGCCCGCTAGCGCCGGTGATATGCATCACGCCCCCAGCATAGTTCAAGTTGATATCTGCCACATCAAGGTCTGCCCATTCTATGTTTCCCTCGTTGGCCATAGCATCCGAAGGAACAGAAAGCGCTAACATTGCAATTGTTAATATTGAAAGTAAAGTCCGTTTCATATATTTTCAAGTTTCGTTAAACCAATAGTTCTTTCTGCAAAGATATATAAAAAAAAGGAAACTTACCGTCTTCCCGACGGTAAGTTACCCAAAAATTAGCTTTTTTAACCTTTCAGAGGAAAAAAGAAGCCAATTCACATTATTTTCTAAAACAACCAACACTTTACATGATGCCATCAGCGCGAAGTTTCTGCTGCCATTTCCAAGCAGAAGCCAACACATCCTCAAGCTTAGCCTCAGCCTTCCAGCCGAGTACCTTGTTCGCCTTGGTGCAATCACCCCAAATTTTCTCAATATCGCCCTCTCTTCGTGGACCATACTTCCAATTCAGTTTCACACCTGTAGCTTTTTCAAAAGTCTCAACAATTTCGAGAGTTGAGTTTCCATTACCTGTACCGATATTGAAATATTCGATAGGCTCAGTCTCCTTATCAAGAACACGTGCCATAGCAGCTACATGTGCCTTAGCCAAGTCTACAACATAAATATAGTCGCGGATACAGGTTCCATCAGGAGTATCATAATCATTACCAAAGATAGTGAGTTCCTTGCGGATACCCATAGCAGTCTGAGTAACGTATGGAATCAGATTGTTTGGCACACCATTTGGCAACTCACCAATCTCAGCAGAAGGATGTGCACCTATAGGATTGAAATATCTCAATACAATGCTCTTGATGGCTGCACCACTATGGATATAATCAGCTATGATCTGCTCATTAATCTCCTTAGTATTGCCATAAGGTGAAGTAGCCTTCTGATGAGGAGCCTCTTCTGTTACAGGCAAATTCTCAGGCTTCGGCTGACCATAAACGGTACAAGAAGAAGAGAAGATGATACCCTTTACCTGATACTTTGGCATAAGTTCCAGGAGATTGATGAGCGATACGATATTGTTGCGATAATACAACAATGGTTTCTGTACGCTCTCGCCTACTGCCTTGCTTGCAGCAAAGTGAATGATACCCTCAATATCAGGATATTTCTGGAATACAGCCTCGGTAGCAGCCTTGTCGCGCAAGTCAACCTGTTCAAAAGCAGGGCGGATACCAGTAATCTTTTCGATACCATCGAGTACTTCAATCTTTGAGTTTGAGAGATCATCTACGATAACAACATTGTAGCCTGCCTGCTGCAACTCTACTGTAGTATGGCTACCTATGAAGCCTGTACCACCAGTAACAAGAATAGTTTGTTTCATAATCAAATATAGTTAGTTTGAAGAATTATTATATTTCTTCTGCAAAAATACTGCAAAAATCTGAAAAAACAGAAAGATTTTTCAAAAAAATACTTTTTTCCTTTGTTTTATCTATTATTTATACTATCTTTGCAAAAGATAATAAATAGTAAAAAGGCTCTAAGAAAATGGAAAAAAACATGAAACATTATAATATAGAACAAGACATGAGATATTTGCAGTTGCTCTCTCAGTCGTTCCCTACTATAGCAGAGGCGAGCACCGAGATTATCAACCTGCAAGCCATCCTCAACCTGCCAAAGGGTACCGAGCATTTCCTTGCCGACATCCATGGTGAGTATGAGGCCTTCCTGCATGTACTGAAAAATGCATCAGGAAATATCAAGCGTAAGGTGAACGAACTCTTTGGCAATACCCTTCGCGAACAGGAGAAGCGAGAACTCTGCTCTCTTATTTACTATCCTGAGCAGAAACTGGAACTCGTCAAGCAGAACGAACCCGACATTAACGACTGGTATCACATCACCCTGCACCAGTTGGTGGCTGTATGCCGTGATGTTTCCAGCAAATATACCCGAAGCAAGGTGCGCAAATCGCTGCCATGCGATTTCTCGTATATTATCCAGGAGCTTTTGCACGAGCACACCGAAGATCATGACAAGACAGCCTATGTCAATGTTATTGTTGATACGATTATCAGCACAGGCAGAGCCGATGATTTCATCATCGCTATAGCCAACGTCATCCAGCGCCTGGCTATCGACCAGCTCCATATTCTGGGCGATATCTACGATAGAGGTCCAGGAGCCCACATCATCTTGGACAAGATGCGCCGCTACCACAGTTGGGACATCCAGTGGGGTAATCACGATGTACTATGGATGGGAGCAGCTGCCGGCAATAATGCCTGCATCTGCAATGTGATACGTCTCTCCCTGCGATACGCCAACCTCTCGACATTGGAAGAAGGCTATGGCATCAACCTCGTACCACTCGCTACTTTTGCGATGGAAACCTACAAGGATGATGATTGCAAAGAATTTCTGCCTAAGCTCAGCGGAGGTGCAGCAGCAATGGATGAAAAGACTCAGCGGCTCACCTCTCAGATGCACAAGGCTATAGCTGTCATCCAGTTTAAATTAGAGAGCCAGCTTTTCAAGAAGCATCCGGAATGGAAGATGAAAGACCGTTGTCTTTTTGACCATATCGATTACAGTAAAGGCAAGGTAGAGATTGACGGAAAAGAGTATGACATGACCTCATGCCACTTCCCTACCATCGATCCGGACAATCCAGACAAACTATCTGAAGAAGAGGAAATTCTGATTCAGAAACTGCATCATTCGTTTATGGTCTGCGAGAAGCTGCACAAGCATATCAACGTTATGCTGCAGCATGGTTGCATGTACGCTATCTTCAACAACAACCTGCTCTTCCATGCTTCCTGTCCGCTCAACGAAGATGGTTCATTAAAAGAGGTAGAAATATATCCTGGCAAGAAATTCAGCGGCAGAGCCCTGATGCATCATACGGGCATGCAGATACGCACAGCTTTCCAATCAGATTCTGATCCGAATGAGAAGGAATATGCCATCGATTATTTCATCTACCTATGGTGCGGTCCTGACAGTCCGCTCTTCGACAAGAGTAAGATGGCCACCTTCGAGCGCTATTTCATTACCGATAAGGAGACTCATAAAGAAGAGAAGGGATACTACTTCCTGTTGCGCGATAACGAACAGGTTATCGACCATATTATGGATGAGTTTGGGGTAACCGGTCCTAACCGCCATATCATCAATGGGCACGTGCCCGTTCGCACAACCAAGGGCGAGAACCCTATCAAGGCAAACGGCAAGCTGATGGTTATCGATGGAGGTTTCTCTAAAGCCTACCACAACGAGACTGGCATTGCCGGCTACACCTTAGTATACCACTCCCGCGGATTTCAGCTGGTCCAGCACGAGCCATTTACGAGTATGGAAGATGCCATCAAGCAAGGTACCGACATCAAGAGTACCACACAGATTGTAGAAATGTCGAACCGCCGAATGCTGGTAGCCGACACAGATATAGGTTGCGAACTCCGTAAGCAGATAGAAGACCTGAAGGAGCTTCTCTATGCTTACCGACATGGTTTCATCAAGGAATCAGAAAGGAAGAAGTAAGAAACCGAGCATACTACAAAAAAGCCCCCGGTGCTGCATGCATCGAGGGCTTTTTTTCAGAATTTTCTGAACCGCAATCTCAGGGTTTTACTCTTCAGTTGCATCTTACCTCCGGTCATTACCTCCTTGGCAAAATGCTCATTCAGATGATTGATGCCACAGCTACGCAAAGAATCATTCATTTCTGTTAAAAGTACATCGCCTCCATAATCTTCATGCCATTTATTACGATAAACAGATGTAATCAGCAAACTGTCGGAGGTTTGCTCAAAACGCAGATAAAATCCTCTACCAGCCTCGAAGCGATCATAATCAGCAACCTGAATCAGCTTATACTGGCAGCCCCAGAACACGCGTTTATCTGCAAAGTAACAAGTCCCCCCTGTAGCTAAAGTATCTACCTGCTCCAGATGCCAGAAACCATCCAAATCACCATTCTGGCTTGTTTCTACCTCACATGAGCTTAGAGTGAGCATCATAACAGCAAGGGAAAGCACCCCTATTATCTTTTTCATATTTTCTATCTTATCGATTATTATTTTCTTTTCGTCAGCAAACCTCTTTTGCTGATGGTTATCTGCATACCGGCATTATGTCCCAGCATCTTTTCGCTTCCGAAATCCATCGCATAGCCTGCCTTCAACTGCCATTGATGCGGGAAATCGTAATGACCCTCTACCAGAAAACTTACATTATGATGCTTTTTTGTAAACGGGTTGCTATATGTCCCCCAACCTTTCTGATAGGTGCCTAATATACGATAGCCCAACCGCTGTGTAGGCTGACCATCAAAACCCAGATGATAAGCTATGAAACGGTTGTTCCTGATATCAATACATCCGTCATTATTATAAATAGGCGAACGGTAGAGTGGATTTCCTATCACCTGGCCCCAATGCTGCCATCCAGGATAGATGCTGTGGTTATAATAATCATCAGTACCCGCTATATGGTCTGCGATACCCGATGTACGGTCATGATTGTACGGACCACTCTGATATTTGGTATAGAGATACTCCAGCACCACATTTTTCAGCCAGCGCGAATACTTCAGATTCAGTTCGAAGCCCAGCATAATGTCCTTCAGCGAATACATGAAGAAACGGCGTTTTACTTTCTTATTCCAGTCTGCGCCCTCACCATATCCATTATAGTCGAGGAGAAACATCTGGCTGTGATCTTCGAAATAATGATCGGCATAGATGGCAGCTTTCCAACTGTCAGTGTCATAATTGATACGCATCAGCCAACTGCCCAACTGGTTGCCGGCAACATTGGCATAAGCCCCTTCACCTGCATCAGAGCCCGTTGCCGACAGCGCATGCCAGAAGCCTTTCAGATTTTTCTCGGTAGGAATCTGTACCATACTGTCACCTATTGGACGATATGCATTGCCACCAAACTGAGCAACCATTTCCAAGCCCATTTCTATGCTGAGCGGACAGAAAGCATTCTCGTTTCCGATACGCAAGAAACCAGCCTTGCTGTGATAGAGCATGTGGTCACAATATTTAGTCTGCCGTTTCGTAAAATCATGCTGCCAGCCATCATCCGTAGTCATACCATAAGCCAGATGACCTTTCAGTTGCAGCCAGCCTCTACCAAACGGAAGCGTCCAATATTCAGGAAGCGCCAGACGAACCTGAGGTATCGGACGGGCATTGATACCCAGACACTGGCTACCACTGGAGAGCGACTGGTTTTTTAGCTCCATCGGATATTCCTTGGCACCTGCAGTCAGCACACCATAAAGCCAGCGGGCCTCCACATAAGCCTGCTGCACCACTACATGGCTGGTATAGTTTACCGGTACTGCCACATCTACTCCATAACCTACAGCCCAGCGGCGAGCAGAATCTGCAGAAAGCGGACGAACCAGACTACCTCTGAGATAGCCGTTATTCTTCTCTAAAGAACTTAATCCATGTTTGTTTGCGTTAAGCCACAATGGGGTTTTACCTTTCGAAAACGACCCTTGCATCTCAACACCATATTGTATATCTTCCCGAAGATCTATCTTCTCCGTGCCATCCTCCTCTTGCCACATATACTGTGCCATAGATGGGGCTGCCAGACTGCAAAGGGCAAAACATACACCTACCTTTATCTTATTCATAATTAAATCTATACTTTCAAGATAAAAACGTAATTATCTCTATTATATTGTATATATTCAGAAAAATAAAAAAAGAGCAACACTTGCCTCTCATTTTTTGAGAACAAGCATTGCTCTTTTGATTGAATTATCGTTTTATCCGAAGTTATCGTACATGATGCTCTCAGGATCTACTCCAAGAGAATCCAGATAATCTGTTACTGTCTTGATCAGCATTGGAGGTCCGCAGAGATAGTACTCGCAATCCTCTGGTGCCTCATGATCCTTCAAGTAGGTATCACGGATGCAGTTAACAGCAAATCCCTCGTAGTACTTCACGCCCTGAGCATCTGCCACTGGGTCCTTGCGGTCGAGTGAAAGATGGAAGTGGAAGTTAGGGAATTCCTTCTCAAGCTCCCAGAAGTCCTCAAGGAAGAATGCCTCACCCAATGCACGCGCTCCGTAGAAGAAGTGAAGCTCACGGTCGGTAGTGTGCAGGGTCTTGGTCATGTGCATAATCTGCGCACGCAATGGAGCCATACCGGCACCACCACCAATCCAGATCATCTCCTTGCCTGATGTGAAGTTAGGATGGAAGTCTCCGTAAGGACCACTCATCATTACCTTGTCGCCTGGCTTCAGAGAGAAGATGTAAGAAGAAGCGATACCTGTTGGTACGTTCTGGAATCCTACCTGTGGACGTGGCAAGAATGGAGTTGTGGCGATACGTACGGTCAGGGTGATGATGTCACCCTCGTCAGGATAGTTCGCCATAGAGTAAGCACGAACGGTAGGCTCTGGATTGTGAGCCTTGAGAGAGAAGATGTTGAACTTCTTCCATGCTCCGATGTACTCCTCGCCAATGAGATCCTTGTCGAAATCCTTGTCGTAATCGATGCAGTCGTATGCAGGAATCTTGATCTGAGCGTAAGAACCCGGAACGAAGTCCATGTGCTCGCCTGGAGGCAGAGCCACCTTGAACTCCTTGATGAATGATGAAACGTTCTTGTTGGAGATAACCTCGCACTCCCACTCTTTCACGCCCATCACACTCTCAGGCACCTTGATCTTCAGGTCGCCCTTCACCTTGCACTGGCATCCCAGGCGCCAGTGGTCCTTAATCTGCTTGCGGGTGAAGTGAGGCTTCTCAGAATCGAGAATCTCACCGCCGCCCTCAAGCACCTGAACCTTACACTGGCCACAGCTTGCCTTACCGCCACAGGCAGAAGGCAGGAAGATGCCGTTCTCATTCAGCGTAGTCATCAAACTGCTGCCCTGAGGCACGTTGATGGTCTTGTCGCCATTGATTACGATATTTACATTTCCGCTAGGGCTCAGATACTTCTTAGCCACGAGCAGAATGATAACCAGCAGGAGAATCACCACGAGGAAAACTCCGATACTAGCCAATATAAATGATGTATTACCCATATCTATAGTCCTCCTATTTTAGATTTTCAAGCCTGAGAAGCAAAGCATAGCCATTGCCATGAGGCCTACTGTGATAAATGTGATGCCGAGTCCCTGCAATGGCTTTGGCACGTCGCAATACTGCATCTTCTCGCGGATGGCTCCCATCAGAACGATGGCGAGAGTCCAACCCAGACCGGAACCTACGGCATAAACGATGCTATCCCATACAGAGGTGATAGCCTGAGTATTGGTAGGCTCCATCAGGATGCGCTGCTGCATGAAGAGCGATGCACCCATGATGGCACAGTTTACGGCAATCAATGGCAAGAAGATACCCAGCGCTGCATAGAGCGATGGTGAGAACTTCTCTACAATCATCTCTACCAGCTGCACGATACCGGCGATGACGGCGATGAAGAGGATGAAGCTCAGGTAAGTGAGGTCAACACCCAGAATGCCATCGGCGCTGAGCACCTTGGTCTGCAACAGGTAATCTACAGGCACGGTGATGAGCAACACGAAGGTTACTGCCAAGCCCAGGCCCAAAGAGGTCTTCACGTTCTTGGATACTGCCAAGTATGAACACATACCCAGGAAGTAGGCGAAGATCATGTTATCGACGAAAATCGAACGGAAAAACAAACTTATTGCGTGCTCCATCTTACTTCTCCTCCTTATAAATATAGGCACGATGTACCCAGATTACACATCCAACGAGAATCAATGCCATGGCTGGCATGGTCATCATACCGTTGTTAACATATCCGAAGTTGTAAGCTCCCTCCGGTATCAGCTGGAAACCGAGCAATGAGCCGCGGCCCAGAAACTCACGAACAGCACCCACAATCACGAGGATGAGGGCGTAACCCAAACCATTACCTACACCATCGAGGAATGAAGGCCAAGGCTTGTTCATCATGGCGAACGCCTCCAAGCGACCCATCAGAATACAGTTAGTGATGATCAGACCCACATACACGGAGAGCTGCACGCTCACGTCGTAGGCGAAAGCCTTCAGCACCTGGCTCACGATGGTAACCAGGGCAGCAACTACCACCAACTGGACGATGATACGGATGCGCTGAGGGATGGTGTTGCGGATGATGGAAATAATCACGTTAGAGAATGCCGTGATGATAGTAACGGCAAGTCCCATCACAATGGCTGGCTTCAGCTGGGAAGTAACAGCCAGGGCACTACAGATACCAAGCACCTGAACGAGGATAGGGTTGTCACCGTTCAGTGGCTTGATGAATGCCTCCTTATTTTGTTTACTAAATAATGCCATAATTTCGCTTAATTATTTAATGAATTTAGCAAGACCTTCCTTGAGCATTGCATCCACACCATCGGATGTCAATGTAGCACCGGTAACGGCATCTACATTGTTAGGGTCGCCGGCAGGAGCGTCTTTCTCAACGCCCAGAGCGATGCCCTCTACTCCATCCTTGTGAATCTTCTTGCCCTGGAACTTCTGCTGCCACTTCAGGTTGTCCTTGATTTCAGCACCAAGTCCGGCAGTCTCGCCTTCGTGGTTGAAATATACGCCATAGATGGTGTTGTTGTCGGCATCCACGGCGATGAAGCCTGAAATGCCGCCCCAGAGACCCATACCCTTTACAGAGTAAACGGTCTTCTTCTGACCATCAATCTCGCACTCGTAATACTTCATGCCGTCCTTCTCCTTCTCGTCCTTCACCACCTCTTTATATTTGGCAGCCGCAGTAGCGTTGTCAAGGTCGCGCAGGTTCAGCGAGTTGAGAATCTGCTTCTGAGTATCAAGAGCCACGTTGGCATCCTGTGTTGCCTTCAGCGAAGAAGACACGAACGCGAGCAGGAATGCCACGATTACCACGATGATAACCGAATAGATAATAGTATAGCTATTTGAATTTGTCTTCATATCTACATTCCTCCTACATTATTTAATAGCACGTTTAGCACGGCGTGAGATGTTGCCCTGAACTACACAGTAGTCGATGAGTGGAGCAAACATGTTGCCAAAGAAGATAGCGAGCATCATACCCTCTGGATAACCTGGGTTCATCACACGTACGATAACGGCGATGGCACCGATGAAGAATCCGTAGAAGTACTTACCCTTCTCAGTACGGGCTGAGGTTACAGGGTCGGTAGCCATGAATACGGCACCGAAGCAGAAACCACCGAGAATGATGTGCTCATACCAGGCGATAGGTGTCATGCCGAGAGCCTGGAAGATAAGCGCCATCACGATGCCGCCTGCGAATACGCTGCCCATGGTCTTCCATGATGCGATGCCTGTCCAGAGAAGGATGATGGCACCGATGGCAATGGCGATGACTGAAGTCTCACCGATACAGCCAGGAATGAAACCGATGATAGAATCGCAGAGACTAGCTGAAGGCATGCTGCCCTGAGCCAGCTGACCGAGAGGAGTAGCAGCAGTGAAGCCATCAGGCAGGGTGTTACCCAGACCGAAGATAGCATCCTTAGCCACCCAGACCTTATCACCACTCATAGCCAATGGATATGAGAAGAAGAGGAACATACGGGCACCCACAGCCACATTGAAGATGTTCATACCGGTACCACCGAAGATCTCCTTGCAGAAGATGACTGCGAAGGCGCACGCCAGGGCGAGCATCCACAACGGTGTAGAGATAGGAATGATCAATGGGATGATGATACCGCTGACGAGGTAACCCTCCTGGATTTCCTCGTGCTTCCACTGAGCCCAGGCAAACTCGATGCCGAGACCCACGATGTAGCTAACCAGCAACTTAGGGAGGACAGCCAGGAATCCGAAGCCGAAGACCTCGATGAAGCTGGCAGTATCCAGTGTACCTGCAGCCTTGAAATTCTGGTATCCCACATTATACATACCGAAGAGCAAAGCAGGAATCAGGGCGATTACCACAAAGCTCATGATGCGCTTCGAGTCGATGGAATCGTGGATGCTGGCTCCGCTCTTCGCTGTCGTATTAGGCACGTACAGGAAGCTCTCAAAACCGTCAAACACGCTCTCGAAGGCATGCAGCTTACCTCCCTTCTGGAAGTTAGGCTTTATCTTATTGAGATAATTTCTTAATGCACTCATTATTTTAATAATTAACAGTACTAAAAACTAAGCGTTCTCCTTGCGCAGGGTATCCAAGCCCTCGCGTACAATCTTCTGCAATTCGAGCTTAGATGAATCCACGAACTCAGCCACAGCAAAATCTTCAGGACTTACCTCGTAGATACCGAGCTGCTCCTGCTTGTCGATATCGCCGGCGATGATTGCCTTGATGAGATACTCACCATAGATGTCCATCGGGAGCACCTTGTCATACTCGCCGCTCATGATCATGTGGCGCTCGCCACCCTTCACGCGGGCATCGAGATTATACTCCTTCTTCTTGCCGAAGAGCCAGGAGAGATATGAACGCGATGTAGAGAACTGATCGGTACGTGGAAGAATCCAACCCAGCATCTCGTCGTTGTCATCACCCTCTGGGATGGCTGTAATCTCTGATGTATGACCACCTACGAAATCGGCTGTGGTCGTCTTTACACCGGTAAGAGGATTACCATTGATAAGTCTCACATGGTCAGCAGCTTTCAGCTGATTGGCTACAAAACTGCTTAAAGGTGTACCTACCAATACTTCAGCATAGCCAGGAGTCTTGATTTCACTACCAGCCACAGCTACAGTCTTGTGCAAATCAACCTTACCTGTCAGGAAGAGTCTTCCGAAGAAGATAACCGATGCTGGATCTACTGTCCAAACCACCTCGCCCTTGTTTACCGGGTCGATGTTGTTCACCTGTACGCCTACATTACCTGCCGGGCAAGGACCGTCGAACACATTGAGTTCTACGTTCTTAGCCCCGCCGAGCGCATTGCTGTGCTGGTCAACGCCAACACCAAGATAAGTTTTCGCAATCTTGCTCAAGGCTGTCAAACCCGTCTGGAAAGCCTCTTCGTTGCCTTTGAGTTCTACCTCAAAGTCGGCTGCGAGCGGCATGTCGCGGAGGGCAGAAACGAAAATTGCCTTAGGCTTGGTGTCGGGAGTTGTGGACACAGCATAAGGCAACTGGTTGATGTATCCGAAGAGACCAGCCTCAAGCAGCGCCTGCTTGACAGCCTCACCGTCTAACGCATCAACGTTTTTCTTACCAAAATCCGTAGAGGTCTGTACTGCGTCGGCCTTCACCTTCACGCAGAGCACCTTTCGGCGCTCACCTCTCTCAATGGCGGTTACTTCTCCGCTCACTGGCGAGGCAAACTTCACCTCCGGGCAAGCCTTGTTCACAAACAAGGCATCTCCGGCATTGACATGCTCGCCCTCGCGTACCACTACCTTAGGAGTCACACCCACGAAAGCCGCAGGAACCAGCGCATACTCGCCAGCCTGAGCCACCTGGAGCGTTACATCCTTGGAAGCCTTACCCGTAAGGTTAATGTCCAAGCCTTTACGTAACTTAATTACATTTGCCATAACTACATTAAAAAAATATTAAATATAAATTTACTAATCACTTCAAGATATATGCGTCAGCGCCCTCATCAAGACGCTATACTGACCATCTGCCATAAAACATATATTTTATCTTCTTCTATGCTGAAACTTCTAACGTGCTGCAAAAATAGTGAAAAAAAGTGATATAAAAAAGAAAAATTGTGTGAATTATTCGATTTTATGCCGATTTTTCAGTAATTTTGTCGCAAAATTCAAATTAGTAACATTTTTGTAAACTAGAGAAAGCAACTCTGAAACATTTAAAACATATCATCAATAGCATTATATGGACGCTGGCTGCTGTCTATTTCTTGCTTGTCGTACTGTTGCACGTGCCACCAGTACAGGCCTTCATCGGCTCTGAAGTAGCCGGTGCGCTGGCTCAGAAATTCGGCACTCAGGTAAGTATCGGAAAGGTGAATCTGGGCTTCTTCAACCGCATTATCATAGATGACGTGATGATGCTCGACCAGAAGGGCGACAGCATGATCTGTGCTTCGCGCGTATCGGCAAAGCTCGATTTCCTGCCTTTGAAGGATGGCAAGATTTCGGTTTCATCTGCCCAGCTCTTCGGACTCAATGCCAACATCTACAAGCAGGATGCCAAGAGCCCGATGAACATCCAGTTCGTGCTCGATTCGCTGGCTTCGAAAGATACCACCCGCCATACTCCGCTCGACCTGCACATCGGAAGCCTGATTATCCGGCATGGTGCCGTTGCCTACAACCAGCGCGATATTGCGCCTGAGCCGGGCGTCTTTTCGCCGCAGCATCTAGGCATCACCGACCTCTCTGCCCACATTATTCTGGGCCATCTCACAGACAAGGATATCCATTTGGCTGTCAAGAAGATAGCACTGAAAGATAAATCAGGACTTCAACTCAGAAATCTGAGATTCAAACTCGATGCCGACCAGCAGCAAGCCCTGCTCAGAGACTTCAGCATCGAGCTCCCTCATTCGCAATTGCAGTTTGATGACCTGCGCGCTACCTACCGCATCGAGAACAAGCATATCGTAAAGCCTACACTCCAGTTTCAGGGCGGCATCAAGCCATCCGTCATCACGCTTGCCGATATTGCTTGCTTCGTGCCTGAACTCCGCAAGTTCAAGGATGCCCTGCAGCTTCATCTCCAGTTTTCGGGCACCAGTACATCTGCCCGCATCCATAACCTCGAATTCAAGACTCAGAGCGGCAGTCTGATGCTCAGGGCTAACGGCCGTGTGAGCGATTGGGACCGCCTTCTGCGCTGGAAGGCAAATATCTCAGCCCTCAAGATAACAGGCGATGGCATCGGAGAGGTTTCCAGAAATCTGGGCAAACGCATCAGCATTCCGAAAGAAGTGCTGCGCCTGGGCGACATATATTATATAGGTGAAGTATATGGTGCTGGCAAGAAGGCAGGCACCCGCGGCCAGCTGAAGACCGGCGTGGGCGAAGTAGCCATCAAGGCCGAAAAAGCTGGCTCCGAGCTCAAGGCTAGCATCAACACCCAGGGCATCAACCTGGGCCGAATCCTCGACAACGGGCAGTTCGGCATCCTGGCAGCATCGCTTTCGGCTCACGGCAACAAGCAGCATTTCTATGCCAAGGGCAGCATTCCGCGCTTCGATTTCAACAAGTACAGCTACCGCAACATTCAGATAGACGGCAGCTATAACCGGGGATTGCTCGAGGGACTCGCATCCATCGCCGACCCTAACGCCAACATCCAGGTAGAAGGCTCCTACTCCATCCCGCGCAAACAGTATGCAGCTACTGCCCATGTACAGCATCTGCTGCCAACCATCCTGGGACTGAAGGTAGCCGACAAGACCTACAGTCTCGATGACATCACCGTAAGCGCCAAGAACCAGGGCAAGGACAGCTATTTCGACCTTGAAGCCCCGTTCGCCAGCATCCATGTTAACGGAGAGTACGATTACGCTACCCTCACCAAGAGCTTCACCAACCTGGTAGCCAGCAAACTGCCTACCCTTCCGGGCATCGGCAAGGTAGACAGGAGTGCGAAGAACCATTTCACCTTCCAGGCAGAAATCACCTCTACCGAGATACTGCAGCGCATGCTGGGCATTCCGCTGAAGATAGAGCAGCCCGTCTTTGCCGATGGATTCATGAACGATGCCGAGAAAACCGTCAACATCTATGCCAGCGTACCTGGCTTCAACTATGGCGGCAAAGACTATCATGGAGCCAAAGTGCGCCTGCACACCATCAACGATTCGCTCAAGGTAGATGCGCAGATCAGACAGGGCAAATGGGGAGATAACGGACCGGGCATCCACGTAAAGGCAGCCGCTGCCGACAACCAGCTCTTCGCCAAGCTCTTCTACAACAACCATTCGGCAAAGCTCCCTATCCAGGGCATCATTGATACGAGGGCGCAGTTCTTCAAGAACGAAGATCATGTTTCTACCGCCCACGTAACCATACACCCGTCTGAAATCAGAATCGACGGCACACCGTGGAAGGTTCATCCTGCCGACATCATCTACAGCAAGAAGCGCCTGCTGGTAGACCATTTCGCCGTGAGCCACGACCAGCAGCACGTCATCGTTTCCGGTCTTGCCACACCCGAGAAGACCGATTCTATCGTAGCCGACCTGAAGGATGTGGATGTGGCATACGTGCTGAACCTCATCAATTTCCATTCGGTAGATTTCACCGGCAAGGCTTCGGGCAAGGCTATCATCAAGAGCCTCTTCAACGACCCTGATGCCTACGCCCAGCTAGACGTGAAGGAGTTTACCTTCGAAAACGGACCGCTCGGTGTACTCCATGCTGGTGTCAACTTCAACAAGGAGCTCGAACAGATTGATATTCATGCAGTTGCCGACGATGGTCCGGAGCATCAGACGCTCATCAACGGATACGTCTCGCCTAAGCGCAACTATATCGACCTGGGTATCGATGCCCAGGGCACCAGCATGAAATTCCTCGAGAATTTCTGCGGCAGTTTCATGAACCAGGTAGAAGCCTGGGGCGATGGTCATCTCAATGTGGTGGGCGATTTGAAAAGCGTCAATCTCGTAGGCGATATTACCGCTCATGGCAAGGTGCACCTCAAGCAGCTCAACACCGATTATACCTTCGATGCGCTCCGTGCCCACGCTATCCCAGATGATATCCTCATAGAGAATGATACCATCTTCGACCGCAACCGCAACATAGCCATCCTGAGCGGAGGCATCCACCACAAGCACCTCACAAGGCTGAGCTACGACCTCGATATCAAGGCGCACAACTTCCTGGGCTTCGATACCCGCGAGTTTGGCGACAACACCTTCTATGGCACCATCTATGCCACGGGCGAGGTAGGCATCCACGGCAAGAGCGGCGAAACCGTCATCGATATCAACGCCGAGCCCGAACCGGGCAGCATCTTTGTATATAATGTGGCAAGCCCGGACGCCATCAGCGACAAGAGCTTTATCCACTGGCACGAGATTGTGCCGGATATCATGGACAGCCTGAACGGGGCTCCAACCACGAAACAGAGAGAGGATGACATCGATTTCGAATCGGATATGCGCATCAACTTCCTCGTAAACACCAACCAGAACCTCACGCTCAAGCTGATTATGGACGAGCAGTCGGGCGATTACATCACCCTGAACGGAGATGGCGTAATTCGCGCCAACTACTTCAACAAGGGCTCGTTCGACATGTTTGGCAACTATGTGGTAGACCACGGCACCTACAAGCTCACCATCCAGAATCTCATCAAGAAGGAGTTCGAGTTTATGCCGGGCGGCACCATCGCCTTCGGTGGCAACCCATACAACGCCCCACTCAACCTGCGGGCTAAATATACCGTAAACGGAGTGCCGCTGAGTGACCTGCGCATAGGCCGTTCGTTCTCGGGCAACAACATCCGCGTAGACTGCCTGATGGACATCACCGGCACGCCTCAATCGCCTAAGGTAGATTTCTCGATGGACCTGCCAACGGTTAACAGCGATGCGAAGCAGATGATCTACTCTATCATCAATTCGCAGGAAGAGATGAACCAGCAGGTGCTCTATCTTCTGGGCATCGGCAGGTTCTACGCCCAGACCAACAACAACCAGGTGAGCGAGGATGGCGAACAGCAGAGTCAGACTTCGCTGGCGATGCAGAGCCTGCTGAGCGGCACCATCTCGCAGCAGCTGAACACCGTACTTTCCAACGTGGTGAAGAGCAACAACTGGAATTTCGGTGCCAACATATCTACGGGCGATGAAGGTTTCAACAATGCCGAATATGAGGGCATTCTGAGCGGCAAGCTGCTCAACAACCGGTTACTCTTCAATGGCCAGTTCGGTTATCGCGACAATCCGAATGCCACGCAGAGTTTCATCGGTGATTTTGACCTCCGCTACCTCATCTTCCCTAACGGCAACCTCGCCATACGCATGTACAATCAGACCAACGACCGCTATTTTACGCGCAACAGTCTGAACACGCAGGGTCTCGGTCTCATCATGAAGAAAGACTTCAACGGCCTCCGCGATTTCTTCGGCATCAAAAAGAAGAAGAAGAAGAAAAAGAAATAAAAAGCCAAAAAGAGGGTGTGTCATAACCAGATGACTCACCCTCTTTTTTATTTTCAGATAACCGTCGCCTAATATGAGTCCAGTTAAGATTGTGTACGAACTCGTACACTTTTCCAAAATCAGGAAACAGAATATAGAAATTCCGATAATGTTAGAGATTGTTGAATGTTGAGTGGTCTATATGCCACGATGAAAAGGTGGCGTATAGACCCTTGATTATATGGTGATATTCGTAATCTACATCTCCGCTTTCTGTTTTTTATGAGTTGTTCTGATTCATGATGATATCTAAAGGCAGCTGGGTAGCCTTGGCAACCTGTTCGGCTGAAAGTCCCATTGCCAGCATATTCTTAGCTATTAAGCAAATTCCCCCATCCTGCTTTTGATGGAAGGATGGGGGAATTCTTATCTGTTACCTCTAAGATAATATCTTATTTCAATTTTTCTATCTGTTCCTGGGTAAGACCGGAATACTTCATAATCAGATTGATGTCAACGCCATCAGCAAGCATGTTCCTGGCAATATCAAGGCTTCGCTGGTTCATACCTTCAGCTCTACCCTTTTCCAAGCCTTCCTTCATTCCCTTTTCCATACCTTCAGCTATACCTTCACGCTTAGCAGTGTCTACGGAATTCTTGATGTCGCGATATGCCATCTTGCTGGTCTCGTACTCCCTCATTTCCTGCGGAGTAAACTTGGCTATCTCGGCTTCCTCGAAGAGGCGGTCGAAAACCTTGTCGCACAGCTCTTTCGGGCGTTGGGTAAGCTTATAGAGATTCTTCAGTGCATAGAGCCACTTCTCGTAGAGCGTATCCAGTTCTTCCAGGGGTTTGTTGAACTTGGAAATCTCTACATAGATATATTCGAGCTTGTCGTAAAATACTTTGTGGGTAGCTGTGTCGCACAACTGCACATGATGGCGGATTTTCTCCTTGTCGAATGCATCCTCGTTCATGCTGAAGTTGAGCAGGGCTATGGTATAAACATGATTGAGTTTGAAATCCCATTCACTCCCCTTAGGTGCCTGTTCGCGAATCGGGAAAGTGGAGTAAAAAAGGGCACGATCCTTGAAATACGTCTGGTAGGCATTCTGCATTTCTACGATGAACTTCTCACCGTTTTCGCCCTCGCAATATACATCAAAGATGGCTCTGCGGTCGGTATAGACATCTCCCACATGCTCCGGGTTCAGATACGATACGTCCTTCACAACCTGTTTGCCATTAAACAAGCTGTTGAGGAAGCAAATGAGCAAATCCTTGTTCATTGCTGTTCCAAAAATTCGCTTGAAACCGAAGTCGGTCAGCAAGCTGATGTATCTTTCTTCTACCTGTTTCATACGCTTTATGTTTTTATTTTCTTCTGCAAAGATACGCTGAATATTTGTAACTTCCAAATTTTTAGGGCTGTTTTTTACATTGAGGAGTGGAAAGTCTTTTTACTTATCCCTTCACCTCCCTTCACCACCCTTCACCCTTAACACACTGACCCACAAAATATTAAGCAAAAAGGTGAAGGGTGAAGGGTTGAAAACTCTTTTATATATATACGCGTGAAGGGTAAGGGTAAAAACCGAAAAAAAGACCCTAGGGTCAAAAATCGCAAAATCCATAAAATAAAGAATATAATATAGAGTTTAAAATATACCCTTCACCCTTCACCTCGTCATTTTTCAGCTTTTTTTTCCGACAGGCAATACAAAACCAAACATCATCTTCATCTTCAAAATACCCCCAGAAAGGGGCACCGATTTGCTGCGTTAAAAACTTTAACCTAGGTTATTGTTTGCAAAAATTGAGCGTCATGACGCTCAACCACCCAATTCACAAATTTGTAGTAATTTCGCAGCATGAACAATCAAAAGATTAAAGAAACATTAGACATGGGCAGTTTTTTAAAAGAACTGGCAGAAGAAGGCAACGTAAAATTCGGCTTTGCCAAAAAGTTAGGTATAAACCAAATAAAGCTGTTAGAAATCGAGGGCGGCAGGAATACCGTTAGCATGGATATAGAGAACGGAACATTCACTCCCGAAAAACTCCTTGCCATGGAAGAGGCTATCAAAAGCTACCTGAGGCAGAAAGACATAGAGAACAGACATCAGGAAGGATACCAATCCAAACTGAAAATCTACAAGGAAAAAGTAGACAGGTGGGAGGAAGAGAAAGGAGTTGATTATTGGGAAGAGAGAAACAGAAAATGGGCACTGTTCAGAGAGAAACTTCCATACAACTCGGTTTCCAGGAAATCCGCTAAAATTTATGAGAAATTCATCAAACTGACAACCCTTTAAATTTTAAAAATATGGCAAAAAAGAAAACAACAGAAGCAATCAACAGAGAACAGGAAGTCATGGAGGAGAAAGAGGCCTTGCCCTCATTTTTCACTAACCTGTTTTCCTCTGCCAGCAACCCGCTCCCTAACAGAGCGGTGCTGGAGTACACAATCATGCATTCGGCACCGGTAAAAGCCAATACCGAAGGCTACAGGGCGATGATGAAGGTAGACAAGAGAACGGCAGAGGACATCAAGCACCGGCTGCCCTGCATCACACCCAGCGTGCAGCTCAAGGGTAATGCCAAGAAGCTGACCGACTTCAGGAAGGAAACCTACTGGCTGATGCTGGATTATGACGATGTGCCCCCCGAAGACATCGCAGAGCTTAAGAAAAAAGCCCTGAAACAGCGCTTCACCATGATCTTCTACATCACCGTCTCGGGCAAGGGATTCCGCATCCTGCTCAGATATATGCGCCCTGAAGGATGCAATCTCACTGCGACCGAACTCCACCTGCTCGCCATCAGGAAAGCCATGGAACTGTACGACAAGCTGCTAGGTATCAGCAGCGACAAGCAATGCCAGGACATGGTGAGAAGCTGCGGACTGGCTTACGACCCCGAGGCTTACTTCAACTGGAATGCCGAGGTTCTCGCCATCACCCGGGAGGAGGTGGAGAACTTCGAAAAAGCCACAAAGCAACAGGAGGAACAGAACAGGAAAAGGCAGACGGAGGCGGAAAAAACCAGAAAGAAAAGCCCTCGCAAACAGGAAGACGAGGCGCCACCCAAGACGCTCACCACCGAAGAGATTCTGCAGTATGTAGACAAACTGGCGGAGAGCTGGGAGGAGCGGTTTGAGGAGCATCATCACAACAGCTACGTAGTGAGATACGCCACATTCTGCCTATGTTTCGGAGCCGAAAAGGAGGAGGCTGTGAAACACATGGCAGATAAGTTTGGCGGCGAATATGCCGATACCGAGCGGGTGGCACGAGAGATTTACAAGCATACCGAGCGGCTGGGAACCTGGAAGATAAGACAGCAGGGAGATGATGAGCAGAAACGCTATACCAGCATGAGAGCTCTGCTGGGATGGCTGGGAGCCCGATATGAAATGCACCACAACACGCTGAGCAACCAGTATGAAGTGCGCGCCATCAACACCGGAGAGAAGCTCTATCTCGACTGGACCGAAGTGGATACCCGGGTGAGCAATTCCCTGTTCGTGAAGATGGAACTGGATAACATCTGCACCACCCAGAAAAAGCTGGATACGGTAATCAGAAGTAACTTCAGTCCCGAATACAACCCCATGGAGGAATATCTGAAGAGTCTGCCGAAATGGGACCGGAAGACGGACTATATCGCTGAATTAGCCCATCGGGTAACCGTGATGCAGACAGGCGGTTACCGCCATACGGAGGAGGATTTTGCCTATGCCTTCAAGAAATGGCTGGTCAACATGGTGGTTTGCTGGGTTCGGCCCGATGTCACCAACCAGTCTATCATGGTTTTCGTAGGCAAGGGCGGCATCTTCAAGACCACGTTTTTCGACCATCTCCTGCCGCCCCATCTGCGCAAGTATTTCGCCAACGATTCTACGGGCGACTACAAGAACAAGGATTTCCTGCAGATGTGTGCCAGCAAGGCGATAGTATGTCTCGATGAGTTCAGCTGTCTGCGCGGCAAGAATCTGGATTCCTTCAAGAGCAACATCACGAAGCGCAACATCAGCATGCGAATCCCCTATGCCGAGTGGGACTGCATCTTGCAGAACAATGCGGGGTTCTGTGCCACGAGCAATGAGGTTCATATCATCGATGATGACGAGAACCGCCGCTTCCTCATCTGGCGCATCGAGAAGATCAAGAGTCCCATCGACTTCCCCTTCAATTACGAGGGCATCTACTCCCAGGCTGTGGCACTGGCTCAGGAGGTGATAGAGAAGCGCCGGAGGGGTGAGCACTGCAACTGGGTTTACTGGTTTACGAAGGAGGAGAACGAGGAGATACAGCACCACAATCTTTATTTCCGTGTAAACAACTACATAGCCGAGCGCATCAACAAGTTCTACCGTGTTCCAGATGCCGATACGCCGCCCGAGTTCTGCAAGTTTGTTACGGCGAGTGATGTGATGGAGCGCATCTGTACGAACCCCGCCTTCCGCCAGTCGATGTCGAACAAGGATATATCGATGTTCATGGAGGCGCTGGGGTTCAAGAAGATTCACCGCAAGACGGGCAACGGCTGGAAGGTGATAGAGATGCGTCCTGACGAGATAGAGAACAACCAGAAGATGGATGGCAGCGAGAATATTCCACCCGGAGATCTCCCATTTTAGGAAATTCTGCTTCGGAGATATTTTTTTATCTTTCGGAGATATTTCCGTATCTTTCGGAGGGATTTTCTTATGATTCGGAGAGATTTTATTCTACCAGGCAGAAGAAAGAAGCAACTGACAAAAACAGACTAAAAAGAACAAATTATGATAGAAGACAGAAGTTACGGGAAGGCGGAGCTCGCCATGCTCTACTTTCCCACCGCTACCCCCAGGGTAGCGCTCAACCGGCTGGTGAGATGGATCAACCGGTGTCCCGAGCTCAAGCAGAGCCTCTGTTCGGGCTACGCCGGCAAGTTTTCCCACTTCTACACCCGGCAACAAGTAGCAGAAATCATCGAATTTCTGGATGAACCATAAAAAATCACCCTGGAAGGGAATGCATACAACACACTATGCATATCCCTTCCAGGGTGAGTTTAATGAATATATACCTTTCCGACACAAGCATATAGTGTTTTCATTTGTAAAATGATGTAATCCAAAGCAATAAACTTTATCAATCTTCGTTCTTTTTATTATAACACCAAAATAAGAACATATGTATGTATCATCAAGACAAGGATATAAACCTCCTGTAAAATCAACAGGAAGAGGTGAAAAAGGATTTGAACTTGGAACAGAAATCCTAAAGCAAGGAGCTAATTTAAAATTATCTGGAGCCGAAAGGATTACAGATATGATAATTGAAAAGAAACAAGAAGAAGTCAAAAACGATAGTACTATTTGCAAAAAGTAATAATTATGAACGATATTTATTTTTGGGGAATATTAGCGTCTATAACAGGAATTGCAATAATGATTTCTGTTATTAAGCACAAAAAGTCGGTAAGTGCCATAAAAAATGGCACTTACTTGATTTTTTCAATTTTGATGATATGCTTAGGAATAACAACCATCTTATTTAAAAGATATGATAGTATTTGTGCAATATCCATTGGTATTACATTCCTAAATATCACATACAAAGACAGGCGTAATTTCCCACCGAGTTTTACAACAGCCTATATTAGTTATCTTAAAGGATATGTTGTTGGTTTTATGTCTATAATGTATGGTTTGTTTAGAATTTTTGAATAAATAATCAAGTAATATGTCACGACTTATAAAAAACGTGAGTAGCAAAATTGCTATCAACGTTTTTTATAAGTCGCATTTTTTTACTTTTTTCAACACATAAAATTTTGCAGTCTCATCCTCTGGCTCATTACCAACAGAGTCTGTTAATACAATAAAGCTGGCTCTATTTCCCAAAACTGCCGTATATTCTTCAAGCTTATCGGCACACCTGCCTCCAGTGTAATGAGGCTGGCGAACGAGTGTCGTCACGAATGGTAGGAATAGGTAAGTCCATTCTCTTTTCCAAAAGCACATCGAAAGCCTTTTGGATGGAAAGCAACAACTGCTCGATGTCCTTGTTGGTCTCCACGGCTTCCTTGCTCTTGTTCTCCTTTGGCTGCTTTAGAGCTTTATGTTAATAAAACTACAATCACAGCAATAAAACTATTAATTTTACGTTCTTTTCAAAGAAAGGGGTTGTGCAATAGTGGCTTAAATGCTAATAGCACTACCTTTGAATGCTGTTAAATATGGTAATGTTCAAAGTCACAATTTGTGATTTTGGAAAAATGAATATAGAATATGAAAGCTATAAATTTTGTTACTGAAATATCTAAAATCAAGCCGAATAAATTAGAGATAAAGAAAAATACTGATTTTTCGGATGAATTTATAGATGCTTATATTAATGATTTGCAAATTGTAAAAAAGAGCACTAATGTAAGTATCTCTGCAGATAATGCCATAATTGATTTAATATTTAATTATGATTTGACGAATTTAAGAATATTAACTGTATCCTTTAATAAAGATACAGATACATTAGAAGACGATAAGTATATTTATGTAGGATGGGCAGAAGCCTTTCCTTTTGCCATATTGAAGGAAACAGGTGAAATTGTTGAACTTGACTGGGAAGACCCAACCTATATTATAAGCTATATGGCTAAAGATCAAAGTTCATTCTTAGACATTTTAATAGAAATAGAAAAGTTGAACCAAAAGGATATTTTTGGCTCAATAACAGAAAAAGAAAAGAAAGAAAATCTCAAGCAAATTAGTATTATAGCAGGTGGAGATAAATATTCTTGGTTCCTATCAAATTATGATAATGAAGAAATATGAAAGTATCAACAAAACAAGGCTATAAACCGCCTTAAAATTCATCAGGGCTTATCAGAGGAATTTCCCTTGTATCTTTGAAAGTTTTTCCATATAAAATCCAAGCACTACGGGTTAGAGATGTTTTATCCAGACGAGGAGAAGATTACTTATTCTTATAACCTCGGTGGTCAGCTTGAGAAGGTGCATGGCTATAAATCTTACGGCTACGACTATGTGAGCAGGATTGGCTACGACAAGTTTGAGCAGCGCACATACTTGAAATATTGCAATGGTGCTGAGACCTTCTACACCTACGCCCCTCAGTGCCGTACAATGGCGAGGACAACAACGACTATGTGGACGGCGAGGTAGTGCAGCATATTGAGTATGTTCCTTTCGGGGAGGTGTTCGTTGAGGAGCGCAACAACATCTGGAATACACCTTATCTTTTCAATGCGAAGGAATTCTATGAGGAGACGGGATTGTATTACTATGGGGCGAGGTACCATGACCCGAGGGTAAGTTTGTGGATGAATGTAGATAGTACACTATCAAAAAGAAAAAATAAGAGGAATAAGATATGAAACAACAAAAAATATATTCTATAATAATAGGATTGGTTGCATACATTATTATATCACATATATTCCATGTGTTTTTTAGAGGTAAAACTGATATAGCACTAAGCTTATTGTATATTTATAATGATATGTTATATATTGTAGGTTATATCTTTACATTTATGGTCTATGGTAGTAATAAGTTTAATAGAATCTTGTTTGGTACATTAAGCATCGCATTTCTGTTGTTTTTTGTATATAATTGGTGGGGCGTTTCATCTATGCCTTATGAGAGATTCTTATATATAGGCTTAGGATTGCTTGTTTATATATGTGAGTACATGTATTTAAAAGCTATACAAAACGATTTATAAAATAATTTAAAATATGAATGATAATATAATCCTATATGCTATTTCTTTAATATGCATAATATTGCTACTAATAGAATGGATTTTTATTAGTCACAAAAAATGTTCAATAAATGCCATTGTGTTTGTTGGTTATTCATTTCCTTTGTACTACTTAATGATCTATAAAGGGGCTGGTGGAGCAGCGTTTACGTGGTGGTTCTATTTGGTATTATTTACATCTATCCATGTAATAATTTTATTGATTATATTTTTTAGTACTATTTTGAGGAGACGTGCAAATGAAAGAAAACAACGTTGTGACAAGTGAAACGAAGGATGCGCTTTCTTTTGGGGCACTCTCGCATACCGCTGTGTCATCTTCACATCCTTGTGACCGAGCATCTTGCAGATGGTCTCCATCGGCACACCTGTCTCCAGTGTAATGAGGCTGGCGAACGAGTGTCGTCACGAATGGTAAGAACAGGTAAGTCCGTTCTCTTTTCCACAAGCACATCGAAAGCCTTTTGGATGGAAAGCAACAACTGCTCGATGTCCTTGTTGGTCTCCACTGCTTCCTTGCTCTTGTTCTCCTTTGGCTGCTTTAGAGCTTTATGTTAATAAAACTACAATCACAGCAATAAAACTATTAATTTTACGTTCTTTTCAAAGAAAGGGGTTGTGCAATAGTGGCTTAAAGGCTAAAAGCACTACCTTTGAATGCTGTTAAATATGGTAATGTTCAAAGTCACAATTTGTGATCTCAAAAATAAAGATAGCAATATGGCAGATAATATAGAACATCAAGATAAAGGAGAACTGGTCGCAAATTGCGACCGGTTCAATAGTTTGAAGCACTCAACAGTTCGCTCATATGCTTTTACAGAACAGGGAGTGGCTATGCTCTCCACTGTTATTAGAAGTGAAACCGCAATTCGTATAAGCATACGTATTATGGATGCATTTGTTGCAATAAGACGTTTCATGGTGACAAATGCAGAAGTTTTCCAACGTCTTTCAACTATGAAGTACCATCAATTGGAAATGCAGCAACACTTGCAAGAATCCGACAAGCGTATAGAAGACCACTTCCTTTGTATAGACGATGATGTATATCACATAGGTGCATCCATTAAGGACTTAGGCAAAAAGTGGTTTGGTTTCTCCAAGATGGAGATACTTACACCAGAAGAATTGGTGGAAAGAATCAACAGGGGATAAGAAAAAATCAGAGTTTCTATTGAATATGGAAGAACTTTTCAGATATTATTTGAGTAATATTATTATTCTTCGTATCGGTACAGGCTTACGCTATCTATGGCTACGCTTTGTAAGGCATCGCAAGATTTCTTACCGAACCCTTTATGAAGGTAGTAAATCGAAGAAAACATCAGAATTGTCTAATTTTGAGAATGAAATGTCAAATCGGGCATGGGGATGTGGCTTTATTCTTTTTGTGATATTCTTAATTATATTTTTACGCAGATTTTTATAATAAACATACAGAAAAAAATGATTATGCAACAGACATTATTTATCGTAATACTTGCCGTTGTTATTGTTTTCGCTTTGGCGTACAGATGGAAGAAAAAGGCTGAGAACAAAATGGGCAACGATTTGAACGCTCTCATTGAAGCTAATGACTGGCGGGGAGTGTGTCGTATTTTACGCAAGCAACTGATTGTTTGGGGACTTGTGCTTGTGTTGTGTATTGGATTATTGGTGGCTCGAATAATGAGTGGCGGACAATTCTATACACCTATAATTGTTTGTGCTTTCTTGGCATGGAGATTCTTCAAGTTGGTAAACCTTTACATGATTTCGTACAAGAACATGAAAGTAGTGGAGGTAGAGAGTGAAGACAATATACCGCCTTTGCCTTCCATTGAGTGGCTTCTTCAAGGTTGTAAAGTTACCCATGTAGATGTACCTTCGCCAGAGATTAAGCAGTTGTGGCTTGATGCTTACGAGAGAGGCAAGCAAGAAGGCTTTAGCCCAGTTCTGTTGGCTGTAGACAGTTGTTTTTTCGACTCACTTGATGACAGTTCTGAATGTTATGATGAAACCAAGCGTCAGGAGTGGCAATCTAAAATGTTGGCATCAAACTTAAACGATGGAGCTTCTATCCTGCATGAAAGAATGGAACAGGTAAAGGAAGAATACAGCGATGCAGAATGGAAGAATGATATTGTTGGTACAGATGAGGATATTGAGCCTATCAATGATTTTGAAATTGAAGAAGGCACGGATCTCTATCTTGTTGAAGTTCCCGTGAAAGAACCATGGAAAGTATTTGCGTATGTTCCGTTTGGTGACTGGAATGAATGTCCGAAAGCTGAAGAACACATGGCAATAGCCAAATATTGGTATGAGAAATATGGTGCGTGTGCAGCATATATTTCAAATGATGTTGTTGAGTATTATCTGCCCAGTTCAGTGATGGGTGATACAATGCCTATTGCAGAGGAACATTTGGGATATAGTGCGGATATTTTACAAGGAAACAATCTTACATCCCTTTCTTCTCAACTTAAAAAATCGACAGTATGGTGTTTTTGGTGGGATTAGGTAAACTTATAAAACGCATTTGGAAGAAGAAAACATACAGATGGTTGTCATATGCCATTTGTATAATTACATTCTCCACGTTATATGATTATATTCACAGTATTATTACACATACCATCATTTGTATCCCAATGTGGATATGGGGTATTATTCCAGTAGTAACAATCCTCATATTCTTTGCTAAATTTGGGATTAAGAAAAAATCTATATTTCTTCACGTTGTATTGGGATGTTGCTTTGGAATAGTGGTTACTGGTGTTTTGTGTGTCTTGTTCTATACAACAAATTATTGGTTCACCAGTTCCCATACGTACCATCTTGACGCATATGTTGTTGGTAAAAGATATATTCAAAGACGTGGTGGTTATCGTAGTTGGGGACTTTCAAAATACTACGTGAACTTGAAATTTATAGACAACCAAGAAACATTTCGTCTGGATGATTCAAAAGTTTTCAAAAAAATCAATCAAGGTGATTCTGTATGTGTCAATTTTGTTAAAGGTCTTTATGGTATAAACATTATCAAGGATATATCTCCTAAAAACAAATAATTAATGCAATATAAAACATCCGCTGAAAAAGAAGCAGACAATGGAGAAAAGATTTTTAAGGATTTTAATAATTTTATAAATATGAAGATTAAAACATTATTTAAGACAATTTTTTGCGCAGGATTAGTTTTAACTCTTGTTTTGTATCTATGCCATTTATACGGCAACTATATAGAAAAAACACAGGAGCCTATTACTGGTTATACATATAATGGATTTGAGGAAAAAAGTAACTATAAGAGTTCAAATACAATTCTTATAACCTATAAATCAAAACAATATGTATTACATACGGGAGATCGAGTCTTAGACAAGATATCTTGTGCTATAAAAACTCATCACCCTGGAAGGGAATGCATACAACACACGATGCATATCCCTTCCAGGGTGAGTTTATTATAGGAATTTCTTGATTTAAAGTGCTACACGATTTCTTGTAAACTTATCAAGAAAAGTTCGAACCATGCCTTTATTATCGCTCTTATCTAAATCTTCTTCATAAGCAGATTGCAAAGAAAGCCAAAAAGAAGCAGGAATGCCCAAAAAACGTTCTAAAGAAGAAGCTATCTCAGGACTTAAACATAACGTTCCATTCAAAAGTTTATCTAATTCAAACTCTTCAAGCCCTATTTTATGAGCAAAGTCAGAAATTGGAAGACTGCGAGCTTCCAATTCCTCCTTCAAAATACAACCAGGACTAACCGGCTGGAAAGGACGCGGATTAATATTATTTCTTGTTTCCATAATGCGAATCGTCTAATTACGGCAAAAATACGCTAAATACCTGATACAACCAAGACTTTTTTCGATTTTAACATAAAAAATACCACTTTTTTCAACCTTTTTTTTCCCGAATCCCTGCAAATCGCACAAATCGCATAATTGGGGGTTCGGGAATGTTGTATCTTTGTATCGTCAATCAGAGAGGTTGATGCAGCAACGGTCTCGGCGGAGACACTGACTGCTTTTTACTAAAACTAAATTTTTAAAAGTATGATTCTCATCAAATTAGCGAAGAACAAGAACAAGACTATCAAGGAAGCGTATGGCAAATATTATGCGCGACCAGTAGTGACAGAAACCATCGGTATCGATGAACTCGCCGAACACATGGCGAGCCACAACACCCCGTTCTCGAAGGGTGCCATCAAGGGCCTTCTCACCGATATGGTGAGCTGTGTGAAGGAGCTCGTGCTCCAGAACAAGGCAGTGAAGATAGACAACCTCGCCATCTTCTCCATCGGCATCATCAACAAGATGGGAGCCGCCAGCATCAAGGAGTGGAACCTCGCCAAGTTTGTAGAGGGCTACCGCCTCAGAGCCCGTGCTACCGGCAAGCTCAGCAATACCCAGCTCTCTCTCGATGCCAACGCCAAGAACGCCATGGATCTCCTCAACTCTAGCGAGAGCGCTGCAGGCGATACCACACAGGGCGGCGGAACCACTGAGGGCGGCGGTACATCACAAGGCGGCAGCACCGACGGAACAGGCAACAGCGGAGACGGCCTGGAGTAGTGAACCGTCTCTCAAATATGCGAAACGACAGAAGAAGGAAGGAGTGAACTGACCGGCGACAGGGATATTCCGAAGGCACAAAGCGGCTGGTTTTCATTCTGACGATTACGGATAAACAGCAAATCATAATGACCCAAGAACCTGCCTTTTACGGGTATCCGGGCTGGCAGTTCCTCCCCCGCCCTTCTTCTTCCAGAAACGCTTACTGAAACTAAATTTCAACCACTAAAACAAGCATGTGACTATCATTATCCACTTAGTATTAATCATTAAAAAACAAAGCAAAATGAAAAAAGTAAATTGGAAAACCATCATCAACTTCCTCATCACGGTATTAACAGCTGTAGCCAGCTCATTCTGTGTACAGAACTGCTAAAAGAAGGGAGGTTGCCATGACACAGAAACATCGTAGCATTTCACTCATCGTGATCCACTGTTCTGCCACGAGAGTGACTCAGGATTTCACATTCGAGCAGTTGGAGGCCTGCCATCTTGCCCGCGGTTTCAAGAGTATCGGCTATCATTATTACATCACGAAGGATGGTGTGGTATATCCGGGTCGTCCGGAATCGGAAGTAGGAGCCCATGCCCGTCATTACAATGCCCACAGCATCGGCATCTGTTATGAGGGAGGTCTCGACAAGAACGGCAAGCCTGCCGATACGCGCACTCCAGCCCAGAATCAGGCTCTGTATTCGCTTCTGGAGAGCCTCTGCCTCTCCTATCCTGATGCAGAGATACTGGGCCACCGCGATTTGCCGAACGTTCACAAAGACTGTCCGTCGTTTGATGTCAAGCGATGGCTGAAGTTGGTAGATTTCCACATCTAGCCGATTTTCGGAAAGGATTTCATTGTATTTATTTTTTTAAGTTGATTCAAGCCCGACAGGAAGCAGCAACGCTCTCCTATCGGGCTTTGATTATTGTGTAAAGAAGAGAAATTCAAAAAAAATATGAAAAGGCTTGCAAGTTTCGGAATATTGGCGTATATTTGCAGAAAAAAAAGAAAGGCTTATGAAATATTTGGATCCTAAGGCCGATTTGACCTTCAAAAAAGTGTTTGGCGAACATCCCGAGTTGGTAAAAAGTTTGCTTAACGCCCTTCTTCCTTTTAAGAGTGAGGAAGAGGAAATCACTTCTGTGACATATCTTACGCCTGAAATGGTTCCCCAGACACCCACACGAAAATATAGTATAGTGGATGTGAGATGCGAGGATGCCCAGGGACGTCAGTTTATTGTAGAAATGCAGATGGTTTGGTCTGCGGAGTTTAAGCAGCGAGTTCTCTTCAATGCTTCCAAGGCATATGTAAAGCAGCTAAACAGGGGAGAAGATTATTCTCTTCTGAAGCCAGTTTATTCTCTCAACTTGGTTAATGAAGTATTTGAGCCTGAACTGGATGATTATTACCACTATTACCAGCTTGTACATGAGGAACATACCGAAAAAGTAATTGATGGTTTGCATCTGGTATTTGTAGAGTTGCCGAAGTTTACGCCTCATACGTTTACAGAGAAGAAAATGCAGGTTTTATGGCTTAGGTATCTGACAGAAATTAATGAGAAAACGAAGGAAGTTCCGGCAGAACTGCTGGCAAATCCGGAGATAGCCAAAGCCGTATCAGAGATTGAAGAATCAGCCTATACCGAGGAGGAACTTCTGGGTTATGATGAATTCTGGGATATGGTGAGCGTAGAGAAGACGCTTGCCGGCAGGTTGGAGCGTTTGACGAAGGCTAATGATGATACAGAGGAGAAACTTAAGGCAACCTCTAGTCAGTTGGAGGCAACCTCTAGTCAGTTAAAGGAAGCTGAGAAGCAGAGAAAGGAAGCTGAGGAGCAGAGAAAGGAAGCTGAGGAGCAGAGAAAGGAAGCTGAGGAGCAATTAAAAAAAGCTAATGAGGAAAAATTGCAATCAGCCAAAAAACTTCTACAGGCTGGAGTATCAGCTGATATTGTGGCAAGTACTCTTAACTTAAGCATGGATGAAATAAAAATTCACTAACTTTGCATCAGATATATACATTAGAATTCTTTACAAACAATAAAATGGAGAATAAAATAACGACAATGGAGCAGGGAATGCAGCGACGCACCGAACTGCTCCTGGGAAAGGATAATCTTGAGAAAATTCAGAAGGCAAGAGTGCTCATCTTCGGTATCGGAGGAGTAGGATCATGGTGCGCAGAAGGACTCCTGAGAAGCGGCGTGAGAAACATCACAATCGTAGACAGCGACAGGGTATGCGTAACCAACTGCAACCGCCAGCTGATGGCTACAAGCCGAACCATAGGCGAAGTGAAGGTAGAGGCGCTGCGCAACCGACTGCTCGAAATCAACCCCGATGCCAACATCACAGCCTATCAGAAAATATATCAGGCAGAAACTGCCGATGAATTCCACATGGAGCAATACGACTTCATCATCGATGCCATCGACTCACTGAAGGATAAGGCTGACCTCATTCTGCGTGCCACTGCCCTACCTAAGGAAATCACCTTTATATCTTCTATGGGAGCTGCCCTGCGCACCGACCCATTCATGGTAAGAAAATCTGAATTCTGGAAGGTGGATGGAGACCCGCTGGCAAGAGCACTGCGAAAGAAATTCAAGAAGAACAAAACCTTCCCACGACGAAAATTCCAGTGCGTATACAGTGAAGAAAAACCGATGCAGAACCAAGGGGTGAACAAAGCATGCGGCACGGGCGGATGCCTATGCCCGAAAGCCAAACTCATTAGCGGAGAGAGGGGTACCGATACTGCCGTATATGATGCTCCGGGCGACCAGCAACTGGTAGAACACGAATGGTGCTCTACTAAGGCACAGATCAACGGTTCGCTCTGCCACATCACCGCAACCTTCGGAATGGCTATCGCAGGAATGGTCATCAACCACATCATTGAATAACTGTTTTTCTTTGACAACAGTCACTTGAAAAGAAACTTACAAAACATACGCAAAAGGCGAGGCGCTTTCACAAGCTCCCCGCCTTTATTAATGATTCAAGTTTCGCAAGGTTCAGAAGTTTCTCGGGAGTAGTCTTATCGGCATTCGCCTTTATTCGTCTCTTCATATCTTCAAAGAATAAAGGTTAAATCCGATAAATCTTGTTAAACAAATTCTATCTTACCTCTTATGTTTATACCTTTGCACGCAAATTTATAATCACAAAGGACATTTTCATGTCCCAAAAAGGATAATATTTAATTTAAATAAGAGAAGAAAAATGAAAGAAAAAGCAGAAAGTTCAGCAGCCTGCAACCATCACAGAGTAGGCTTCCTGGGATTGCTCGTTACATTAGGCATTGTATTCGGAGACATCGGAACATCACCTCTCTATGTGATGAAGGCTATCCTGCATACGGGCGAAAGCATCAGCGAGAGCACCATCCTGGGCGCACTGTCATGCATCATCTGGACACTCACCCTCCAGACCACCATCAAATATGTATGCGTGGCGCTGCGTGCCGACAACAATGGCGAGGGAGGCATCCTCGCCCTCTATGCCTTGCTGCGCCGACTCAAGAGCAAGTGGATTTACCTACTGGCCATCATTGGCGCAAGCACCCTGCTGGCAGACGGAATCATCACTCCTGCCATCACCGTGACCACAGCCATCGAAGGACTCGAAAGCATCAGTCCCAACCTGCCAGTTATCCCCATCACCCTTGCTATCATCACCATCATCTTCTTCGTGCAGCGGTTTGGCACAGAGAGTATTGGCAAATCGTTTGGCGTATTTATGCTGCTATGGTTCCTGCTGCTGGGCGTGGTGGGAGCTTTCAGCATCACGTCTTACCCATTGATACTGAAGGCTTTCAACCCCTATTATGCTGCCATGCTGCTGGCGAAATCGCCTGAATGGTTTCTGATTCTGGGTGCCGTATTTCTCTGTACAACCGGTGCAGAGGCTCTCTATTCCGACCTGGGACATTGCGGCAGAAAGAACATCGCCATCAGCTGGGGCTTCGTAAAGACCATGCTCATTCTCAACTATCTGGGACAGGGAGCATGGGTGCTGAATCATGCAGATACGGCGCTGGCTGTGAATCCGTTCTTTGCCATCATGCCGCAGAGCATGCTGTTCTTCGCTATCATCATGGCCACGGGTGCGGCAATCATTGCGAGCCAGGCACTCATCAGCGGAACCTTCTCCATATTGAGCGAAGCCATGAACCTGCACTTCTGGCCGCGCATGCGAATCAAGCATCCTACCCATGTTAAGGGGCAGCTCTATATCCCGATGATCAACTTCGCCATGTACATCGGCGTGGTTCTCATCATCCTGCTCTTCCGCAACTCCTCGCACATGGAGGCAGCCTACGGACTCGCCATCACCATCACCATGCTGATGACTACCCTGCTGCTCGGTTTCTACCTGCACAGCAAGGGAGTGGCACGGATTTTCACGATGCTGTTTATGGGCGCATACTGCATCATCGAAGCCATCTTCCTGACTGCCAATCTGTCAAAGTTTCTTGCAGGTGGATGGTGTACGATGCTCATTGGAGGAATCCTGTTCCTGATGATGTACGTGTGGGTGAAAGCCATGAAGATACGCCGCCATTATATCAGCACCAAACCGCTGGATGATTATTATCAGATTATCTCCGACATCAAGGCCGACGAGAGCATCCCTAAGTACGCTTCCAACCTGGTTTATGTGAACCACGCCAACAAGGAAGGTGCCGTAGATGACAAGTTGCTCTACTCCATCATCAACAAGCAGCCGAAACGTGCAGACCATTACTGGCTTATCAACATGGAGTTTGTTGACACACCTGATACGCTGGAGTACAACTGCGAGACCCTGATTCCCGACACCCTCTACAGCGTAACCATGCACATTGGTTTCCGCATAGAGCCTAGGGTGAGTCTCTATCTGCGACAAGTAGTGGAAGATCTGGTAACAGACGGAAAGGTAGATTTGCAAAGCACCTATCCTTCGCTGCGCAAATACGGAATTCCGGGCGATTTCCGATTCATCATCATTCACCGCGTATATTACCCGGAGAGTTCAGATAATCGCCAACAGAACCTGCTGATGAGTATCTACGCTCTTATCAGCAAGATAGGTATTGACGAGCCTAAGGCATTGGGCCTCGACACTTCCATGGTAGTGGTAGAAAGAGTGCCGCTCATCATCAACCATCCGGTCATTAAGGACAAGGTCATTAAGGTCATTAAGGATTCTGAAACATCACAAAGCAGACAATAAGCAAAAAGGCGAGGCGCTTTCACAAGCTCCCCGCCTTTAACCTATTAGCTAGAAGATTATAGCTAACAACTAACACAAAACCTTATAACTATTTTTCTAATCTTAATCGTTATTTGAACCTATGAACGAACATTATTTTTTATTAGAGGATAGTCTTAACAGCCTCCAGCATGCCCTTCTCCTGAATAAGGTCAAGCTCTTTCTTAACCAACTCGGTAAGGCCAGGAACTGTCTTGTTCAAATCCTCGTGCCAGATATAGTCGAAGCCCAATACGCCCTCAGCTACCTTCTGGGTATCGCCGGTAGCCCAAAGCTCGGTGAGCTTGTCCATAATCTTCTGGTCATCGTTTGGCTGGATAGGAGCACCATCCTCGCGAACACCACCCTTATAGTAAGTGATGATAGCAGCGAGACCGAATACCAAACCCTGTGGCAACTCGCCCTTACGCTCAAGATAAATCTTGACACCAGGCAGGTCGCGAGTCTCAAACTTAGGGAATGAGTTGAGCATGATGCTGGTTACCTGATGATCTACGAATGGATTCTCGAAACGCTCCAATACGTCTGAAGCGAACTTCTGGAGCTCATCCATAGGGAGATTCAGAGTCTGCATCAACTCCTCAAACTGTACCTTGTGGATGTACTTGCCCAATACCGGGTGCTCGCAGGCATCGCGAACAATGTTTACACCACTGAGGTATGTAACAGGGCTCAATACGGTGTGAGGACCATTCAGCAGGGTAACCTTACGCTCGTGGTATGGCTTCTCATTATCTGTGATAAGCACGTGGAGACCTGCCTTGTGAGCTGGGAACTCCTCCTTCATCTGCTCTACTGTCATGTTTTCTGCCTTCTCGATAACCCAGAGGTGGAAGCTTTCTGCCTTAACCACGAGGTTGTCCTTGTAGCAAATCTTCTGCTGAATCTCCTTGATGGTATCGCGTGGGAAACCAGGAACGATGCGGTCTACCAATGTAGCGCAAACGTAGCAGTGGTTGGTGAACCACTCCTTGAAGCCCTCGTAATCAGCACCCATATCGCCCTTCCAGAGCTCGATATACTGATAGATGCACTCCTTGAGGTGGTGACCGTTGAGGAAGATCAGCTCACATGGCATCAGGATCATACCCTTGGTTGGGTCGCCCTCGAAGAACTTGTAGCGGTGGAACAAGAGCTGAACCAACTTGCCTGGATAAGAAGCTGCAGGAGCATCTGTAAACTTGCAAGAGTCATCGAATGCGATACCAGCCTCTGTAGTGTTAGAGATGATGAAACGCATCTCTGGCTGCTCAGCCAAAGCCATGAAAGCCTGGTTCTGAGAATATGGGTTCAATGCACGGCTGATAACGTCGATACGCTCCAATGTGTTGATAGCCTGGCCGTTCTCCTTACCCTGAAGGTTTACGTGATAGAGGCAGTCCTGACCGTTCAGCCAGTCAACCATACCACCAGCCAATGGCTGAACTACAACGACAGAACCGTTGAAGTCGGTCTTCTTGTTCATATTCCATACAATCCAATCTACGAATGCACGGAGGAAGTTACCTTCACCAAACTGAATGATTTTCTCTGGAGCGACGCTCTTAGGAGCGGTGCGCTTGTTTAATGCTTTTAGCTCTTTCATGATTTGTTTATTTTGTCTTTATTATTTTACTTTCCGTTTTAAATTCCAATCTATTCATCAGATTGTTTTTTTCTGAGTGCAAAGGTAGTAAATATTTCGTTTGATTGTTCCAAAAACAGCGAAAAACTTCACGCAAACCTTTACGCTCCTCACCGGTTCTATACCTTATTATATATAGAACTGCGCAGGCACAAAATAAAGAAGTAGGGATTTTCCCCCACCCCTTTAGGGGAAATCCCGACCGTGGAAGCAAAAAACATCGTATCTTTGCACCAGAAAAAAAACATGAAGTATAACAATTTAAAGATATACGATTATGAAACGAATGATAATAGCTCTGGTAGCCATGTTCATGATGACATTCACTACCGCTTCTGCAATGAGTTATGAGCAGGCAAGACAGCAGGCTCTCTTCCTGACAGACAAGATGGCTTACGAGCTCAATCTTACGGAAGACCAGTATGAGGCAGCTTACGAGGTGAACCTCGACTACCTGATGAGTGTAGATACATACGATGACCTGTATGGTGCTTACTGGCGCCAGCGCAATATGGATTTGAGCTATATCCTGCTCGACTGGCAGTATAGAACATATCTCAATGCCACCTATTTCTACCGTCCGCTCTACTGGAATGCAGGCTACTGGCACTTCGGCATCTACGCCCGCTATCCGCGCCGCGACTATTTCTACTTTGGTCGCCCTCACTTCTACGTATCTTACCGTGGAGGTCATAGCTGGCGAGTAAACGGAAACAGAAGCTGGTATCACGGAAGAAGATTCGGCGGCCCTCACCCTGGTGGATATCCTAGAGTAGGTATGAGAGACGGATTCAACCGTGGTGATTACGGCAGAGGAAGATCTTTCGGAAATCTGAACCGCGAGAACAGACCTCAGATGAACCCAAACCGTGGTTTCGGTAATGCAAGCCGCCCTAACAACAACGCTGGCTTCGGAAACAGCAACCGTCCTCAGAACGGAGGCTTCGGAAATAACAACGGAGGCTTCGGCAACAGCAGCAACCGGGGCTTCGGCAATAGCAACAGTCGCCCTAACCGCGGTTTCGGCAGCAGCAACAGCAGCACCAGCAACAACCGAGGTTTCGGAAACAGCAGCCGTGGGTTCGGAAACAGCAGCCGTGGGTTCGGAAACAGCAGCTTCGGAAGCGGAAGAAGTAATATCTTCGGGGGCAACCGCAGCAGCATGAGCCGTTCATTCAGCAGCGGTTCCGGCAACCGTGGCGGCGGATTCACCCCTCGCTCTTCTACACCAAGCAAGAACAATGGCGGTGGAAGCTTCGGACACAGAAGATAAGAAAAGAGAAAGAGTTAAAATTTCAAGTTTATAAAGACAGAGAGTTAAGAAAAATCAAGACCTCAAGTAAGAGAGTAAGAAAAATCAAGTACAAAAAATGGGAATTTGCATCGGTTCATACCATTCGCAAATTCCCATTATTATTTTATCAACTTTCAGTAAAAGTTTTACTCCAATCCGAAGAGCGATTTCAAACCGCCATCTACGCCCGAGAATCCCATGAAGGCGAGGCTGAGGAGCGCTGCAGTTACCATGACGATAGCTACGCCCTGCATGCCCTTAGGAATACGGACCAAAGCCTGCTGCTCGCGAATGCCGGCAAAGACAATGAGAGCCAGGGCAAAGCCGAGAGCGGTAGAGAAGGCGTAAACCACGCTCTCAAGCAGATTGTAATCCTTCTGGATAACCAGGATGGCTACACCCAGCACGGCACAGTTGGTAGTAATCAGAGGCAGGAAGATACCGAGTGCCTGATAAAGTGCAGGAGAAACCTTCTTCAGGATAATCTCTACCATCTGAACCAAGGCTGCAATCACGAGGATGAACGCCAGGGTCTGGAGATATTGCAATCCGAACGGATCGAGTACATACTTCTGAACACACCAGGTAATGATGGTTGCCAGGGTCAAGACAAAAGCGATGGCACCACCCATACCGATGGCTGTATCAACTTTCTTCGATACGCCCAGGAATGGACAGATACCGAGAAACTGCGACAAGACGATGTTGTTGACGAATATCGCAGAGATAAATATCAATAAATATTCCATAATTTCTATTTTATTTCATTGATTTGAAGCGATGCCTACGCTTACTTCTTTACCTTATTAAATATAGCAATGATGTAACCCAAGGTGAGGAAAGCTCCAGGAGGCAGGATGAACATCAGAATGTTGGTAGTCTCCGGCAACAGAGTGATACCGAATACACTACCTGCACCGAGTATCTCGCGGGCACTACCCAGGATGGTCAAACCGAGGGTGAAACCCAAACCGCAACCAATGCCATCGAAGAGGCTGGCAACAGGCGAATTCTTGGCAGCAAAGCTCTCTGCTCTACCCAGGATGATACAGTTTACTACAATCAGCGGAATATAAATACCCAGCGCCTGATTGATGCTGTCAGGAGCATAAGCGCTCATCAACATCTGAAGGATGGTTACGAAGGCTGCAATCACTACGATGAAAACAGGGATGCGAACCATATCCGGGGTAATCTTCTTGATACAGGAAATAACAAAGTTGGTACAAATCAGCACCGCCATGGTAGCCAATCCCATAGAGAGACCGTTGATGGCGCTGGTTGTTGTAGCCAAAGTAGGACACATACCGAGAAGCAACACGAAGGTTGGATTCTCCTTGATGAGTCCGTTCATCAAAATCTTAACATTACTCATATCGGTTTATCCTTTCTTTTCGTTATGTTCAACTTTAGATGCACCACTCTCTGCATCTGCTTTCTGAGATGCACCGCTCTCACCGTCAACATCCTTCTTGGCATAAACGGCATAAGCCTGATTGATAGCCTTGAGGAAGGCGCGGCTGGTAATGGTAGAAGCGGTAATGGCGTCTACGGCATTGCCACTCTTATCGTCCTTAGATACGTGGAGGTCGCCATCCTTTGGAGTCTTACCGATAATGCTTCCCTTTCCGTCCTTCTGGAACCAGGTAGCAGCCTTGGCGCCCAGACCCGGAGTTTCTGAAGCCTGAAGCACGGTATAACCCATAATCTTGCCCTCGGTATCGAAGCCTACGAGCACCTTCAGATCGCCACCGAAACCACCGGTAGTACTCTCTACGGCAGCACCCAGCTGCTTGCCGCTCTTGTCAGAGCACTTGTGGATGGTGAAAGAGAATTCCTTACCGCCAAACTCCTGCTTTACCTCTTCAGGCTCAGCCACCTGGAGATCTTCTGTACCCATCACACTCTTAATACCGGCAGCCAGACTCTGTGCAGCCTTCTCGGCGATAGGACCAGATGTAAGATGATTGATATATGCAAGAACAGCACCTACGATGAGCGCTACGCCCACCAGCACAAGCACCATGTTCTTTAATGATGATTCTAATTTCTGCATGTCTCTGTCCTCCTTATTTCTTAGCTGGCTTCTCACCGAAGCGCTTTGGTTTAACGTATGTGTTAATAAGAGGTGTGAACGCATTCATGATAAGAATGGCGAACGACATACCTTCTGGATAGCTACCCCAGTTACGGATGATGACGGTCAGCAGACCGATGCATACACCGTAGATAAGCATGCCCTTGTGGGTCATCGGAGAGGTTACATAATCAGTAGCCATGAAGATGGCACCGAGCATCAGACCACCACTGAAGATGACAGCCAGAGGATTGGCATAAACAGGATTAGCCAAATGCATCAAACCGCTGAAAACGAATACGGTAGCGATGATGCTGACTGGAATATGCCAGGTAATGACCTTCTTCCAGAGCATGTAAGCCAAACCGAGCAAGAGGGCGAATGCACAAACCTCACCGGTAGTACCGGCACCGAAGGTATCGCCAGTGGCACCGAAGAGCAGGCTCATCGCATCAGGCAACTGGTTGAGAACTGAAGCATCGCCCGTCTTGATGGCGGTCTTCATGATAGCCAGCGGAGTAGCACCCGTTGTAGCATCTGTATAGCTGAGCATCTGTCCGGCTATAGGCCATGAAGTCATCTGGGCAGGGAAGCTGACGAGCAGGAAGCAACGGCCTACCAAAGCGGGATTGAAAGGATTGTTACCCAAACCGCCGAAGCTCATCTTACCTACACCGATGGCAAACAGGGCACCGATGATGATGATCCAGAGAGGAAGGTTACTTGGCAAGTTCATGCCGAGCAAGAGACCGGTGATGATGGCAGAACCATCGAGCAAGCTGGTCTCCTCCTTCAGGAGATATTTTGTAATTGCCCACTCAAAGAAGACGCAGGCTGCCACAGAGGTAAGCAGTACGACTGCTGAACCCAAGCCGAAGAAATAGAAAGATGCGAGGATGGCAGGCACGAGAGCGATAATCACTCCGTACATGTTCTTCTCTACGCTCTCATTTCCATGAGCGTGTGGCGATAATGAAACGATTAATTTACCCATTTTATCTTTTAAATTCTTTCTTAAATGAAATTCATTCTTGACGTGAACGCTTACTTCTTGGCGTTGCGAGCTTTGATAATGCCCATTACCGCACCCTTACCATTGATAATATTATCGAGGATAGGACGATGTGAAGGACAGGTGAACTGGCATGAACCGCAGGCGATGCAGGATGTTACCTCCTCTGCCTCCAGGCGCTCATAATCCTTCACTACGCTCAGGGTAGCGAGCAAATATGGCTCCAGACCCATTGGGCAGGCATCCACACACTTGGCACAGCGGATACATGGCTGAGCCTTCTTGCGATGAGCATCAGCATCGGTCAATACGGTGATGGAGTTGGTACCCTTGGTTACCGGTACATCGAGGCTGATTACAGCCTTACCCATCATCGGACCACCAGCCAGCACCTTGTTGTCACCCTCAGGCAAACCTCCGCAGTTCTCAATCATCTGAGAGAATGGAGTACCCATACGTACGAGGAAGTTGCCCGGTTTCTTCACCTGCTTACCGGTAACGGTAGTATAGCGTTCGAAGAGAGGTTTATTCTTCATAACTGCCTGATAAACAGCGAAGGCAGTACCTACATTCTGAACAATTGCTCCAACGTTGACAGGGATAGCTGGAGGAGCAGGAACCTGACGGCGGATAACGGCATCCACCAGCTGCTTCTCACCTCCCTGAGGGTACTTCTTAGCCAGAGGTACAATCTCGATACGAGCGTCATTAGCAGTCTTTTCCTCGAAGAGTTTGATGGCAGCAGGTTTGTTATCCTCGATACCGATGTAGCCCTTCTCTACCTTAGCCGCCTTCATCAGGAGGTTCAAGCCAACGAGAATCTCATCGGCATGCTCCATCATCAGGCGATAGTCGGCTGTGATATAAGGCTCACACTCTACGCCGTTGATGATGACGCACTCAGCCTTGGCTCCTGGAGGAGGACAAAGCTTGATAAAGGTAGGAAAACCGGCACCACCCATACCAGTGACACCAGCTACCTTGATGCGGTTTACGATTTCCTCTGGAGTAAGCTCTGTATGAGCCTCAAGCGTTTCGAGTTTATCAGAGCGGTCGATACTCTCCTCCCACTCATCGCCTTCTACATTAATAATGATGCAAGGCTTGCGATAACCGGTAGCATCAATAGATGTATCTACCTTGAACACAGTTCCTGATACAGAACTGTAAATAGGAGCACTCACAAAGCCACCAGCCTCAGCAATGAGTGTACCCACCTTCACCTTGTCGCCCTTGGCAACTACAGGCTTGGCAGGAGCACCGATGTGCTGACCAAGTGGGAAAATAGCCTGCTTAGGGAGAGGAGCTACCTGAGTAGCCATCTCGGCAGTAATCTTATTCTCTTCTGGGTGAACTCCACCAATTCTAAAAGTTCTCAAATTCATGATTTAATCCTCCTTCTTCTTAACTGGGAAATTTACTTTTACGAGAGCACCTGTTGGGCATTCGTCAACACACTTGGTACACATGCGGCACTTATTAAAGTCAACATAAGCCACATTGTTCTCAATGGTGATAGCCTCAAACTTGCAGACCTTCTGACACTTACCGCATCCGATGCAAGCAACGCTACAAGCCTTCTTGGCAACAGCGCCCTTGTCGTGGTTTACACACTGAACGTAAACTCTACGGCCCTTAGGACCCTTCTTGCGGAGCTCGATGATATGACGTGGGCAAGCGTTGGCGCAAGCACCACAACCCGTACACTTCTCTTCATCAACCTCAGGAATGCCAGTTTCAGGATTGATAGAGATTGCGCCAAACTGGCAGGCAGCCACGCAATCGCCACAACCCAGACAGCCGAACCCGCAGCCTGTTTCGCCAGCGCCACATGAATTCATAGCTGCACAAGTGTGCAAACCATCATACTCGGCAATGCGAGGACGATTCTCGCAAGTACCATTACAACGAACCACAGCCACCTTTGGCTCGGTATTGGCTACTGCCATACCTAAAAGGTCGGCTACCTTGCCCATCACGTCAGCACCACCTACCGGACACATCAGTCCATCGATAGAACCGGCATCAGCACCCTTCACCAGAGCTGCAGCCATACCGGAACATCCGGCAAAACCGCAACCACCACAGTTGGCACCTGGCAGAATCTCTCCTACCTGGCCCAAGCGAGGGTCTTCTTCGACGGCAAACTTCTTAGATACTCCGAAGAGAACCAGCGCTGCAATCAGCGCGATTGCTCCGAGAACCAAGACAGCAATCAAAATAAAATTCATAATTTTTTGTGTTTTGTTTTGTTATTTTTTCTTTGTTTTAAAATAAAGGCTCATCGCAGAAGCCACAGAAGCACATCACGTACCCTATGATTCTATAGAGAAGCTCAGCTTGTTTTTAAGTTTGTTTCTGAATAAGTAGAGCACCACATAGTATGGAATGAGAATGCCCAATGCCGAGAGCGCTGCGGCTCCCTCTGAGTGAGTAGCTTTCAGTACACCCACCAAAGCGATCACCATCAGTATCAGCGGCAAGAGATAGCCATAGAAACTGGCTCTGAAGCCTACAGCCGAATCAGCAGTCACCACCACGCTATCGCCTTTGTGGTAGAGAGACGCCTCTGAGGTAGAAACCTCAATCATCTTCTCTTTCGATTCAGATGCAGTACAATGAGCAGCCACCTTGCAAGCGCTGCAGGCTGACGACTGTACGATGCGAATGCACACACAACCTTCTTCTACGCTTTCTACAATGCCAGAATGTTTTATTTTGTTATTCATTTGTAATGTTGAGATTGCATTTTTGCAATTCAAGTGCAAAGATACTACATTATTTAGAAATGGCAAACAAAATCGAAAAGAAAATATAAAAAAAGAAGCGTAAACGTTATCTATACCCTTGAATCAGGCAGTTTGAGAACAAATTAAAAGCAAAAATGCTTTTTTTTAGCAACTTCTTTTGGTGATATCAATTTTTTATGTATCTTTGCATGGATTATTAAAGAATTGATATGGAAACATTAGAGCAAACAATCATGCAAGTAGAGCGCTTTATCAGAAAAGTAGCTCAAAAGTTCCCAGCGCCAGAATCTGACGACGAGACTTCTCAAATGACCGACATCCACGTAAGGGTTTCGCAAGACAGTGGCGAACTCCTGGCCTTTGACGACGATGACAACGAGATTACCCGCTGCGTTGTTGAGCAATGGATAGAAAACAAGGATGAAGACTTCTACGACGAGGTAGCAAAGCTGCTTCGCGATGTATTGCGCAAACAGGCTGATATCATAGATCATCTCGGCATTCTCAAGCCATACAGCTTTGTGCTCGAAGATGACGATAAAGAGCATATTGGCGAGCTCTATCTTGCTGACGATGATACAATCATCGTAGGTGGTGACTTGATGGAGAATCTGGACAACGACCTGGATAACTTCCTGAACGACCTGCTGAAAGAATAAAAAAAAAAAATACAGGATGAAAGGACTACCCGCTCCCCCATCCCAACAAAATAAAAAACCGTTGTACTCTCTCCTATCGAGTACAACGGTTTTTCTGTTTTTAACGGTCTTTCCGTTTATATCATCTAACCAATCTAGAAAGAAATTTTCTTTTTCTTACCTTTACTTTCGTTTCCTACCCGGTCGAGAGCAGTTACTACATACACATATTTCTTGCCACTCACATAAGGGATGCGATAGAAATTATCATAAGTAACTGCCTGGAGTGCAGAAACATCATTGAGATTTACCTTAGCACCTTTTTCAAAACGGTAGATAGCAAAACGGTTCACCTGATCGCCCCACTTTTTCTTGCTAGCCTTAGGAGCCTTCCATACCAGCAGCGGACCTTTCTCGGTCCACATCAGTTTGAGACCCTTTACCCCCTTTGGCGCCTTATTATCAAGGAAAGGCATAGAGGGTGGCAATGCTGGATACTTCCAATAATTGTTGCGGAGTGTATGTCCGATATTACCTACATTATCGGCAGCTGTCTGCGCATACCAGAGCACAGTGCCCTTCACATTATTCATCTGCTGATGCAAACGGTGCTTGGCAGGCAACTGATGACTGCGCGGATTGACTGGGTCAGCAAACTTGGCTGTACGCTCAATATCTTCACCTATATATAATGGGCGGTTGCCAGCATGCTTATTCCACCAGGTTATGAGCGTCTTGTAATCTGCAGCACGATTGCCTATTTCCCAATATATCTGAGGCACACAATAGTCTATCCAACCATTATTCACCCAAAGCAATACATCAGCATAAAGATCATCATAATTCTGGAGGCCGAAAGTTTCTGAACCATTAGGATCGGTACGCTTGTTGCGGTAGATGCCGAATGGAGAAACACCAAACTTAACCCAAGGCTTAACGGCATGAATGGATTCGCTGAGCTGCTTTACAAACCGGCTCACGTTATCACGGCGCCAATCACCTATGTTTCGCATGCCGCGCGACTGCTGGCGGAAGAGCTGCTGATCAGGAATCTGACGTCCGGCCTCTGGATATGGATAGAAATAATCATCAATATGGAATCCATCAACATCATATCGGCTTACAATGTCCACAGCCACCTCGCAAATATAGTCGGCTGCAGCCTGCAACCCAGGGTTCAACAGCGTCAGCTTGCCATACTGAAAACAGAGATCAGGACGCCTCTTCACGATATTCTTCGGCGAAACCTGCTCATAGGAAGTTACGCTATGCTTGGCACGATAAGGATTGATCCAGGCATGAAGCTCCATGCCACGATTATGACACTGCTCTATCATCCACTGCAACGGATCCCAATAAGGAGAAGGAGCCTTTCCCTGCACTCCCGTAAGAAACTTGCTCCAAGGCTCTAAATCACTCTTATACAGAGCATCACACTCGGCACGAACCTGAAAGATAATTGCATTCACGCCATCCTTCTGCAGTTCATCAAGCTGTCTGGTAAGCATCGCCTGGATCTGCTGCGTACTCTTGCCAAGATACTGTCCGTTAACACACTGTATCCAGGCTCCACGAAACTCTCGTTTGTTCTGAGCCTTCATTGTTGCCGACGACATCAGCATCATTGCAACAACGAGCATCAAAATCGCTTTCAGTCTTTTCATCTGTTATCTGTTATTTATCAATTTCATTTTTTCCTTTTCATTCTACAGTTTGTTCTTCATCCCTCAGCTTCGGGAGTGAAATATGGTATCTTACAGCCAGCAATCGGATGGCGCAGACCACACTGAAAGCTACAATCACCGTAATATAGAGGCTCACACCCAGATAGCTCAATCCCCAATAAGCCAAACCACCGGCGACACAAGCCATCGCATAAATCTCCTTTCGGAAGATGACCGGCTCTTCATTAAGAAGCACATCGCGGATAACACCACCTGCAGCACCCGTGATACAGCCCATGATGATGGCTACCCAAAAAGAGAAACCACATTCGAGCGACTTCTGGATGCCCGCAATATTGAAAAGCGCCAAGCCCAAGGTATCAAACAGAAACCAGGTATTGTCAAGACGCTTAAGATAGCGGTGGCAAGCAATCACTACCAACTGCGCAAACAGCGTACAAATCAGGTAGATTGGGCTCAACATCCAAAACGGCCGCACACCAAGCATCACATCTCGTATGGTTCCACCACCTATGGCTACAGCCACACCACAAACAAAACCGCCCAGCCAATCATAGTGCTTACTTGCAGCCAGGCGAATGCCCGAAAGGGCAAAAGCAAATGTACCGATGAATTCTATCACGCTATGAAGCGTGAGCACGAATTCAGGATCGCCATGTATCATCATTTTCTCGTATCAGTTAGTGTTCTAAATATCAATTTCTAATTATTCTTTCTAATCACTAATTCTTGAATTTTTCTCCCCAACAGGTAACCATCCAGTTGTAGAGGCGCTCCTCGGAAGGCGAATGCTGAGCATGCCAGAAGCGGGCATCCTTCAGTTCGTCTGGCAGATACTGCTGCTCAGTGAAATGTCCAGGATAATCGTGAGGATACTTATATCCGTCATGATAACCCAAATCTTTCATCAGTTTGGTAGGAGCATTGCGGATGTGCAGCGGAACTGGCAGATTACCCGTTTGACGTACAGTAGCCAGCGCATCATTAATGCCCAGATAAGCACTGTTGCTCTTCGGACTCGTGGCAAGATAAACCACAGCCTCAGCAAGGGCGATACGCGCTTCGGGCCACCCTATCTTCATCACCGTATCGAAGGCAGCATTGGCAAGCAGGAGTGCATTCGGATTAGCAAGTCCCACATCCTCAGAGGCACTAATCACAACCCTACGGGCTATAAACTGCGGGTCTTCTCCTCCTTCTATCATCCTCGCCATCCAATAAAGCGCAGCATCGGGATCGCTTCCGCGAATACTCTTGATAAAGGCAGAGATAATATCGTAATGCATCTCACCCTGTTTATCGTAAGCCAGTGGATTCTGTTGCAACTGCTCTTCTACCATCTTGTCGGTAATCACAATCTCTGAAGATCCGGCTGATTCCACCACCAGTTCCAGGATATTGAGCAGTTTTCGGGCATCTCCACCACTATATCGCAGCAGCGCGCCCGTCTCTTCCAACTTAATATTCTTTTCTCTGAGTTCTACATCCTGCGTAATGGCACGATGCAGAAGTCCTTCAAGATCAGTCTTTTCGAGCGGTTTGAGCACATAAAGCTGACATCTGGACAACAGCGGCCGAATCACCTCGAATGAAGGATTCTCGGTGGTAGCACCTATCAGCGTAACAATACCCTTCTCTACCGCACCCAAAAGCGAATCCTGCTGACTCTTGGAGAAACGGTGAATCTCATCAATAAACAATATAGGAGAAGCCGAATTAAAGAATCTACCACTCTTTGCTCTTTCTATCACCTCGCGGACATCCTTTACGCCACTGGTCACCGCGGAGAGGGTGAAGAACGGCACCTTGATGGTTTGTGCCACGATTTGAGCAAGGGTAGTCTTGCCCACTCCAGGGGGTCCCCAGAGGATAAAAGAGGATATGCGCCCTGCGTCAATCATCTTGCGCAGCACGGCCCCCTCACCTACCAAATGCTGCTGTCCTACATAGTCAGCAAGCGTGTGAGGTCTCATTCTTTCAGCTAACGGTTCACTCATAGTACGTGCAAAGGTAATGAAAAAAATCGAATTCCAAATAAAAAAGTGACCAAAAACACAAAAAAACAGCAAGAAAATTTGGATATATAAAAAGAAGTACTTACTTTTGCACACACAAACACAATTGAAGATGAATAAAGATAAAATATTAACACTGAAGAATGTTACTAAAAGTAGCATTTGGGAATTGCAGGAGAACGATGTGTTCCGTCTTTGGGAAGCAGTAGAAAAGGATGCTGACCTCAAGGATTTCCAGAACAAGTATATCGCAGTTATCCGCAGCGCATTCGAAATGGAACCAGTGACGGTAGACCGTCCTGAAGTGATTGACAAGCTGATGGCACGCGGCTTCAAGATTGGCACTTTCCGCATCAACGACAAGAAGGAAAAGTATGCCATCAAAAAGCGCCCTATCATGCGCGTTACTGACCTTACTTACGAAAATGTAAGTCACATCACCGCCAATAAGCTCATCGAACTCTTGGAGCGCAACTTTGGTGGTGGCTGGGAGAGTCTGCCTCAGAGCATCCAGGACATCATCGAAAGTAATTTCGACATCAGCACAACTACTCTTCCTGCTGACCGCCTGAAAAAGCCAGGAGGTCTGTACGAGAAAAAGCTCGCTGATGACTACGAAGTGCTCGTGGTACCAAAAGGTTCTTGGGTAGAAGCTATCTTTGCCAAGGAGAAGCCAAAGGTAGAAAAGGTTCGCATGAGATTCGATGATGAGAATGATTTGAAACGCAACGACGACCTGCTCGACCCTGACGAGGATGAAGACGAGGATGCACCAGAAATCGAGGATCACTACAACGATCCAGATGAGGATGACGATGCATTCGATGACGACAAGCTTACTGAGGAAAGCTACCGTACTACCTTCGAAGACCCGGAGAACCTCGGTCTTGATGATGCAGAAGACGTAGCCGACGATGATTATTAATTCAGTTTATACATTATTATAATATAAAGAGAAATGAACGCATTAATTGGATTTGTTGCATTAATCGCTGTAGGCCTCGTAGGTTGGGCGATTGCAGAATTTAAGTACAAGGCTTTCACTTTCACCCGTTCAGAAAAGGACATCGAGGAAGAGAAAGAGCTTGAAGAGCAGAAACGCGCAGAGGGTTTCAAGGAGATGAACATCCGCGACATCATGCGCAAAAACTCAACCAATGGTTATAACGCCGTAGGTTAGTATTATGTTAATTTACCTATGCTTATGATACAGTATATCATCATAGCAATCATATTGGCGGCATGCATCACGTATGCCGCCATTTGTATCTACCGCTCCATCAAACAAGCACGAGAGTGTAAAAACTATCAATGTTCAGGTTGCCCATTCGTTGAGAAATGCCAAAAGAATAAAAAGAAAGAGGCTACTCAGCGGAAAGAACAAGAGCAGTTCTCATAAAAGAGCTGCTAAAACTACTTTTACTGTCATGCAGCGAGGAAACCAGACAAAAATTAAAGCATTTCAGAACCCGTTCATTATGAGCAAGATACAAAGAAAGTGATTGTTTTAATAAAAAAAGTTGCATAAAAATTTGGTAGAACCAATAAAAAGTAGTACCTTTGCACTCGCAAATCAGGAATGATTGTTCTACACAAGGTGTCTTAACCGAGCGGTTAGGTAACGGTCTGCAAAACCGTGTAGAGCGGTTCGACTCCGCTAGACACCTCATAAAAAAGGAAGTTCTTCAATAAGGACTTCCTTTTTTCATATCTACTCTCCCCCATTTTCATTCCTCATTTCTAGGTATTCATCAAAACCCCCATTTTTAGGTATTGCACAATTATAAAAATCTTCGTACCTTTGCAATCGTAAATGATAAACATCAGAACTGAGGTTATCCTACGAGTAGGAATTGCCCCTTGCCAAAAGCAATTCTGGTGAACGTTTGAAACTTTTAGATAATTGAGACAAAGATAGAAATTAAAATCTTGTTCGCTAATAGAAATAATTCATAATGTTTTTGTATAATATGAAAAGGGGTGCTTGTGAAAGTACCCCTTTTATGTATAGGTTTACTACATGGCGATGCATTTTGTTCTATGTCACGACGCACAGACTTCTACATCGCCATGTAATTTCAAAGATATCGGGAGTTTTAAAAAAGCCTGTTACTATTTGATTTTAGCACCAAATGACTTGACAAACTTAATCTTCTTGCCTTTTGCGATGATTGGCTTCTTCCATTCACCACCCAAAATACGGATAACAGCCTTCTTGCCTACAGGAACCTCATCTACAGCCTTCTGCAAATCCAGGAAATTGCCTCGACCTTCTGCAGAGACTACATAATCATAATGGCAGACATGAGACTTCAGCGCTGGCACCTGCTCAGCTACAGCATCAGCAAGCGCACCGGCAACCACACGTGCACCATATACATTATAATGGGTATTATCTTTCTTACCCTTAGGAACCTGCGGATTCTCGCCAGGCATAAACCACATATGTAATTTGCGGCTGCCTTCAATACCCATGCCCGTTTCTATATCGTGGGTAATCTTGGTAGCATCAACAAACGGAACATTCAGCTGCTTTGCTACATTGCGGGGAGCTATCACATAAGCCCCGTGGGTGTCGATAAGCGTATCACTATTAATCTGCTCCCTTCCATCATATACTTTATTGCGAAGCTTCTCGTCATCATCATTCTTCAATTCTGCAGAATAATAGCAGCGACGAACCACCGCATTGAACAGTACAGGAATGCCACCCTTGGCACGGGTCTCATTTACATATCTGGCAAGGTTTGCATCAAAAGTAGATCCCGGATCAGTATGACGGTCAGGCATTGACTTCTCATCGTTATGCCCAAACTGGATAAACACATAATCACCTGGCTTTATTCTATCCAAAACCTTTTTCCATCTTCCTTCATTGATAAAGCTCAAAGAAGAACGACCATTAACAGCATGATTGTCAACAATCACCTTGTCATCAAAAAAGCCTTGCAATACCATCCCCCATCCTCGCTCTGGATTATTTCTAAAACCACCTTTCTCGGCAGCAGTAGAATCACCTATTACAAAAATCGTTGTTGTATTTGTGCTGGATGTCATCAGCAACGCCAGTATGAATACACATAAAATAGCTTTTATTTTTTTCATTTGTCTGTAGTTTTAAGAAGTTACTAAAATTATAGTTAGGCATACACGCTAACACATAAAAAGCTCTCGCCCTGCCGCACTGCATATTCACATATACGAGCACGAGAGGACGAGAAAGAGAGTATTATTTATTTACTTTGGCTATCAATTCCTCGGCAGTAACCAAGGTTTGTTCGCCAGTTTCCATATTCTTAAGCGTAACCTTGCCCTGAGCCATCTCATTCTCACCTGCAAGCACAACAAACGGAATATTCTTGGCATTGGCATAGCTCATCTGCTTCTTCATCTTCGCCTTATCAGGGAAGATTTCGGTACGGATACCGGCTGCACGAGCTGCACTTACTATAGGCAGGCAGTAAGCTGTCTCCTTTTCACCGAAGTTGATAAACAGTACCTGAGTAGCATTTACAGCCTCCTTCGGATAAAGGTCGAGCGCACCTAACACATCATAAATACGGTCAGCACCAAAACTGATACCAACACCGCTCAAACCTGGCAAACCGAAAATGCCGGTAAGGTTGTCGTAACGACCACCACCTGTAATACTTCCCATTGGAGTATCAAGCGCCTTCACCTCGAAGATTGCACCCGTATAATAGTTCAAGCCACGAGCCAGGGTGAGATCCAGTTCTATCTCGTTATTCAAGCCAAGAGTCTTCAAGGTATCGAGGATAAACTTGGTTTCCTCTACACCCTTCAAACCAACTTCTGAACCTTCGAGAACCTTCGCTATCACTTCAAGTTTCTCATCATTAGTTCCTGACAATGAGATGATTGGCTGCAACTTCTCAATGGCATCTTCAGAAATGCCGTCATTGCGCAACTCTTCGTTTACATTGTCAAGTCCGATTTTATCAAGCTTATCGATGGCCACTGTGATATCTACAATCTTCTCAGCCTCGCCGATAACCTCTGCAATACCGGTAAGAATCTTGCGGTTATTAATCTTGATGCATACACGAACACCAAACTTGGTGAACACGGTATCAACAATCTGCATCAATTCGACCTCATTCAGGAGAGAATCTGAGCCAACCACATCAGCATCACACTGATAGAACTCACGGTAACGTCCTTTCTGAGGGCGGTCTGCACGCCATACTGGCTGAATCTGATAACGTTTGAAAGGCATCTGCAACTCCTCGCGGTGCTGCACTACGTAACGTGCGAAAGGAACGGTCAGGTCATAACGAAGACCCTTCTCACAAAGTTTCGCTGCTAATTTGAGTGATCCGAGAGAATGAATATCCTCATCGCTCACCTTATTCATATAGTCGCCTGAATTCAATATCTTAAAAAGCAGTTTATCACCCTCTTCACCATACTTGCCCATCAAAGTCTGAAGGGTTTCCATGGCAGGAGTTTCAATCTGCTGGAATCCATAAAGAGCATACACTTCCTTGATGGTGTTGAAGATGTAGTTGCGTTTCGCCATCTCAACAGGACCAAAATCTCTCGTGCCCTTTGGTATACTTGGTTTCTGAGCCATTTATTAATGTTTAATATGAATGTTAAATGTTTAATGTCTAGCGCCATGTAAACCACTCAAAGTAAACATTAAACACTAAACATTAAACACTATATAATTTACTTGCGTACAATAGTCTGAGCACGGTCTGGACCGATAGAAATGATACCGATCTTAGTCTCAAGGAACTCTTCTACGAAAGCAATATAATCCTTGAACTCCTGTGGGAACTGATCTTCAGATGTGAACTTAGTCATATCTGTCTTCCAGCCCTTGAACTCCTTGTAAACAGGTTCTACATCATCGATTTCGTATGGGAAATCTGTTGTAACAGAACCATCCTTCAACTTATATGCCACGCATGCCTTGATGGTATCGAAGCCATCGAGCACGTCGCTCTTCATCATGATAAGCTCGGTAACACCATTCACCATGACAGAATACTTGAGCTGTACAAGATCGCACCAACCACAACGACGCTCACGACCGGTAACAGCACCATACTCATGACCGAGGTCACGGATCTTGTCACCAGTCTCATCGAAAAGCTCTGTAGGGAATGGACCTGCACCAACACGTGTACAGTAAGCCTTCATGATACCATAAACATTGCCGATGCGGTTAGGGCCGATACCCAGACCTATGCAGGCACCTGCACAGATAGTATTAGAAGAAGTAACGAATGGATAAGAACCGAAGTCAACATCGAGCATAGTACCCTGAGCACCCTCGCAGAGGATATCCTTGCCAGAACGGAGCACCTTATTGATTTCTACCTCGCTATCAATAAGTTTGAACTGCTTCAAGTATTCGATGCCCTCCATCCAAGTCTTCTCAACCTCTGTAATATCGAAGTCGGTATAACCGAGACTTGCGATGGTTTTGAGATGAGCAGCCTTGTGAGCAGCATACTTCTCCTCGAAATTGTCAAGGATATCGCCTACGCGAAGACCGGTACGGCTAACCTTGTCAGTATAAGTAGGACCGATACCCTTACCAGTAGTACCTACCTTGTTCTTTCCCTTAGAAGCCTCGATAGCAGCATCGAGTACACGGTGAGTAGGCATGATGAGATGTGCCTTCTTAGAGATGTAAAGACGGCTCTTCAAATCATGACCGCTCTTCTCAAGATCCTTAGCCTCACCCATAAAGAGGTCTGGAGCCAAAACCACACCATTGCCGATGATGTTCACCTTACCACCCTGGAAAATACCAGAAGGGATAGAGCGAAGCACATACTTCTCGCCCTCAAACTCCAATGTATGTCCAGCATTAGGACCACCCTGGAAACGAGCAATGACATCATACTTAGGGGTCAACACGTCAACCACCTTACCTTTACCTTCATCGCCCCACTGCAAACCCAGCAGGACATCTACTTTACCTGTGTTCATTTTTTATCTTTTTATCTTGATACTTATTCTTTTTTTCGTTTGCGAGTCATCTTGCTTTGACAGCCGCTGCATACGCCATAGATGTAAAGAGCATAAGCATCTTTACGAAAGCGCTGCATCCTGATATCCTTCACAGCAGCCGTAACCTGCGGTGCTACAATTTCGGTTACCTTGCCACAAATCGTGCAAACCTGATGCACATGATTGTCCTCGCTATAACTGGCCTCATACTTGGTGCCGTCTGCCAGACTGTGCTTTACCACAAGCCTCAGTTCCAGGAACAGATGCAATGTGTTATAAAGCGTAGCCCTGCTAACGCGAAAATTCTTTTTCAGTAGCTCTCTGCCCAAATCTTCTATCGAGAAATGCTCTCCCATAGAATAAATGGTGTCGAGGATAGTGGAACGCTCCGGAGTGCGCCGGTGATGATTGCTCTCCATATAATTGTCCAAAACCTCATGAGCTTTTGCTAAAATTTCTTCACTCATAATCCTTGTTAGTTACATAAAACGCACAAAGATACTCATTATCTACGACATAGAACAATATTTAATTTTAAAAAATCTAAATTTGCCTCAATTCCTCATAGATACGCTGAACCGGAAGCCCCATCACATTAAAATAACTCCCCTTCAACCCCGTACAACCTATGTAACCAATCCATTCCTGAATACCATAGGCGCCGGCTTTGTCAAACGGCTGATAATGATTTATATAATAACTGATTTCATCATCAGAAAGCGGTTTGAACGTCACTTCTGTTGTTACTGAAAAGGAACGCTGCTTATGCTGGGTAGTAAGACAAACACCTGTAACTACATGATGCGTCTTTCCGCTCAACATCTTCAGCATTCGTCTGGCATCTTCAGCATCACGAGGCTTCCCGAGAATGACTCCCTTTCCTTCCTGGTCATTCTGTTCGCCAGCTGTTGGCGCAATCACAACCGTATCTGCTGTAAGAATCAAAGTTTCTGACTCGTCCAACTCTTCAACACTATTATTTCTGTTCAAAAGCGGACGATAAGCCTCAGCCTTTTTCTTGCAAATGAATTCTGCCACCTGATAAGCATCGAGGTCAGCAGGATAACTTTCATCAATACCACTAATCACCTTCACCTCAAAAGGAATATCCAAACCTGCCAGAAGTTCCTTGCGACGAGGCGAATTACTCGCCAAAATGATCTTATAATTCATCTATTTTAAACCTTATTACTTTGAACTTTATGATTAAAATTCAGTTGCAAACTTTCTACTATAATCTATCAGCTTTCAACTATTAACTAAATTCTACCAGCCAAACGCCTTAGCATCTGAAAGCCATAAGCCCTTGGCTCTCAGTACCTGTTCTACGACATCACGTCCCACACCATCACCTCCGTTACAAGCCGAGATATAAGTAGAAATTTCTTTAATATCGGAGCATGCATCTGCTGGGCAACATGGACATCCGCAACGACGCATAATCTCATAATCAGGAATATCATCACCTACATATATTATTTCCTCATCTGTAATTGAATATTTCTGCTTGAACTCCTCATAAGTCTTTATCTTTACAGAACACCCCATGAAGATATCCTCTACACCAAGATTTTCATAGCGTACCTGTATGGCATGAGAATTACCGCCTGTCAGAATTACGATACGAACACCTTTCTTCTGAGCCAGCTGAATGGCATAGCCATCTTTGATATTAACAGTACGCAAAGGTTCGCCGGCACTGGAAAGCGTGATGGTCTGTCTTGAAAGTACTCCATCAACATCAAAGATGATTGCTTTTATTTTATTTAAATCGTAATTTATCATATTTATTTCTGTTTCTAGAACTTAAATTACTAACTGCAAACTTAAACCGACAACCGTTTTATCTCTTGAAGTAGAATATGCTTTTGCTCATCATTTCATAAATCTGCTGTAGTTCTGGCTGTTTTTCAAGGAGTTGCATTTGTTTCTCCATTACGTTCCGATCATCACGAATAGCCGGCCCTGTCTGCACTTCAGCTGCCGAATGCGAAGAAGCCTTGTCCATAGTTTCCATAACCAGAGGACGGAGAACACTGCCAGGAATGTGATGATTTTCGAGAATCTGCTGACCTATAGCCACGCAATGATTCGCAAAATTACAAGCAAAAACAGCTGACAGGTGCAGATACTTACGATTATCAGAATCCAATTCATAGACACTACGAGAAATCTGTTCTGCCAACCTCTTCAGGAAAGAAGTTTCGAAAGCACCACATCCCTCAATGAAAATAGGAATATTTTCGAATGCAACCTTTTTATCTTTCGTAAATGTCTGCATCGGATAAAATACGCCATAATGACGGGCATAATCTTTGAAAACATCCATCGGCATGGAACCAGCTGTATGAACAAACATCTTATCTTCTCTTCCTTTGCACAGTTCAGGAATAAGCATTTCAAGCGCATCATCCTTCACTGAAACGATGTACAAATCTGCATCACAGACCACCTTACTCATCTCATTGACAGGCTCACAATTCACCTTCTCAGCCAATAGAGAGGCCGACTCCCTAGTTCTACTGAAAACTTGCACAATCTGATGTTCTGATTGCGATATTTCGAGCGCAAGATTGGTAGCAAGATTACCTGCCCCAATAAACACTATTTTCATACGTAATTTTGTTTAAAGTTCTACTTTTTATGCAAAAATACTAAAAAATAACGATAGAGAAGCCCTTTTTCTTGCTTTTTTATGATAAATTTATTATTTTTGCCTTCGTGAGAAAATATGAAGTAGAAATATATGGTAAACTGGAAGAAATGCCGCATTTATTGGAAGGCGACTTTTTTCATAGCTTGGAGCTTTTTCAGATTCTTGAAAAAACACCCGGCATAACCCCTTTTATGGCTGTCGCCACACAGGAGAACAAGGTGGTAGGACAAATGCTCGTCATCCTCTATCACCGCAAATCTTTATTTCCACCTTATTTATATACGCACGCGCACGCGTATGGAGAGGGATTTTATGCACCCGATGCTGAACAGAATGCTATTTTCCCATTGTTACTCCGCAGCCTAACTATCCACTTACACAAACGACTCTGCTTTTACATCGAGTTCTCCCGAATGAGCAAAAAGATGCTGGGTTACCGGGAATTCAGAAAATTGGGCTATGTACCTATTGCCTGGCAAGAGATACATAACTCCCTACACAGCAAACTTCCCCAAGAGCGACTCTCAGACAAACAAATTGCTATGATTGAAAAAATGAAGAAAAAGGGAATAAGTTGTAGAGAGGCAACTTCACCCGAAGACATCCATCGTTACCACCAGTTGCTCAAAAATTATTATCGGCTGAAACTTCGCCGTTTTGTTCCTGACGAAACATTCTTTCAGAAACTGAATACAAGTAGTAATGCCAGAAACGTCATCATCACCTATAAGGACAAAGTGATTGGCGGCTATACCTGCATCTACGACCAAGGCAATGCCTTTCTTTGGTTTTCTGCATTCAAGAGAAAGACTTACATCCATCTGCATCCGGACACAATGACCATCTGGCAAGCTCTCTCTGATGCACAGGAGCAGGATGCCCAACACCTCCACTTTATGGACGCAGGACTTCCGCTTAAGAGTAATCTCTACCGGGAATTCATTCTCGGTTTCGGAGGCAAACCTGTTACCAAGTTTCGCTGGTTCCGCTTCTACCCAAAAGTTATAAACCTGCTCCTCCACTGGCTATACAAGGATTAAGGAAAAGAGGTTCCGTGAGCCTATATAAAGCATATCCGAAACCTCTTTCTCTTTTTTAAGCGTAATTACACATACGCTCAAAAAGTACATTTTGTATATTAAAGCCAACGCCTCTACTCTTTCAGAGCACGGTCTAGCTGCTCCAAGCCGCGCTCTGTACAGAATCCACGAATCAGGCACAAAATATAATTGTCGTATATCTCCTGCATCGAATGAACACGATAGAGCTGATGGTGCATGATTTCCTCCATCATCACATGTCCTACGTCCATAACAACATTGAAGTCTACATCCTTACGGAAAAGCCCCTCCTTTACACCAGCCTCAAAGAAACGTACACTCTCCTCCCGTTCATGAGCATGATTTTCCTGGAAGAATTTCACTACACGAGGCATCTTATGAACCTCCTCATAAAAAAGAACGCCCACCATCCCATTGCGCTCCATCTGCAATTTATAGACATAGCTGATAATATCTATCACATTCTTCGCTTGGGTCTTGGCGAAATTCTCTAACTTCGAACGATTTTCTTCTAGCTGACGCATCATACCAGCAAGCAACAATTCTTCTTTGTCACCAAAAATCTCGTACACAGTTCTCTTAGATACATGAAGTCCCTGTGAGATTTCATCCATCTTAACAGCTTTTACACCACGCTTATAGAATTCAGGCATCGCATAAGAGATAATTCTGTCTTTCAGTTCTTGTCTATATTGATTGATTTCTGTCATTTTACTTGTTTGAAGACTATTTTTGTGCAAAGATACAAAAAAAATCAAAAAACCATTCTTTTTTACTAAGTTTTTTTGTACCTTTGCACAAACTTTTAAATTTCGTGCGAAAAATCCACGAATATGAAAGAAAAATAAACTCTAAACCAATATATCGTTATGGTAAAAATTACAAAAGAGGCGGCTTTAAGTTATCACGAGACTGGTCGTCCTGGCAAGATTGAGGTTAAGCCAACAAAACCTTATCACACACAAACGGATCTGAGCCTTGCTTATTCTCCTGGCGTGGCATTCCCATGTCTTGAGATCCAGCAGAACCCAGACGATGCATACAAGTATACTGACAAGGGTAACCTGGTTGCTGTTATCAGTAATGGTACAGCAGTGCTCGGACTTGGCGATATCGGTGCCATGAGCGGAAAGCCAGTGATGGAAGGTAAGGGATTGCTTTTCAAGATTTACGGCGGTGTGGATGTCTTCGATATTGAAATCGATGAAAAAGACCCAGAAAAGTTCTGTGAAACCGTAGAGAAAATCGCTCCTACATTTGGTGGAATCAACTTGGAGGACATCAAGGCACCTCAATGTTTCTACATCGAGGAGCGCCTGAAAAGAACTCTCGATATCCCTGTAATGCACGATGACCAGCATGGTACTGCTATCATCTCTGCAGCAGGTTTGAAGAACGCTCTTGAGGTAGCTGGCAAGAACATTGCCGATGTGAAGATTGTCGTAAATGGTGCTGGTGCAGCTGCTATCAGCTGTACAAAACTCTACGTAGCACTTGGTGCACAGGTAAAGAACATCGTTATGCTCGACTCTAAGGGTGTCATTACCAGCGACCGCGAAAATCTGACAGAGCAGAAAAAGCTCTTTGCAACAGACCGCCGCGATGTCCATACACTCGAAGAGGCTGTGAAAGGCGCCGATGTATTCGTAGGCCTCAGCAAGGGTAACGTGCTCTCCAAGGATATGATTCGCTCTATGGCAGACAACCCTATCGTTTTCGCTCTTGCCAATCCAGTACCTGAGATCAGCTACGAGGACGCTATGGACAGCCGCCCTGACGTATTGATGTCAACTGGCCGTTCAGATTATCCTAACCAGATTAACAATGTAATCGGTTTCCCATACATCTTCCGTGGTGCACTCGATGTTCACGCCCGTGCTATCAACGAAGAAATGAAGATGGCTGCTGTTCATGCAATTGCCGATTTGGCTAAGCAGCCGGTTCCTGATGTGGTAAACGATGTTTACCACGTTAACGACCTTACATTCGGTCCTAAATACTTCATTCCGAAACCTGTAGATCCACGTTTGATTACAGAAGTTTCTGCTGCCGTAGCTAAGGCTGCAATGGAAAGTGGTGTGGCTCGCACCCCTATCACAGACTGGGAGAAGTACAAGCAGGATTTGCGCCAGTTGCTTGGTCAGGAAACCAAACTGACCCGCAAACTCCACGATACAGCGCGCCTTCACCCACAGCGTGTAGTATTCGCAGAAGGTGGCAACCCAACTATGCTGAAGGCTGCAGTCCAGGCAAAGCAAGAGGGTATCTGCCAGCCAATCCTGTTGGGTAACCCAGACCGTCTGAACCGTGTTGCTAGCCGTTTGAAACTTGACCTTTCAGATATTGAGATTGTAGATATGCGTGCCGATAACGAACAGGGCCGCCGTGCAAAGTTTGCCAAGCATCTGGCAGAGAAGCGTGCTCGCGAGGGCTACAGCTTCGAGGAAGCTTATGATAAAATGTACGAGCGCAACTACTTCGGTATGTCAATGGTAGAACAGGGTGATGCTGACGCATTCATCACTGGTCTTTACACAAAGTACAGCAATACTATTAAGGTGGCAAAAGATGTAATTGGAATTCGTGAGCCATATAAGACTTTCGGTACCATGCATATCCTTAACACCCAGAAGGGTATTTATTATATCGCAGATACGCTCATCAACCGCCACCCAGACGAAGATGTGCTGATCGATGTTGCCAAGCTGTCTGCAGGTACAGTGAAGTTCTTCAACGAAGAGCCGGTTATGGCCATGTTAAGCTACTCTAACTTCGGTACAGACAATATTGGCTCACCTGTAAAGGTAAAGAAAGCCGTTGCTGAGATGCAGAAGGAGTTCCCAGAACTCGCTATCGATGGTGAGATGCAGGTAAACTATGCACTCAACAAGGATCTGCGCGACGAGAAGTACCCATTCTCCCGCCTCAAGGGCAAAGACGTCAACACTTTGGTGTTCCCTAACTTGAGTAGCGCCAATGGTGCATACAAACTTCTCCAGGGTTTGAATCCTGAAGCAGAGATTATCGGTCCTATCCAGATGGGATTGAACAAGCCTATCCACTTCACTGACTCAGAAAGTAGTGTACAGGATATCGTAAACATCACAGCAGTAGCTGTCATTGATGCTTACGTAGAGAAAATCAAGAAGCAGAAGTAATCACTTCTTTTTCCTGATTCAAACAAACAGAATAAGATAATAGTATTTTCCATAAACAGGTTGGCACTTTTGCGCCAACCTGTTTTTATTTTCTCTACTTCACTACCCGTCTCGAAAGTTCGTCTCTTTATACTTTTGAAGATATCTAAACAAAAACAAAAAATCAACAGAATTGCAATCGATTACGCAGCCTCCATTATTAAAATAAGTTAATTAATGCCTTTGTGCGCCCACACAATAGAATCACAACAAAAATAATCAAATAAATATTTGGTGATTTGAAAAATATCGTGTACCTTTGCAACCAGTTATCCTGAAAACAATCTTTTTACCTTAATGGAAACTAATACCTATTGAAGATTTGGAGCGGTAGCCTGTGAAGGTCATCGCTTTTTTTCTTTTTATACACCTTCTCCATCAAATAGCATATAACATATATTGTCCCCAAGAAGAAAGTATACAATTAAAAGGTAATATCACTTGAGTCGGAAGACTTGCTGACTGCAGTGAGCAGACCTGCCGACTATAGTGAGCAGACCTGCTGACTAGGCTCAGCAGAGCTGCTGACACTAGTCATAACTTTAACGAAGGTATCTTCTTGAACCAGAGAAGTCGTATCCTTGAACCTAAGGAGACATCTCCTTGAACCTAAGGAGACATCTCCTTGAACCAGAGAAGACATATCATTGAGCCAGAGGAGACATATCATTGAACCTAAGGAAGTACATCATTGAACCTAAGGAAGTATATTATTGAACCCAATAAAGAACATTATACTATTCACGAGTCCCTTATCTGGTAGCAAATAATCGGTATTCTTATAAAAAACAGGCTTTTCTGTTAAATCTTTCTAAAAAGCAATCTTTATTTCCCCAACATTTTGTTCATATCAAAGATAATTTGTAATTTTGCACCCCGAATGCTCATGGATTGGGCAAATGTTACAGAAAAGTTTAGTTCGAAGGGGCTCAAAGAAGATCCGGCACAATGCAGGACGCCTCCCGAAGAAACCCGTTTATATAATTAATTTAATGTACGCAATTGTAGAAATTAACGGTCAGCAGTTCAAGGCTGAGGAGGGCAAGAAGCTCTTCGTACATCACATCAAGGATGTTGAGGCAGGTCAGACTGTTGAGTTCGACAAGGTTTTGCTCGTTGACAAAGACGGCTCAATCACTGTCGGTGCACCAGCTGTAGAGGGTGCAAAAGTAGTAGTAGAAGTAGTGAACCCACTCGTAAAGGGTGACAAGGTAATCGTCTTCAAGATGAAGCGCCGCAAGGACTATCGCAAGAAGAACGGTCATCGTACTCAGTTCACTGAAGTATCAATCAAATCTGTAATCGCTTAAAATTAGGAGGAATTAGAAAATGGCACATAAGAAAGGTGTTGGTAGTTCTAAGAACGGCCGTGAATCAGCTTCACAAAGATTAGGCGTTAAGATCTGGGGTGGTCAGAGCATCATCGCAGGTAACATCATCGTTCGCCAGCGTGGTAACAAGCACTTCCCAGGTGAGAATGTAGCTCAGGGTAAGGATGATACATTGTATGCTTTGGCAGATGGTATCGTTTACTTCCACAAGGGCCGCAAGGACAAGAGTACAGTTTCTGTTCTCTCTCCAGAGGTTTACGCTGAGAAGACCAAAAAAGCTGACGCTTAATTTTTAAAGTTTTAGAAAAAACTATTCCAAACAAACAACATAGAAGCCTGCTCATACCTAGAGCAGGCTTTCTTCGTTTATATAAGTTTTTAGGCAAGGATTACACCACCCCCTTTCTAAGCTCCTTAACCCTATAAAACCACAAAAAAACTTTAATTCTACCCTTCCCTGTAAAAAAGTCAGCATTTTTTTACGCTATCACAAATATTTTTTGTACTTTTGCCTACAAATAGTAAATTATTTAATTAAAAGACATTTTATGCTTACACTTAAACTTATCAGTGAGGAAACTGAACGTGTAGTTAAGGGTCTCGAAAAGAAGCATTTTCCAAATGCTCGTGAGGCCGTAGAGAAAGTTTTGGAGTACGACAAGATTCGTCGTGAAGCTCAGCAGAAGTTGGATAACAACAAGCAGCAGGCAAACCAGTTTGCTAAGCAGATTGGTGCCCTTATGAAGGAAGGTAAGAAAGAGGAAGCTGAGAGCGCAAAGGCTCAGGTAGCTATGCTCAAGGCAGACGCTAAGGCTCTTGAAGAGATCATGGAGAAAGCACAGAACGATATGACCAACCAGTTGCTCGAAATTCCTAACATCCCTTGCGAGCAGGTTCCTGAAGGTAAGGACGCAGCCGACAACGTTGTTGTGAAAGAAGGCGGCGAAAAGCCAAACCTCGGCGAGGATGCTCTCTGCCATTGGGATCTCTTGAAGAAGTATAATCTTGTAGATTTCGACCTCGGCGTTAAGATTACTGGCGCAGGTTTCCCTGTATATATCGGCAAGATGGCTCGTTTCCAGCGTGCACTTGAGGCATTCTTCCTCGATGAGGCTCGCAAGAGCGGATATCTGGAGATTCAACCTCCTTACGTAGTAAACGAGGACTCAGGCCGTGGTACCGGTCAGTTGCCAGACAAGGAAGGTCAGATGTATCATGCTAATCTGGATAATCTCTTCCTCATCCCTACTGCTGAGGTTCCTGTAACCAACATCTTCCGCGATGTTATTCTCGATGAGAAAGATCTCCCTATCAAGCGTTGTGCTTACTCAGCTTGTTTCCGTCGTGAAGCAGGTAGCTATGGTAAGGACGTTCGCGGTTTGAACCGCCTGCACCAGTTCGACAAGGTAGAGATTGTTCGCATCGATAAGCCAGGTCACTCTTACGAGAGTTTGAACGAGATGCTCGACCATGTTGAAGGTCTTTTGAAGAAGTTGGAATTGCCATACCATATCCTCCGTCTCTGCGGTGGTGATATGAGCTTCACCTCTTCTATCTGCTACGACTTCGAGACATGGAGTGCTGCACAGGGTCGCTGGTTGGAAGTTTCATCAGTATCTAACTTCGAGAGCTATCAGGCTAACCGTCTCCACTGCCGCTATCGCCATACAGATGACAAGAAGATTGAACTTTGCCACACATTGAATGGTTCAGCTCTTGCTTTGCCACGTATCGTAGCAACCATCTTGGAGAACAATCAGACCCCAGAAGGAATCCGCGTACCTAAGGTATTGGTTCCATACTGCGGTTTCGAGATGCTTGATGACAAAAATTTCGATTAATTTGAAGTATCGGTAAGACTTTCTGTTTTTCTCGATTATACAAAACATTCGAAAAACAAAAATAACATATATTGTACGAGGATAACTTCGACTGCCACAGAGGTAGCCGATGTTATCCTTTTGCATTTTTATGTACCATGAAGCAAACTCTAAACAGCTAACCAGAAATATTAATATATCAGCATTAAGAAATTTAATAGCCCATGAACAAGATTATCAAGAAAGTACAATACTCAGAGAAAGTATTCCGCTTCGATGTAGAAGCACCGCTTATAGCCAAGAGCCGAAAGGCAGGTAACTTTGTTATCATCCGTGTAGACAACAACAGCGAGCGTATGCCGCTGACCATCGCTGACGCTGACATTGAGAAAGGAACAATCACACTGGTTGTGCAGAAGGTAGGTCTTTCATCTACCAAACTCTGTGCATTGAATGAAGGCGATGAGATTCACGACGTGGTGGGACCACTTGGAAATCCTACACATATCGAGAACTTCGGAACAGTCATTTGTGCCGGAGGTGGTGTAGGCGTAGCTCCTATGCTCCCTATCATCAAGGCACTGAAAGCCGCAGGAAACAGAGTCCTTTCCGTAATTGCGGGTAGGAACAAAGACCTCGTGATTATGGAAGATGAAGTGCGTGCATCTAGCGATGAACTCATCATCATGACCGATGACGGAAGTTACGGCGAGAAGGGTGTTGTAACCGTAGGAATCGAGAAGTTTATCAATCAGGAGCATATCGATAAGGTTTTCGCCATCGGTCCTCCTATCATGATGAAGTTCTGCTGTCTCCTGACCCAGAAATATAATCTTTCCACAGACGTTTCGCTCAATACCATCATGGTGGATGGAACCGGTATGTGCGGTGCCTGCCGCCTGACCATCGGTGGCAAGACCAAGTTTGTCTGCATCGACGGTCCTGAGTTTGACGGCGCTCTGGTAGATTGGGACGAGATGTTCAAGCGCATGGGCACTTTCAAGGATGTTGAACGCGAAGAGATGGAACACTTCGAAGAGCACCTTGCAACTGTAGACGCAGGAAAGAAGAAAGAAACTACGGATGTAACCATGGACGTAGAACCTACAGATGCGAGCATCGAAGAGTTGACCGACCGTAACGCTGAGTGGCGCAAGGAGTTACGCGCTTCGATGAAAGCAAAAGAACGTACAGCTATAGAGCGCGTAAAGATGCCAGAACTTGACCCTCTTTATCGTGCCACAACCCGTACGGAAGAGGTAAATATCGGTTTAACCAAGGAAATGGCTTTGACCGAAGCCAAGCGCTGTCTCGACTGTCCTAAGCCTACCTGTATGGAAGGTTGTCCGGTAAGCATCAACATTCCTTCCTTCATCAAGAACATTGAGCGGGGCCAGTTCCTTGCCGCAGCCAAGGTTTTAAAGAACACCTCTGCCCTACCTGCCGTTTGCGGACGAGTTTGTCCACAGGAAAAGCAATGTGAAAGCAAGTGTGTACATCTCAAGATGAACGAGCCTGCTGTAGCTATCGGATACCTGGAGCGTTTTGCTGCCGATTACGAACGCCAGAGTGGAAACATCTCTGTACCAAAGTGCGATGAACCTAATGGCATCAAGATAGCCGTAGTTGGTTCAGGACCTTCCGGATTGAGTTTTGCAGGCGATATGGCAAAGAAGGGATTCGACGTTACCGTCTTTGAAGCATTACACGAGATTGGCGGTGTATTGAAATATGGTATTCCTGAATTCCGTTTGCCTAATGCTATCGTAGATGTAGAGATTAAGAATCTTCAGAAGATGGGCGTAAAGTTCATTACAGACTGCATCGTTGGCAAGACCATTTCCGTAAAAGATCTGGAAGAACAAGGATTCAAGGGAATCTTCGTTGGCTCAGGTGCGGGTCTGCCCAACTTCATGAATATTCCTGGAGAGAATGCCTTGAACATCATGTCTTCTAACGAATATCTTACCCGTGTAAACCTGATGGATGCAGCCAATCCTCATAGCGACACCCCTATCAACTTGGGTAAGAAGGTGGTTGTTGTAGGCGGCGGAAATACAGCTATGGACAGTTGCCGTACTGCAAAACGACTCGGAGCAGACGTAACCTTGGTATATCGCCGTTCGGAGGCAGAAATGCCTGCCCGACTCGAAGAGGTGAAGCATGCCAAGGAAGAAGGAATCAACTTCTTTACATTGCACAATCCTAAAGAATATGAGGCAGACGATAAGGGCGCAGTAAAGGCTGTAGTCCTCGATGTGATGAAGCTTGGCGAACCTGATGCCAGCGGCCGTCGTCGTCCAGAAGCTACAGGAGAGACCATCACGCTGGAGTGCGACCAGGTAATTGTTGCCGTAGGAGTAAGTCCTAATCCACTCGTTCCACAGAGTATCGAAGGCTTGGAACTCGGCCGGAAGAACACCATTGCCGTAAACGACCAGATGCAGAGTTCCATCGAAGAAATCTACGCTGGCGGCGATATCGTACGAGGAGGAGCCACAGTAATCCTTGCCATGGGAGACGGCAGAAAGGCCGCTCTCAATATGAGCGAAAAATTATTGAATAAGAAATAAGAAAACAGGAAACAATAAAGGGCAGCCATGCATCACGCAGACTGCCCTGTCCTTTTCTCGTATGTAATGTTATAAAATGAAATGTAGTTCGTACATATATTTATTAATAATTGGACTCAAACACTATTTCAGATTAATACGGAGTCCGAACTGGAGATTAAAATTCCACTTCTTATCTTTAAACGTATTTTCTATTTCACTGCCATTATCAAAATAATATTTTGCACCTGGCTCAATATAGAAGCCCACTTGTGGTGTAACATCATACTGTGCACCAAGCGAAGCCTTACCCGAGAACTGAACGCCATCACGTTTCACGTCCTCTTTATGACCAGAAACCTTTGTATCATTCTTTACGTTGAAATCGGCTTCTCCACCCGCCATTACGTACGCATGAAAACCTCCCGTGCTCCAAACCTCATAGTTTAAACCAAGTGGAACACCCACATAATGCAAAACCTGATGTGTATCAAATTCTGAAACACCATAAGATTTGAAATCAGAAGCAACACGCGTATATACGACACCGGTACTCAAAGACAAACGAGGCGCAAGTCCGATACCAACCTGAGCACCTATAGCCAAAGGAGCATGATGTTTCGCTTCAACATATTTCGGTATTGCATATCTTAAAAGAGAAGCAGCAGCCAGGAAAACGCCATGATCAGCAAAGCCACCACCAGCAAGAAGATCTGAAGACGCATACATGCCGTTTGACATTCCATCACTGCCAGAGCCCAGACTTACATTCTCTGCATACAGGTTCATGGTCCAGTTCTGTTCATACTTGTCCTTATAACTGCGTTCAAAATGACCATCCTGCGCCCTGCCTGCATAAAGCTTCTGCCCACCATCTGCTTCCAACGGCTTGGTTGCATGATTAGAAGAAACGGCCATCTGTCTTTCAGAATCCTCATTTTGCTTTTGCAAAACAGATAATTCCCGACCATTTACCTCTGCATTAACAGACTGTTCTGGCATTTCTACCTCTGCTGCAAACATTACTTCATTATCAGCAGCAACAGTCCTCTCCTGGAAAGAGACAGAAGATTTACTATGCTTCAATTGACGCCCCGATGAATGGCGATTCACCTGATGTGCAGATGCATTGTTTTCAGCAAGCAAGATAGCATTTTCACTTCCTGCCGATTGTGCTTCTGCACGGACAGCAGAAGAAGTCCTGCTTGAACCTGATGCTGTAGAGAAAGAACTCTGAACAGCTAAGTTAGCCTGTCCCAGTTCATCATCATGCAGATAAACATAACTGCCTCCTACTCCCAATAAAGCAATCGCTGCAGCTACTGACCATCTTTTCAAGACAACATAACGAGTCTGTGGTCTCTTCTTTACATCAGTTTCCTCATCACCAACCTTTTTAGACTGAGCAAGCGATTGTTCTATCTCAGCCCACAAGTCGTGGCTGACAGGCTCTTGGTAGTCAGCCAACTGATCTCGAAGTTTATTTGTCCAATCGTTACTCATTACTTTTCTCATTTATATGATTCAACTCTTTATTATCACTACAATCTGCCTGGCTCAGATAATCTTTCACCTTTTTGCCCAACAGCTTTTTCGCCCGCAAATATTGTGAAGCAGAACTGCTTTCTTTGATGCCTAACAGCTGTGCAATTTCTTTATGGCTTTTCTGTTCAAAAACAAACATGTTAAGAACCAGTCTGTACCCATCAGGCAATTCTCCTATCATTCTTGTCAGTTCTGCAGGCGGAACTCTTTCTACTTCAGACTCTTCATCCTCAATATCATCGGGAACTTCGTCCACGATAGTGAAGCGCTTTTGCTGCCTTACAAAGTTGACAGCTTCATTTGTCACTATCCGCAGGAGCCAAGCCTGAAGAGCGCCCTCACCCCGATATTCAAACTTTGAAATGCCGGAAAAGACTTTTATAAAACTATCTTGCACTACATCTTCAGCATCATCGCGCATAGGGATATACCTCAGCGCTACGGCCATGGCATACCCCACATAGCGTTCGTACAATCTGTGCATGGCTGCCCGACTGCCGCTACTGATGTCGTCTAAGAGTTCCTTTTCCGATTCCAATTTCAAATCCTTTTTAAAGATTAAACGATATAAAGAGAAAACCTTGCATCAAAAATGAACTTTTTTTGGCGCAAAGCACTTTTTTTATATTTTTATATAGATCAAAGGCTATTCTGCACCTTGTTTCCCGGTACATTCAAGCCCTATTTCTATATTATTCTATAGAGAACACTTTACCTTCCTGAGTAAGATAACTTTCCGTAAACACCTCTTTAGCTTCATTCAACAATACCTCTTCATTATTATATCTTGCACTATAATGTCCCAGAAGAAGTTTGCCTACACCCGCATTTCTGGCTATAGTTGCAGCCTGTCGAGCCGTACTGTGATAATAGAGTTTAGCCCTGTCCTCATTCTCCGAAGTATAGGTGCTCTCATGATAAAGCACCGTAACCCCCTTTACCTTTTCTGCCACCCCCGGAACAAACCGGGTATCACTGCAATAAGCATAACTGCGGGGAGTAGCGGCAGGCATTACCAATCTGGCATTAGGTATTACATCCCCCTCCTTCGTTGTCCAGTCAGCTCCATTCTTGATGTTGTTAATCTGGCTTACAGGAATCTCGTAATAATCTATCATATCACGACGGATATGAGGCAATGTCGGTTTCTCTCTGAAGATGTATCCACAACAAGGCACACGATGCTGCAGAGGAACGGTTTCTACGGTTACAGAATGATCTTCATATACTACTTGCGACTTCTCGGTATCTACAGGAACAAATTCGATTTGATATTCCATTCCCTGCATGAAAAAATCGATCTGATGCTTAAACAAATCTCCGTAACTTTCTGGTGCATAAACTTTTAACTTAGCCGTTCTGCCCAGCATACCTAAGGTAGAAAGAAGTCCTAGCAAGCCAAAGCAATGATCACCATGAAGATGCGAAATAAAGATAGCATTTATCTTAGCAAAGTGAACATGAGTGCGACGGAACTGCATCTGGGCACCCTCGCCACAATCCATCATAAAGCATTTGCCACGCATCTCAATAATCTGGGCCGAGGCACTATGCTGAAGGGTGGGCAAAGCACTGCCACACCCCAATATATGTACTTTAAATGGTTCCAAAACTAAATCATAATTTACAGGTTCAACATGATGACCTTACTCTTGGCGCTTGAAAACAAAGATACCCTGAGTATTCTCCAACATAAGACTGTCAGAACCCAATTTGTCAATGGCAAAAGTATCCTTATTCAGCAAAAGTTTACCATTGAGTATCTTCCAGCTAGTCCAAGGATTAGTTTCAGCCTTCACATTGTTCTTCACCTCTCCACCTTCCAAGATATCAAAATTCTTATCCAGAGAAGTCCATTTACCCAAGAGGGATGTCAGGTTGATAATCTTCTGGGCCATCATCTCTCCATCCTCTGCCTTATAACCGATAAGAGCAATACGGTCGCCAGCCAGCAATCCTCCCTGAACAACATCAGGATTCTCATCGTCAATAAACACCGAAAGGGTGTCACCTTCATCAGAAATCAGCTCCAGGCTATGCATAGAGGTTCCCTCACCGCATACACCATAGATGGTAGAATCGTTCATTGCATCCTCTACCTCTACCGAATCTGCTGCACTGATAACAGGAACATTATTTTTGTTCTTACAACTGTTGGCTGCGAAAAGCGCCACCAAAGCTATTGTTACATAAACTAATTTTTTCATAACACTTTAGTTTTTATTATTATATTGATGAGTTGATAAGATTATCTGATTCACCGTTATTTATCATCCTTTTTCTCCTGAAGTTTTGCTTCATTCCATAGTTTATCCATTTCTTCTAAGCTCATATCTTTCAAGTTTTTACCTTGCTTTAAGCTATAATCTTCTACGTAGTTGAAACGGCGGATAAATTTCTGGTTGGTTTTCTCCAGCGCATTATCCGGATTGAGTTTATAGAGACGTGCTGCATTGATTACTGAGAAGATGAAATCGCCCAATTCCCGGGTAGAATTCTCTTTGTCGCCTTTAGCCAGTTCCACCTTGAGTTCTTCCAGTTCCTCCTGCACTTTGTCCCACACATCTTCTTTTTCTTTCCAGTCGAAGCCTACATTTCTAGCCTTGTCCTGAATGCGATAAGCCTTGATAAGAGACGGAAGAGAATTAGGGACACCGCTCAACACCCGCTCATTTCCATCCTTCTCCTGCTGCTTGATCAGTTCCCAGGTTTTCTCAACAGAAGTAGCAGTTTTCGGCTTGCTGGCGCCAAGAGCTAAGGTTTCTTCCGAACTGGCAGTTCCTGCTTCTCCATTCCCTGCATCTGACTCCTTATAGACAACCTGTCCTTCATCGTTGATATACATATCAGGATTCGAAACCGTCCAATTTCCCTCTTCCTTCCAGTTAATGAAAGGATGGCGGAACATCAATTTATCTGCCTCCTGATTGCAAACATCGCAAATATCGAACTCGCCGTCTTCTCTGCCGATGATGCTATAGAACATCACGTGTTCCAACACATCGCCCAACTCCTTCTTGATATCCTTGTAATCGCGCTTCATCAAGGCGTCACAAAGCTCGAAAGTCTCCTCGATCGTATTCGGACGAAGACTCTCGAATGTCTGCTTTTTATCCCATGGACACTGCAGGCGCAAACGGTCCTGCACATCCAGCAAGCGACTGAACGCCGCCAGTTTTTCTTCTTTCGTATGTCCTTTTCCTGTATTACTAACCATCGTTTTGTGCAAAAATTAATAATTTTGATGCAAAGATAGTATTTTTCGCCCAAAAATTAGTATCTTTGCACCGTTTTTTAAAGAAAAAGAAAGAAAAAGAATAAAAATTAGATATAAACAATGGAATTAGCAAGTAAATACGATCCACAAGCAGTGGAAAGTAAATGGTATCAGTACTGGCTCGACAACAAGCTTTTCAGTTCTAAGCCAGATGGTCGTGAACCTTATACAGTGGTTATCCCACCACCAAACGTAACGGGTGTGCTCCACATGGGACACATGCTCAACAATACTATCCAGGATATTCTCGTTCGCCGTGCTCGCATGGAGGGCAAGAACGCATGTTGGGTACCAGGTACCGACCATGCCAGTATCGCTACCGAGGCAAAGGTTGTAAACCGCCTCGCTCAGCAGGGCATCAAGAAGACCGACCTTACCCGCGAGGAGTTCCTCAAGCACGCTTGGGACTGGACTCACGAGCATGGTGGCATCATCCTCAAACAGCTCCGCAAACTCGGTGCCAGCTGCGATTGGGACCGCACAGCATTCACCATGGACGAGACCCGCTCTCGTGCCGTCATCCACGTATTCTGCGACCTTTACCAGAAGGGACTCATCTATCGTGGCGTGCGCATGGTTAACTGGGACCCTAAGGCTCAGACTGCACTCTCTGACGAGGAGGTTATCTACAAGGACGAGCACTCTAAGCTCTACCACTTGAAGTATTATGTAGTAGAACAGGACTGCCAGCAGGTGGATGAGGAGAACGTGATGCACAAGGATGAGAAGGGATACTATGCAGTAGTAGCAACCACCCGTCCTGAGACCATCATGGGCGACTCTGCCATGTGTATCAACCCAGAGGATAAGAAGAATACCTGGCTGAAGGGTAAGCACGTTATCGTGCCTCTCGTAAACCGCGAGATTCCTGTCATCGAGGATACATACGTAGATATCGAGTTCGGTACTGGTTGCTTGAAGGTAACTCCAGCTCACGATATCAATGACCACGCCCTCGGTTTGAAGCACGGTTTGGAAACCATCGATATCTTCAACGACAATGGTACCATCAGCGAGGCAGCAGGTCTCTATGTAGGTATGGACCGCATGGATGTGCGCAAGCAGATTTCCATCGACCTTCAGAACGCCGGTCTGATGGAGAAGATTGAGGACTATAATAATAAGGTGGGCTTCTCTGAGCGTACCAATGTGCCTATCGAGCCAAAGCTCTCTACACAGTGGTTCCTCAAGATGCAGCACTTTGCCGACATCGCCCTTCCTCCAGTAATGGACGATGATATCGAGTTCTATCCTAAGAAGTATAAGAACACCTATCGCCACTGGTTGGAGAACATCAAGGACTGGTGTATCAGCCGCCAGCTCTGGTGGGGTCACCGCATCCCAGCTTACTACTTCGACAATGCCGGCAAGAAGGATTTCGTGGTAGCTGAGACAGCAGAGGAGGCTCTGAAACTCGCTCAGGAGAAGAATGCCAACATCAAGACTGAGGATCTTGAGCAGGAGAGCGACTGCCTCGACACCTGGTTCTCTTCATGGTTGTGGCCTATCTCTCTGTTTGATGGTATCGAGCATCCTGACAATGAGGAGATCAACTACTACTACCCTACTTCCGACCTCGTAACTGGTCCGGATATCATCTTCTTCTGGGTAGCACGTATGATCATGGCTGGCTACGAGTATCGTGGCAAGATGCCATTCAAGCACGTATATTTCACAGGTATCGTTCGCGATAAGCTCGGCCGCAAGATGAGCAAGAGTCTCGGTAACTCACCAGACCCACTGGTTCTGATTGACAAGTTTGGTGCCGATGGTGTTCGTATGGGTATGATGCTCAGTGCTCCAGCAGGCAACGACATTCTCTTCGACGAGAGCCTCTGCGAGCAGGGACGTAACTTCAACAATAAGATCTGGAATGCCTTCCGCCTCGTGAAGGGTTGGGAAACGGCAGATATCGAGCAGCCTAAGAGTGCAGAAATCGCCGTGAAGTGGTTTGATGCCAAGCTCAAGGAGGTGAACGAGGAGATGCAGAAGCAGTTTAAGGACTACCGTATCTCTGAGGCATTGATGACTGTATATAAGCTGTTCTGGGATGAGTTCTCATCCTGGTACCTGGAGATGGTGAAGCCAGCTTACGGCCAGCCTATCGACCAGAAGAGCTACGACGCTACCCTCCGCTTCTTCGATGCCCTCCTGAAGATGCTGCATCCATTCATGCCATTCATCACCGAGGAATTGTGGCAGCACATCTACGACCGCAAGGATGGCGAGAGCATCATGCGCGAGAAGCTGGATATTCCTGCACCTACAACCGAGGAGCAGAAGTTGGCAGCCGACATTGAGGCTGTGAAGCAGATTATCGCCGGTGTTCGTACCGTTCGCAACCAGAAGAACATTGCCCAGAAGGAACAGTTGTCTCTCCAGGTAGTAGGCAAGAACGATTTCGAGGCTTACAACGACGTAACGCTGAAGATGGCGAACCTTGATAAGATTGAGGTCATCGCAGAGAAGAGTGCCGATGCGTCAAGCTTCATGGTAGGTACCGACGAGTTTGCCGTACCATTGGGCGACCTGATCGACGTAGCTGCCGAGATTGAGAAGGCAGAGGCTCAGCTCAAGCACTTGGAAGGCTTCCTGATGGGCGTACGCAAGAAGCTCAGCAACGAGAACTTCGTAGCTCACGCACCTGAGAAGGTAGTAGCCCTGGAGCGCAAGAAGGAAAGCGACTCTGTTGAGAAGATTGCTGCCCTCAAGGCAACCATCGAGGAACTCAAGAAGAAATAATAGTTTAATATTTATCATGTTAAGTGCGGAATGTTAAGTGTAAGAACTTAGCATTTCACACTTAACATTTCATATTTTCAAGAGAAACATGATCAAGAAGCTTTTCACCTTATTTATATGTACGCTATCTCTAGCAGCAACTTTCACCAGTTGTGGCGATGAAGCTATTGATGTAGAAAGCGTCAATAAGCAGACAATCTTCGTCTTCTATCCTTGGACGGGTGGAACCAACACTTCCGGTCTCACAAGTTTTTTGGAAAACAACGTTGACAGTATCTGCGAAGGTATTGTTGCCAAGAAAGGCTTGAATAATTCGCGTGTAATGGTCTTCATGAGCCAGAATTACAGGAAGAGCTATCTTATAGATCTTCAATATGACGGCAATACGAAAACCGTAATTCGCGACACTTTGAAAACATACGATGAAGCTACATATACTACAGCAGAAGGATTTGCAGAGATTCTGAATGAGGTGAAACGCCGTGCTGAAGCCCTGAATTATTCGCTCATCATCGGAGCTCATGGCTGCGGATGGACCTACAAAAGCGATTGGGTAAACTATCCTTATATGGCAAGACCTAATGCCGGTTTTGCTCAGAAAGGAAGCACCAGCTACCCTACCGCTACCGGCAATTTCAGCGGAATACAGTATGGTCCCGATCCCAACAAACCTATCACCCGTTTCTTCGGAAGCGTAAGTTTAGAAGAAAACGCTCTCGACGTTCCTACCCTTGCCGAAGGAATCAAACTCAGCGGCACCAAGATGCAATACATTCTCTTCGATGCATGCTATATGGGCAATGTAGAGACTGCATACGAACTGAAAGACGTCACTAATTTCATGATCAGTTCAAGTAGCGAAGTAATGGGAGCCGGCGTTCCATACAAAACCATATGGAGTTACCTCAACAGTTCTGCACCCAACTACTCAGGATTTGTCAACGGAGTTGTCAATTTCTACAAGAATAGTAGCGATCCATTCTGCAACATGGCGGCCATCGACTGCAGACAGATGGACAATCTAGCCCAAGTGATGAAGGAAATCAACAGCAAATATACCTTCTCATCATCCGTTCCGCTCGATTCCATACAGCCTTTGGATGGTTTCTCTCCCAACCTCTTCTACGATATGAGTGTATACATAGACAGTCTTGTTCCGAGCGGCTATCTGAAAGACAAATATACTTCACAGATGAAACTCACTATCAAAGCTGCTGCTCATACCGAACAGGCTTATACAGGGTTAATGAGTTATAGAGGTACAACCTTTAAAGTGAAAAATTATTGCGGTCTTTCTATCTCCGACCCTAGCCAGCACAGCGTAGCTATCAAGGGCAGAGAGAAAACAGCATGGTGGAAAGCTACACACTAATAAGCAATTGAGAGTGTAAGAAACTCCTTATTGGCTTTTAAGAAAAATATTATATAAAAGAATACATGATGGAATATTTTATCATTGAGAATAACGGACAGCAAGCGGGTCCATTCAGCCTGGAGCAACTCGTCCAGAAGGCTATCACACCCGAGACCCTTGTTTGGGCACAAAGCATGAAAGACTGGACTCCAGCTTGGAAAATAGCAGAACTGAAGACTGTTCTTGAAACTGTAGAAGCTATCAAGGCTAATACAGCCAACAAAGAAAATGCAGAAGGAACATCAGCAGATGCAGCCGGCAACAACGGGACAGAAGCAGCAAACTTTCAGGCTGCAAACCAGCAGGGTTTCCAGCAGGCACAGCAAGAAGCTTACCAGCAAGGCTTTCAGCACGGCGCAGCAATGAACCAGGGCTACAGACAGGAACCGGAAAAGAAAAAATCGAGCAAGACCCTCTGGAAAATCATCTTAGGTCTTATCGTACTTCTCTTCCTGGTTTTCGCCATAACCAATCCAGGACCTGATGCCCATAAAGAAAAGGTAAAGACTGAGGCAGCCAAGGCTATCGACAAGGCTACAGAAACCAGTGATAACAACTTCTTCACCCAAAGCATCCGTTCCATTGCCAAGATGATGGCAGGAAGCGCTATTGATGAAGTGATGAACCAGCTCTTCGAATACCACAACTATATCGTATGCTCTAAGGGAACCGTTGAGTTTAATGGCAAGCAGCACACCGTAAGCTTCGGAATCCTTGGCAGCGTTTACACGATGAATGCTGATGATATGGTGAAGGCGCTGGAAGGTGCCGACAATCTGCAGATAGAAGAAACCACCAGCTCATCAACCGATGAATCCCCTTCGGTAAGCGATAATAACAGCGATGGTTCAGAAGAAGACGGACTGGGCGCTTCCGTTCAGAAGAAACTGGAAGACAAGGCAAACCAGGCCATGGATCAGGCTGCCGACAAGGTAAGCAAGAAACTGGAAGAGAAAATCAACCAGAAACTCGATGAAGCAACCGATTCTTCAACCGTAGAAAAGATTCTCGACAAGATTCTGGAACTGATCTAGCATCAGAAATCCGAAGAAACATAAGAAATATGACACATTTCTCAATATGACAGCATGGCGGCTTGACGTATATCAAGCCGCCATTGCTGTTTAGTTGACGTGTATCAAAAAAAGCCCCTTTTTCATCATTTTGTCATGTCTTTGTGACAGATATTCAAGAAAAAGGCATTACCTTTGCACCAGAAAACAGTGAGATTGTAAAAGGATAATGTAAAACAGGAGACCTCACATGGAGGCTCCACAAAGAAAGAAAGGAAACAAATTATGATGACGACAGTAATGATTCTTACAGTTGTGGCAGCTATGATTGCCAAGGCTGTAAATGTAAACAACAACATGGAGATGGGCAAGTAAAATTGACCACCGTTCATGAACAAAAGGAAAAAGAAAATGGCAGAAATGCCAAGTATTAATTTTTTAAAAAAGGATAACGATTATGAAAACAATGTATGCAAACATCAAGAAGGCCTTGAAGGCTATTCTTGCAAATTACATGACCGCAATGGAAATGTATGGTGAGGCTTTGAACAGAAGCCGTGGTTGTGCTTGCGTATAAGGGTTCCAATCCCTTCATGCTGCGGCATAAACTAGATTGAAAGCAAAAAGTAATTACGTTTAAATAAAGAAAAAGCGTGTAAGTTACCATACTTACACGCTTTTTTTGTATCTTTGCAACCGGTTAGTAAAGATTTTAAAAAGAAGAAACGATGAACTCACAAGATATGATCAGCAGGCTGGAATCGAAAGGCATTCGGCCAACCGCCAACCGCATACTCGTAATGAAGACCCTGATGGGCGAACAGAACCCGCAGAGTCTGAGCAATCTGGAACGAAAGATGGTTTCGATGGATAAGTCGAGCATCTTCCGTACCCTTACCCTCTTTCTGGAACATGATGTGGTACATGCCTTCGAAGATGGGCGAGGCGTACTCTGCTACGAACTCTGCGAAGAAAAAGGGGCTTGCGATCATCACGACGGGCATATTCATTTCTACTGCGAATCTTGCCAGCGTTCCTTCTGTATGGAGGATATCCATATTCCAAGTTTCGAGCTGCCCGAAGGCTTTTACCCCCACTCTATTTCCTTTGTCATCAAAGGCGAATGCCCGGATTGCAGAAAGAAACACCAGTAAAGCGAAAGGTGCATTCTGCGTTAATTTAGCATAAATATTTTTGAAATTCTATTGCTTTTCCGATATTATCATTACTTTTGCAAGCGATTATCACGGGGTGCTGAAAGATTCGGCTGAGATGATACCCATTGAACCTGATGCAGGTAATGCTGTCGCAGGGATATTTGATAGCGCTTTATTCTTTCTCTTAAGGCTTTCATCTGGAAGTTCACCGTGTTTGATTACATATTTGCTTATCATCGCTTTCGGGCGATAGAAAAGCGTAAACAAACGGATTATTCATCATATAAAACGAACAGAATATGAAAGTAACTATCAACAACAAAGAGACCGAGACACAGGCTAAAACCATCAGGGAGTTAGCCCAGGAACTCGATTTGCCAGCTACAGGAGTTGCAGTAGCTATCAGTAACGAAATGGTGCCTCGTGATGAATGGGAAAACACAATCATCGCAGAAGGAGCAGACATCGTTATCGTAAAAGCGTTCTGCGGAGGATAACGGTCCCAGAATACTGCGGAAAAGAATCACACAAAAGTACTTTTCCTACAGAAATGAAAACAAAAATAACAACTCTATAATAAAACAATGGAAAAATTAGTAATCGCAGGCAGAGAGTTTAACTCACGCCTCTTCTTGGGCACAGGAAAGTTTAACAACAATGCCCTCATGGCTGAAGCCATCAAAGCATCAGAAACAGAAATGGTTACTGTTGCAATGAAACGTATCGAACTCGAAGACAAGCAGGACGACCTGCTCTCTCATATAGTGCAGAACCCAAATATCCAGCTCCTTCCTAACACCAGTGGCGTGCGCAACGCCGAGGAGGCTGTCTTCGCAGCACAGATGGCTCGCGAGGCTTTCGGAACCAACTGGCTCAAGCTCGAAATCCACCCAGACCCTCGCTATCTTCTTCCAGACTCTGTCGAGACGCTGAAGGCTACCGAGAAACTGGTAAAACTCGGTTTCGTGGTATTGCCATATTGCCAGGCAGACCCTACCCTCTGCAAGCACCTCGAAGAGGCTGGTGCTGCTACCGTGATGCCACTTGCTGCACCTATCGGTACTAACAAGGGATTGAGAATGAAGGACTTCCTGCAGATCATCATCGAGCAGGCTACTGTTCCAGTTGTAGTAGATGCAGGTATCGGTGCACCTAGCCACGCTGCCGAAGCCATGGAGATGGGTGCCAGCGCTTGTCTGGTTAACACCGCTATCGCCGTTGCCGGTGATCCTGTAGAGATGGCTAAGGCATTCAAGGAAGCAGTAGTATGCGGTCGCCGTGCTTACGAGGCAGGTCTCGGAGCCATCAGCGATTGTGCTGAGGCAAGTTCTCCTCTCACCGCATTCCTCAACGATTAATTATAATATAGATAATAAAAGGCATGAAGGATGAAGGCAAAGAAGCAAGAACGCTCTTTTTACCTTTTTACCCTTTTACCTTTTTACCTTTAAAAAATTATGCCAAACGATAAGAAAGCTTACGCCCAGAGAGAAAAGGCGTATATGCAGGGAAAACTCTTCCCACAGATCAAGGTTGGAATGACCAAGGTTAACCTCACTCCTACTGTTGTGAAGGATGAGCGCGGCATTCCTCATACAGAGCCAAACGCTCCGGTTTACATCTACGATACCAGCGGTCCTTACAGCGACCCTAACTATCAGGTAGATTTGAAGAAAGGCTTGCCAAGAATGCGCGAGCAGTGGATTCTCGACCGCAACGATACCGAGCAGCTCAAGGAGGTTACCAGCGAGTATGGCAAGCAGCGCCTTGCTGACCATAGCCTTGACCACCTCCGCTTCGAGCACATCCAGTTGCCTCGCCGTGCTCAGGCTGGCAAGCACATCACCCAGATGGCTTACGCCAAGGCGGGCATCATCACTCCAGAGATGGAGTATGTGGCTATCCGCGAGAACATGAACTGCCAGGAGTTGGGCATCGATACCCATATCACTCCTGAGTATGTACGTGATGAGATTGCACACGGACGTGCCGTTCTTCCTGCCAACATCAACCACCCGGAGAGCGAACCGATGATCATCGGCCGCAACTTCCTCGTGAAGATCAATACCAACATCGGTAATTCTGCCACTACCTCCAGCATCGAGGAAGAGGTGGATAAGGCTGTATGGTCTTGCAAGTGGGGAGGCGATACCTTGATGGACCTCTCTACCGGTGACAACATCCACGAAACCCGTGAATGGATTGTACGCAACTGCCCTGTGCCAGTAGGAACCGTGCCTATCTACCAGGCTTTGGAGAAGGTAAACGGCAAGGTAGAGGACCTGAACTGGGAGGTATTCCGTGATACCCTCATCGAGCAGTGCGAGCAGGGTGTTGACTACTTCACCATCCATGCCGGCATCCGTCGTCACAACGTGCATCTCGCCGATAGCCGTCTCTGCGGAATCGTGAGCCGTGGCGGTAGTATCATGAGCAAGTGGTGTCTCTATCACGACCAGGAAAGTTTCCTCTATGAGCACTTCGACGATATCTGCGACATCGTGGCACAGTACGACGTAGCCCTTTCTTTGGGCGATGGTCTGCGCCCAGGCTGTATAGCCGATGCCAACGATGCAGCCCAGTTTGCCGAGTTGGATACCATGGGCGAGCTTGTTACCCGTGCCTGGGACAAGAACGTGCAGGCATTCATCGAGGGTCCTGGTCACGTGCCATTGCAGAAAATCAAGGAGAACATGGAGCGCCAGCTCGACCACTGTCACGAGGCACCATTCTACACCCTCGGCCCATTGGTTACCGATATCGCTCCAGGTTACGACCACATCACATCAGCCATCGGTGGCGCCCAGATAGCATGGCTCGGCACCGCCATGCTCTGCTATGTAACACCTAAGGAGCACCTCGCCTTGCCTAACAAGGAAGATGTGCGCACAGGTGTGGTAACCTATAAGATTGCCGCTCATGCAGCCGATTTGGCAAAGGGGCATCCAGGTGCAACCATCCGCGACAACGCCCTCTCCAAGGCACGCTTCGAGTTCCGCTGGAGAGACCAGTTCCACCTCTCTCTCGACCCAGAGCTTGCCTTGAAGTATTTCGAGGAGGCAGGTCATACAGACGGTGAGTACTGCACCATGTGTGGTCCAAACTTCTGTGCAGCCAAGTTGACACACGATTTGAGAAAGTTTAAAAAGTAAGAAAATGTTTTCAGACGAATTAAAGAATATCAGTTGGGAGGAGACCACGGAGCGCATTGCTCGAATGACCGATAATGATGTGCGTCGTGCCCTTGCCAAGGACCATTGCGATGTGAACGACTTCATGGCGCTGATTTCACCTGCAGCCGAGCCATACTTGGAGGTAATGGCGCGTCTTTCCCGCAAATATACCGAGGAGCGCTTCGGCAAGACCATGTCGATGTTCATTCCTCTCTACATCACCAATTCATGCTCTAACTCCTGCGTGTATTGCGGTTTCCATCGTGAGAATCCGATGGCTCGTACCATCCTCACCCCAGAGCAGATTGAGAACGAGTATAAAGCCATCAAGCAGCTGGCTCCATTCGAGAACATCCTTCTCGTTACGGGCGAGAACCCAGCCAAGGCTGGCACCCCATATCTTGCCAAGGCAATCGACATCGCCAAGAAGTATTTCTCTAACGTGAAGATAGAGGTAATGCCGCTCTCTACAGAGGATTACAAGACCCTCGCCGACCATGGTATGAACGGCGTCATCTGCTTCCAGGAGACCTACAACCACGAGCACTACAAGCTCTACCACCCACGTGGCATGAAGAGCAAGTTTGAGTGGCGCTGCGATGGTTTCGACCGCATGGGTATGGCAGGCGTTCACTCCATCGGTATGGGTGTGCTCATCGGCTTGGAGAAGGAATGGCGCACAGATGTTGTGATGATGGCTCATCACCTGCGCTACCTGCAGAAGCATTACTGGAAGACCAAGTACAGCGTGAACTTCCCTCGTATGCGCCCTGCACAGAACGAAGGTTTCCAGCCAAACTGCTTCATGACCGATAAGCAGTTGGCACAGGCTACTTTCGCCATGCGTATCTTCGACCACGATGTAGATATCTCCTACTCTACCCGTGAGCCAGCCTACATCCGTGACAACATGGCAACACTGGGTGTCACCACCATGTCGGCAGAATCAAAGGTAAATCCTGGTGGTTATCATACCTATCCTCAGGCATTGGAACAGTTCACCGTAAGCGATGAGCGTACCGCCAAGGTAATCAATGCGAGATTGAAGGAATTGGGCAGAGAGCCAGTCTGGAAGGATTGGGATGCCTCATTCGATTTCTTCGGAAATATCGCAAACGGATAAAGAAGATGTAATTAAACAGAATAAAAAAAAAGAGTGTATCATAAATTCATGACACACTCTTTTTTTTGTTAATATTCTCAGACTGACGCCCCTATAATAGATCATTTCAGATGGATGGTCTGTGTTTTCCCCGTGATATCAGTTACCACGGCGATCCCCCCATCATGAATCTCGACCTTCTCATATTTGGCATCAACTATCACCTTGCCTTTTAAGGTCATAATACCCCAATATCTTGGAATCTCTTCAAAGGCACAATAGGCACCAACAGGTTGCGCTATGCTGCGATAAAGGGGTGGCACGACAACTCTGCCATCCACTTTTATGCCCCATTTCTTTCCAGCCTGATATAATTCCACATGTCCTGCTTCTGACTTCTCATGCAAAAGAATCATCTCGCTTGCTTCCTTTTTCTTCTCCTGTAACATCATCTCATCATAGTATTTCTTGCCAAGGCGAGGCATTACAATATGAAGATCTTCATTTTCATTCTTTGGGTTATTGCATCCAATATAGGTCTTCTTCAAATATGAATCCACCAGGTAGTAGTCCTGCTTGCTGTCCATAACCACGATACAACCACAACGAAGAGTGGCACACATCCAATACACATGTTCATAATCACCACGCAAGAAACATACTCGATTACTATCTATAGTAGCCTTCATCATCAAGCCATTGCCTCCTTCATAATAGTACCATTCCTGGCAACCACTATCTACTAAATAATTATAACGATATATCAGGTAATCCCCAAAATTGAACAGGTCATATTTGGAAGGGCAATATGGCCAAGAGAAATGTTCGTAGGTGCGAGACATATAAACATCTCCATATTTGATGAACTCCCAACCTTCTAGCGTAACCACCTTTGGAACATCGTAAACATTGGAACCATCGTCAATAATAGCTCCAGACAACAGGTCATAATAGCAGACCTCCTTTCTGCAATGTCGGTAGAACAGGATGTTGCCATCCAACAGTTTCATGTCATAGTAATCGCCTGGCTCCAAGACCTGTTCTCCTTGTCGGTTCACTACCGTCATCTTTCCATCAGGAAGCTTGATGATGGCAAACTCCCCTCTACTGTTCACAAACTCACGATACTGTATCGTTTGGAGCAATTCTTCATGGCTCATCACCATCATCATTTCTGAGTCTGGATGAATCTGAATATCGTCTTGTTCCCCGTTCATTAGGAAAAACTCTCTATCCTTCGGAGTCTCCTTTCTCTTGCCAACTTTCAGCTTTCCCTCGAACATAGCATTCCAGTTCCATACTTGCGAAGGCAACCCGAACACCCGATATAGTCCCACATTATCTATAATTACGCAGTTCTTCTTTCCCTTAGCCACTCGCAATCCTCGTCCCACCATCTGCAGGTACTTGGCAAGCGACAAGGTAGGACGAGCCAACTGCACAAACTCAATATCCGGGCAGTCAAATCCCTCCGAGAATATGTCCACATTCACCAACACCTGTATAGAAGCAAGTCTATCGCCAACTCCATCAGCAACCCGCAAGCAAGTAGCATCCAGGCGGTCCCATCCCGCACAATCTGGCGAGACCTTTGATGGTCCGCCAACCTTAGAGCGTAGCGGTTCAGAGCGACGAGGAGGAGCGGTTTCCTCCCTCGCTCCTGAGGAGAGAGGGCCGGGGTGAGAGGTGGAGCCCTCTTTAATGGTAAAGAGGGACGGGGTGATTTTCGAAGAATTGACAGGGTGATTCGAAAAAGAAAGATTAGAAGCTTTGAACCTTTCAATAAGTTCTTTTCGTAAAGAACTTGGCGTTTTACTATCAATAGCAACAGCCGCTATGCCGTGTTCTCTGTAGAACTCGGCAATAGCATTAGCATGACTGATATTGATAGCATACACGATGCCCTTTCTATCTTTACCATATTCTTCCAAACTCCGATAGAGCCTTTCGATGCTCGGCTTTTTATTCAGCAACATATCCATTTCTTTGTTCTGGTAGTCACCATCAGCCCCTCGCTTCTGCAAGGAGTCGATGAGCCCTTGCGTCACACCATCCGATTTGATGCTCACAAAATCGTATGTCGCCAATCTTCCCTTGCTGATAAATTCAGGAACACTCCACGACTGCACCAAGACATCAAACAGATCAGTGAATCCCTTACCATTCAATCGGCAAGGAGTAGCCGTCAGTCCCAAGAACTTAGCTTTCGGGAATCTCTCCCACATTCCCTTATAGGTCTTGGCAAGCGCATGGTGCGCCTCGTCAATCACTATCATTCCCGGTTCTTCCTCTATCTCGTCATAGTGCTTCGACAACCATTGTATCGACACAGCCTTGATAGGAACATTGAATGCGCTAGCCGACAAACAATCTGGCGAGACCTTTGATGCTCCACTCATCCCCAGGTGGTCACCAAGTCCCTCAGCAGGCCGCAAGCAAGCAGCACCCAGGCGGTCCCATCCCGCACAATCTGGCGAGACCTTTGATGGTCCGCCAACCTTAGAGCGAAGCGGTTCCGAGCACCGAGTAGGGCGGTTTCCTCCCTCTCCCCTGAGGGTGAGAGGGTCGGGGTGAGAGGTGGAGCCTCCCTTAAGGGTAAGGGAGGACGGGTGGGTTTTCGAAAAATTCCCCTCTTTAATGGTAAAGAGGGACGGGGTGATTTTAGAAAAAACTCTTTCAATAGTTTCTCGAATCTGAGAAACCAACTCCCTTCTATGGGCAACAATCCAAACATTGCAATTGGAATGTTCCCTCAAAAACGATTCTACGACCGAAGCGAGTAGAACCGTTTTACCCGTACCAGTTGGCATTTGTGCCATCACGGACCGATGAAGGCGCAACGCCTTCTCAATCCGTTCCTTCATATCCTCTTGGTAATCAAATAACTTTATTTCCTTCATTATTTAAGGGTCTCGTTGACTTTACTCCAGTCTTTATTCATCAAATCCTCGATGATGCTATGGATCTTCAAGGCATATTTTGTTCTAGGATGATTGCCATACTGTGTTCCTCTCAGAATACCTTCATAGAAGATGGTTACGATGATTTCAGTCTGTTTTCTATACATCATATATTCATATTCATCATATTTCTTGTTGCAGAGGAAGAATTTGTGTTGGGTGTTGTTGATTTCCATAATGTATATTTATAATAATTATTCTTAATTATTCACTTAAAAGTGAACAAGCTATCAATAAAATTATTATTTTTGCATTGCATATTAAAGAATTATAATTATGACACAAGTAACATTAAAGACAATAGAGCAGAATGACAACGTAGGCATGTTTTCTATCTGCTTCGATGGAAACTCCGAAAGCGAATTTGAAAAATTCCTGATGGAGTTTAAGGACAATGCGACATACAATAAAGACTTCAATGCCATATTATTGGCTTTATCCAAAATTATCGATAAGGGAGCATTAGAAAGATTCTTCCGTATCGAAGGAAGAATGAACGACCATGTTAGTGCTTTATCTATCGATTCCCGCAAACTCCGCCTATACTGCCTAAGAATATCCGACCAGATACTTATCTTAGGAAATGGTGGTGTTAAACTATCACGCACATACCAAGAGTAACCATCTATATTTCCATACACCCTCTGAACCACCTTTATGTAAAGGCGATTCAAGAGATGTTAAAAATAAAAAATGATTGGATTTAACATTTATTTTTGCATAAAGCAAGGCAAAAGTGCCACTTTTTCTGCTGTACAAACAGGCTTGGCAGTAAGACGACTAACTAGCTCCTTGATGTAACACCCAGGAGATAACTTGTTCATATTACAGCTTTCTATGACAGAAAACATGAAGGCATAGTCAAGCGCAGAATCTTCACTGCCGATGTTCAGACAGTTTTTAAGATTCAGCTTGATGTGTCTCATCATTTGTTCTGCCAGGTTGTTAGACAACTCAAGGTTGCCATCCTGCAAAATGGTTTGCATTGCCGACCATTCAGTCTTGATATATTTAAGAGCCTTCTTTGTCAAAGCGCCCAAGCCTTTGTAATTCGATCTAGCAAATCGCTCAAACTTCTCTTTGATTCGGTCCATGATAGGCTTGCTCCTTTGAAGCCTTTCCACAAGAACCTGGTCGGCTGTTAAACCTGCCTTCTTGCAGTCATGCTCGATTCCAAATAGTCTACCTATCTCATCGATAAACCACATAGACAAGGAATGATTCTCTTCCAAGGACTCTACGAACTTTCGCCTTATATGTGTCAGGCATGCTGAACGATGTTGATCAGGATGAAGTTCATCATCGTCATACACCTTATATACTACATAACCGTCAGTAGTAAAGAAGCCGATAAAGTTGTCCAAGAACTGACGGATTGCCTTGAGGCCACGACTCCCATGCTCGTATATAAACCACACGAGCTTCTGAACATTAGCCTTGATTCCCCAAAAATAACGCTTCAAGTATTTACGGACACCTTCATCTGTCTTCACACCAACAAGACCTGAGGTCTCATCAATCATCCAATTGTGAGTCTTCTTGATAGTCGCCTCCCAGACATCTTTCATTTCCTTGCGGATATAAGAGATTATCTTATGTACGATGACTCCCAAGGTTTTCTCGTTCATATTCAATCCCATATGAGATAGCTTCTCTACAATTCTCGTAAATGGAGTATTGTAAGCGAAATGCTCGGTAAGAACATAAGTTATCAGTTCCAAGTCAAAGGAAACACCTTTAATCAAGCGGGTATTAGGACGAGTGACTCCACCTCCATGCCCAGGAACATAATAGCTTGCCACCTCGTAGAAATGCTCTTCGTAATGCTCAGGAATACGAATCAACTCACGATACCACCAAGTCTCCACTTCCCCATCGCGTTTCACAAAGTGTCCTCCTTCAGGAAGGGTAAAATACTCATGAAGCATATGATAGATAGGAGCAGTCGTATATGGCTTGTTCTTCTGATAATCTGTGCGAGTAGAACGCTTGTCCAATGCTTTTTTCTTCTTTTTTGCAGGAGTCTGGTCACCTGATGCAGAAGACGGAGTAGATGGAACGTCATCATTGGAATCTTCAGGCCAATCAGACTTTTCTTCTTCTCTCGTAACCTCTTTGCCAGACTTCAGCAAATTCTTTTGCTCAGCATTACGCTTGAACCGTTGGCGCTGGCGATAACGGGCCAGCCATTGTGCCTCCGATGCAGAGAGCGAAGACTTTTCAAGCATCGAAGTGAGCTTTGTAATCTTCTCATTCAAGGAAGCTATCAAGTTATCCGATGCCTTCTGGTGGTTGGCGCTATCCTTCATAATACGCTTTACATTTTCCAGGTTCTCCTCTCGCAGATGCTTAAGTTCCTCCTTATGGCGCTCAGCCTGTTCCTTCATCTGCTGCATATAGAAATCCTTCATATTGTCCTGCTGAGCCTTGAAGAACTGGCGATCCTCCTCACGCTGACGTTCGAAATCGGCACGCAAGGCTTGATCGTGAGCTATCAAATCTACCTGCCCACGATTCGCTGTTGCCATCTCATCCTTGAGACGAGCTATCTCAGCATAAGCAAAACGTAACTTCATTTCGTCATTCATGCCTACAAAGGTACTACTTTTTTCTGACATATGCAAGTTTTTTCGAATATTTTTTATAACTAAAATACTAATAATCAGATAGTTGAGCCATCAAACAACATCTTCTTTTATCTGCATTTTAGTGACTTGAACACCCTCTGTAAGCGTAACGAAGTCGCTCCAGCAAATTTTGTAGCAGGAACGCTGTTCGTCGAATACAGGCAAAAAGAATTTTTCATCATCCAAGCGGATTTTTGTCAATTCAAAGCGGCGGCGACCACGATAGAGAATCTTCATTGTACGAAGATTCTTCGACATAAATATAAAAACCGATTCCTCGATATAAGGATCAAGCCCCATTTGGCTACGAACTACTTCTGTGAGCGTATCGATATCCTTACGCATATCCATAGGACCAGAATAAAAATAGTACTTCTGTCTACTTGTAAAGGATATCATTTCAGCCAACTATTTTGTGCAACAAAGCTGTAATCTCATTTACACTTGTCTCGCAAAGTGACAACTCCATCCCATTGCTGAACGATATGTGCATCGAGACGATACTGTATGTCGGGATAGAAGGAGCAGCCACAGGCATGGTCGGTTCTTCTGGCTTGCAAGAGTCCACACTTGAAGAAGCTGAGTTGACACTTGCTGCCGACTCAATCTCCAAGGGAACAAGAGACTTGTCACCATTAGGAGAAGCTGCCAACTTAGACTTGCTATTCCAAAAACACTTACGATAGTATCGAAGCACATTAGGATAAACATAACTACTGTCATCACAAAATTGTTTGAGAGAACGACCACGACCATACATCTCGAACTCACGAATGATGGCTGCGTAATCAACTTTTGCTTTCTTCTTATTTTCCATTTGTTACCATTTTTTAATCGGCAGCAAAGGTAATACTTATTTTTTAGCGGGCAATATGGAGAAGTAGATGGTTACTACAGACTTTTGACAAAGTTCTGCTCAAAGCCCAAGAGAAGGGCATCATTACCATTGAAAAGAATATGATAACAGATATAGAAAGTGCAACCTTTGAAATTTAAGCATTATGATACAGAACAAATTATTCCGTGATTGCCTCGCTGCGATACCTGCCGAGCAAAAGGCAGAGTTCGATTTGTCTTTCGGTATTGCCGAGCGCATTAGTGAGATTCTGAAAGCCAAGGGTCTCACCCAAAAGGATTTCGCCCGCTTGCTCAACAAGCGAGACTCAGAAATCTCAAAATGGCTAACAGGCAGACATAACTTCACGACTCAAACCATTGCTCGTATAGAAACTGCCTTAGGAAGTAAACTCATTAGCATAGCCCATTGATTGGGCTATGCCAATAAGCATATTCTAAAACACCAAGAAATTCACAATAAATCAACAAAATCCCCCGAATACAAGTTGTAAACTATAAACTATTAACTTTAAACTTCCCTCTCCCAGCGGTCCCATCCCGCACAATTTGGCGAGGGCTTTGATGCCCCGCCATCCTTAGAGTGTAGCGGTTCCGAGCACCGTAAGTATCCGCTCAACTCCGTATTGCATAGCTCAAAAAAATATTGTACCTTTGCACGGCGGCATCATTTTTCTAATTTTGAGACAAGCATACGCAATTTAGCCCTCCATCAGCACAAGCTAATGGAGGTTATACCTTAATTTGACTAAACATTAAATTCATTTTTATTGTTCCTCATCTTCCCAAAACTCAGGAAGAAGAGTATAAAGTTTATCCTCAGGCGTAGAATCTATGTGCTTCAACACATAACAAAGCCAACGCTCAGGATTTTTATCTAGTACCTTACATGCACCAAACAAGGAGTACATCATTGCTGCACGCTTACAGGCATCCAAGTCACGGCAGAACAAATAAGCCTTCTTACCCATCACCATGTCACGGATCAGGCGTTCGGTATCATTATTGTCCAAAGGCATGTCTGGGATGTCTATATAATTGGTCAGCTCTGTATAGTTGCGCAGCATATAGTTCAATGCCTGGTATATATTGCTGTCTTTTGGCACATCCAAGATGGCACTTGCAGCCCATAGCTTGAAGTCCTCCCATAGCGGCTCGGCATGGTCCTTCCTGAACTGTGCTTTCTCCTCGCCCTCAAGTTTCTTCTCCTTCATCATTTCCTCAATCAGGTTAATGTTCTGGTAGAAGAGAATACCTATCTTTGCTAGATTAGGATTTTCCTTCAAGGCTCGTTCCATTGGTCTTCGAGCATGAACGACACAACGACACAATATGCGACCATTTATCTTCTTCAGCCAATCATAGCCAGAGTAACCATCACACATCAGCGCCACACCTTTCCAATCTTTGAGGTTGTCCATGATGTCAGCAGTACCCCTACCATGCTTGTTTTTCGTATTAACCATGAAGATTGGGATGCCAGTTGCCACAGAACGATACTGAATCAAGTAATGATTTACCGTCTTATGCTTCTCGCAGTCCAATATCGGGAATGGAGAGCCATCAGCGCCAAGCAGCAAACTGGACATTACCCGATCCATCTGCAGATTGTAGAGAGGTTCTATCTTGTCACATACACCCTGATGCCAGTCATCGACTGTTGAAGGAGCGAGTATCAAGTCATCCTGTTTCATCTTCTTTATCTGCCGGTTAAACGGCTGATGAAGGACATACTTATTACACTCTAACTGCGCCAATAACTCAGCAGACGCATAACTCTTCCAAAATACGTCCTCATAACAAGAAGACTGCAAGAGCTTCTGCATTGGATCATCCTTGCGACGAACTACAGGACGACGATATGGCTGAACAAAGTAGCGTACTTTGGCTGGCACGATAAACTCCTGCACCTTGCCTTGGTAAACAATTACATATTCATCCTCATGTCCTATGTAGCCTTCAGGCCAAAGTACCTTTTCCTCCAAGCGAGGCATATCCTCCAGTATAGGATTTCGTCCATGTCCCTTCTGTTCCTTTTGGCTATTCAAAAGTTTCTTTATAGCCTTGCGCTTGCGATACTCCTCACAGAATTCACGGCACTCTTGGTAACGTTTCTTTTCCTCATCAGTGAACTCAACCGAAGCCAATACCTTATCATAGATGTTTTCACGTTCTTCCTTACTAAAGACTACCCGCTCACGCTTTTGAGTAAATATCATCCTGACAAGAGAGGCTATCTGTTCGTTTTTAGACTTGCTTTTAGCTTCAACCTTGGCCAGTTTATCCTTGATTTCATCCGTCAAAGACTCATGCGCTTCCTTTGCCGCAAGCTGATACTTCTGCAACAGTTCCTGACCTTTGGAAGAATCCTTGTCACCAAGGGCGATGAACGCCTGCATGAACATGTCAAACATATCAGCCAAACGATTCAGCGCAGTTTTCTCGAAACGGGTTTTAGCTGCAGACATCTGCTGGCGAACCTGTTCACTTACATTTTGGGCGATTGTCTCCGCTTTCTTGTCTACATCAGACTCACGCTTATCCAAAGCCTTATTACGTTCCTCCAATTCCTTGGTCTTATCTGCTAATTGAGCTTCCAACTCTTTTCTGATACGTTCTTCTGCTTCAGCAACACGGCGAGCCACCTCCTCGTCAATCAAGTCTTGACGAGTAATGCGCTCCACCTGCAGGTCATGCTCTGCATGCGCTGCCCGATCATTGGCATCGGACAACTGGCCTACGGCATTGGCATATTTCTCTGCCAAAGACGTACTTTTCCCTGTATTTTGCTGCTGTTCAAACATATCGTTTACCTTATTGTTTACCATTTTTTCCTCGCATGTCGACTGGCTCCATGCACAAGTAGTACTTCAAGTCATCCGTCAACTGACAAACTCTAGCCATAAGCCTACACTGTTATACTAATGTAGGCTCGAAGCTGTTCGATACTGATGTCAGCAGGGAGAATTAGTGTCACACCATTGGGATAGCTTAATTTTAAATAAGGATTGCGACGGTTGCGAACTTTTGCAGACTCACGCATCTCCTTCGCCTCATTGTCGTCGATTACAACCTCGGCGAACTTTGGCTTGCTGTTTAATAGTTTCTTGCCTTGTACCATAATTTGAATAATTAAAAATCATGGTGCAAAGGTACGAAACTTTATCTAGGCACACAATACGGCATTAACCGAATACTTACGATATAATAATACAGATATATCCAAAAGTGTTATTCCCAACCATATTTTTTCCAATCATAAAAGCAAATCAATTTTCTCATATACGTAGAATAATTGTTATGTTTTATCAGGAAATCATTGAAGTTTTTATTGATAAAATTACCAAGAATCGGCAATTCTTCTTCCTTTATATTCAAGTAAGGTATAAGAGCTACAGCCTTCCAAACATCCTTTCCGCTATATTTTTCTATTACTTCTTGTAGGCTGCAAGTTTTCTCATCTTCGGAGAAACTATAAGACTGAAAGTCACATCCTTTTCTTAAAGTATAATTCACCCCCAATTTATTTCCACTGTAATTTTGATCACTGTTTATTCCTACTTTCGATAGATATTTATATATTGGGATAAATGCTTTAGGAGATGTCTTGGTAAGTTGAGGATAAGCATCCGTCAACACTTGTTCTGCATTCAAATCAGTATTTTCAGACAATACATCCTTTAATAATTCAACTGCTTGTATACCTCTATAGCCTACTGCTGAACGGAATTTATTTATTGCTCCGAAGCCATAAACAACCTGAATAGTCTTATCCTTATCAACTTCAGTAGATGGTAAAACATATATCTGCTTTTCAGGTTTTTCAGACTGAACAATTTCAAAGAATTGCTTTTTGTATTCTCTAAGCACATTGGCAGGAATAGAACGTTCATAGTATTGAAGGAGTTCATAAACTTCCTTAAAACTATGTGTTTTGATTTTGATAACAGGCAAATTCACTTTATTCGCCATCATTATATCCTGACGTTCTATTGTTATAGCATAATCTTCTTCTGCTATCCATTCTACAAATATGAGGTTATCCTGCAATTTTTGAATATTCGCATTATCTAAACAAGCAACAATAGATTGTAATATCTCCTGAATATTTGAATCAGATATAGAATAACCAAGAAAAACTACAGGATGCTCAATAAAAATCGTTATGAGTTTAGCCGCCAAATATGGATACTTTTTACTGAAATTATCATAATCGTCTTCAGTAAGCACCAGACTTTTAGGCTCTCTATAGCTACCATGTATTTTGTATATTTCTCCAACACTATACGTAGAAGAAAAGATCAATTGCTCTTGTCCAATGTATGGAGTAAATTGAGGGAAAAGTCTCTCAGCCGTATCATCCCAATTTGTTGTAATGATACCATCTATACTTAATTTTTCTAAAATATGAATTTCTTCTTCATATTCTTCAGGAAAATCCCGTAAAGATTGTTTTCTAAGATATTCTGAAATTTTAAATTTAAGAACAGAGCCAGCATCTGTAATGCGATCTTGAACAGCTTTCTTGAACTCATCACCCTCATCCAAATTCCAAAACTCATCAGTAACATCTTTCGCAATCTCAGTAGCCACCTTGATCAGGGAATTTGTATTCAGTTTAGAATAATACTGTGCTAGCTTATAAGGAGCAAACATCTGTAATATTCCATCCCATTGCGGAGTATCTAAGTAATGTCGAGAAAAACCGGAACCAAGAAACAAAAAAGGAGCACCTTTTTTATTTTTGAGTATATTTATAAATTCATCTTTATTCATATTTTTTATTCTTAATACGCATACCTCAGCCATCCGAATAACAACTTCGGAATCTTCTTGAAGCAATCGTGAATCACATAAAACCTTGGTACCGATTACAGCGATAGTTTGGTACCGATACAGCGCTTTCACCTCCTTTGGCAAAGGAAATAAGAATTCGGAAAGCCCCTCTTTACAGGAGATACATCGGGATTCGAAAAACCCTTTGAAAAGGGTCATTGGGATTCCCGAATCGACCTCATGAACTTCGCTTGAATAAATTGCGGCACTTTCCATGCCATTTTCAATTGTTTTTAGAAAACATCACTATGAGAACCAGTATTAGTCATCACTAAAACTAGCTCATCATTATATTGTTTCCATATCAACAGCCAATCTGGCATAATATGACATTCCCAACTTCCCGCATATTGCCCAGATAGTTTATGCGGCTTATATTCAGGAGGTAATTTTCCAGTCTCTTCAAGTAATCGAATTACTTTCTTTAGCTTTTCCATTGGAAGATTACGTTTTTTACAACGCTTTACATCCTTTTCAAAGCGACTGGTAGCTATGATTCTGTATTTCATATTCCCAACTTTTCAAACATATCATCAACACTTTCATACTCCGTCACTCTACCATGACGAATATCATCCATTGCTTCTTCTATCCCTGACATGCTTTTCTGATGATTAGGAACAATCACAACGCCTTTCATTGCCTCAAGAACTTTCTTGAGGCCAGCCATAACACTATTATCTTCCACTTGTATAGTTAATGTTGCCATAACCTATAAATTTAAACGTTAAACTTTTCCGCAAAAGTACGCTTTTTTATTGAAACCACCAAGAAAAAAGCCGAAAATCTGCAAGTTATCAGCCAATTACCTTCAAATCCCCCCAAATATAAATAGCTAACTATTAATTGTAAATTATAAAGTAAGCGTCCAAAAATGTCACAACGCCCCTATTTGCGGGCTTTTTGCAAAGCCCGCAAATCTCATTTTTAAATATCTTTCACTAAAATTTTCATTAATCCAAGCAGATTGTCATTGGAAGCAGGTTCTCGTAGTCCGTTCTACCAGATTTCACGGCCTTGAGCAAAGCCTTGAAATATTGTAAATCACCGTTAGAACGTAACTACTGATTTTCAGCAGTTAGCACATCCAACTTTTTTTAAAAAAGCATATTATTAATTGGTGTTGCCAAAGCTACCTATTAGGCAGCCTTGACATTCACCTTTTTGTTCGAGTTATAATTACATGGGATTAGGGACATGAAGTCTTGCTCCCCCTCCATCAGTCGGGTGAGTATATCTTCTATATAATCGCCAAAATTAATGTCATTCAACTTGCAGCTCTCAAAAAGTGAGAACATAAAAGCTATGTTTTCCGCACCTAAATGGCTACCGGTATGCATCCAGTTTCGCCTACCCATAGCCAAGTGGCGGAACATTCGTTCGACCGCATTGTTATGCATCTCGACACGGCCATCCTGCAAGAATACCTTGAAGGCCTCATACAAGACTGCTCTGTCTGCAGTAATCACAGGTCCCAGGCGTTCACGAAGATAAGTCATGATTTGCTGCATCCAACCGTTCAAGGTTGACTGAGCTACCTTCATACCCATCTGTGACAACATATCCAACAAGCGGTTTCCGGAGAGATGACAGGCAAACTTCGACTCCAGATAGAACCTACAGAAGGATGACATCAAAGGATTACCCTTGATGATACTCTGAGGATACTTGCAGCTCTGAGGATCAGAACCTGGTACATTAAAGCGTGCTATCTTGTATTCCTTACAATAAACCTCTTGTTTCTGATAGAAGAACAGACGGACTACCCACATATCCTTCTTACCCTTACGTATGATAACCTTTGCATTCTCAGGAAGATCAGATTTATCTATGCCGAAGGACTTCAAGACTCTAGCTGTTGTTGTATAACGCTTGCGAGGGAGTTGACTATCTGATTCCTGCTTTTCTTTTTCTGTTTTCTTTGGCAGTTTTACAGCTGGTTGCTCTAGGGCTGAAGATGCCTTAGACTCTTCCTCCTTATGCTTTTCATCCAACGCCTCGTCAGCAGCATCACTGATTTTCTTTTTCAATCCATCAAGCCCCAACTCACTGACCTCTGCATCGGATGTATCCAATACACCATTCAAGAGCTTGGTCATATCTGAGTTATGAGCAAACTTCCTATGAAGGAGAACCTCGATGATAGTTTTATAATCAACCTGAGCCTTGTCTGCTATATCCAACAAGGCATTTGCCTTTTCAAAATCATCTGCCTTGGAATGAAGTCGAGATACCTCTGCTCGTAATTCCGAGTTATCAGATTCCGCTTGGGTCAAAGCCACCTCCAACACATAGATACGAGCATTTGCATCTGATAAATCTTCGCTTAACATAGAGATACGCTCGTTTGCCTTGTCAAGTTCCTCCGACAACTCTGTATTACCTTGCTCAATCTGCTGTTTGAGCAAGCCAACAAGCTGTTTGGACTTGGCAAGGTCATTGCTAGCTTTAGTCAACATTGACTTATACGTAGCAAGCTGCATCTCTATATTACTCTTGTTATTTATCATGTTTACAAAGGTACTAAATTTCTGCGACATATACAACTGTTTCTTGTTAAGAAAAGTTATATAACTACTTGTTTTTCAGAAGCTTATAAGATTTCAAAAAAAACAACTTTTCCTCGTATTCCTTGTTTTTCTTTTCCAAAGCTTCTTTTGCTGTCAGAAGAGATTTGCGCTCTCTCAATAGAGCAAGCAGTGCTTCCTGCTTGCCCAAAATATACTCTTGTATCTCTACCATCGCATCCATGATTTCAACCTGACGCAGATTCATTCGAGAAATTTCCTCTCGAATCGTCTTTTCATCAGATGAACCTTGCTGCAATGAGACTTGAAGCTCTGCAACACGAGATTGCATACGCTTCAGTTCTGCATGCATGGATGGTATCAAACTCTTAATATCAGTATTCATAATATGATTTCCGTTTGTACGGATGTTGATAGCAACAGTATCAATGTCTCACGGCTTATCTTATGACAGCGAGCTGCCTCCAAGAAACGAGGCTTGAGAAACTTACCATCATCAAACCACTTCTGGTATAAGACAAAACCATTGATATCATAATGTAATATTTTAACCTTATGGTAATCCTTGGAATAGAAGATGAAGGCTTCATCATAACTATAAGGATCATGCTGCATTTTTTCACGGATGATTCCTGCCAAACCCTCACGACCATTGCGCATATCAGTGGGTGTGGAACTCAAATAATAAGTTGTTCGAGAAGTGAAGTTCAGCATGGCTATGACATTTTACGCAGCAGTTCTGCAACTGCAAACAGGTTAGTACACTTGATTTCCATCTCATCACCAGTCGGAGACTTCAAAATCAGTCTCTCAACTTGCCAACCTGCAGGAGTTTGTTGCTCGGGAACAAAATTCTCCCCAACTGTCAAAGCGATAAACTCACCTTCGCCTAGCTTCTTGTTTTCATTTGGTTGAAGCTTATTTGAACGATATGATTTCTTAAACTCAATGAGCCAGTCATAATCCACTGCCTCATCCTTACAATACTTGCGCAAGCTACGACCTTTACTATTTTGGTTGTAATCCTGCATCACTTTTTCGAAATATTCCCTTGTTTCCATTATCAAACTGTTTTGATTACGGATGCAAAGGTAATATATTATATAGGTACCGCCATACGGGCTAACGGTGATTTACGCATCAATCAAAGATGTCTTCAACTGACCATTAGCTCCGATAATCACATTCAGTTTTTTATCGAATTCTACTATTAATTCCTTTATACCACGGAAATTACTAATATATATCTTACTCAAGTACATATAATACTGTTTATTATTTTACAAAAGCTAACTTCTATATATTCTCTCATGGATATCTAGCCTACTTTGTTCTTATCTTGAATAACTAAGATTGGTCCTCCATCCTTATAGCGTAGCTATGCCGAACATCGAAGAAGAGTTAAATAATTTGTTTTACTTCATCCACAGTCTTGTTCAACATCTTAGCAATATCATCAAGCGACATACCATTTTCCTGCATTCCCTTAATCATCTTACGAAGCATCTCATCCTTCTCCTTCAATTGACCATCCTTCTCCATAATAAGGGAATCTCGGGCTTCCAATTCTTTAAAGAATTCATCCTCTGCATTCATCTGATACCTCATATCAGGATCCGCAGCAGCCGATTGAAGACGACGGACAATGTACTCCATATCATTATCGCCCTCAAACTGCTTATCATCAACCTTAATTACCTTTTTGTTGTCCGCAACATTCGTCTGGTCAAACAAGCAAAGAACCTTCTCCAAGCGATTGTTTACCCTACCATGCAACAAAGGAATCTGTACAATGATGCTATCATGCTGCAAGCTCTCAACAAAAGGATCAGGAATACCCTCCTCTACTTTTTTGCCATCATAAGTATAAGCATGATGGTTAACATATATAACAGGTTCCTCTATCTTACCGATACAATGCCCCAAAAGATAGATAGCTACCATAGGAATAGCATACTTTTCATGCTCTTCCTTCAACATATTCTCCTCGTTGTTATATTGCAGTGCAAGATAACGACGGAAACGCAAAGTCTCAGTTGGCAGCCAGGTCTTTTGAAGTTCAATCAACATCAAGTGCGGCTTGTTGTCTTCATCCAAAACAGTAGCAGCAAAATCGATGCGAAACATGGAAATAGACTCACGACGAGTAAGATTCGCATATTCATTTCTGCGAATCTTCACATCGATAACTTTCTTCTTCAATAATGCTGCAAGAATGGTCTTCGCTATGCGGTCATCCTCCATCAAGTATTTGAACACAGCATCATAAAGTGGGTTTGCTACATATACAACCATAACCAATCCTCCAATTATTAAATATTCAACTTACAGTCGCAAAATTACGCTTTTTTCTCGAAACCACCAAGGAAATCACAAGAAATCTGCAAGTTATCTGCAAATTACCACAAAACCAGCATCATATAATCATTATAGCCTTCATAAGCAAGGCAGTTCCTAAGATAATTCCCACCTATAGCAAGGCGGTTCCATCCCGCACAACCATGGCGAAGACCTTTGATGGTCCGCCAACCTTAGAGCGTAGCGGTTCCGAGCACCGAGTAGGGCGGTTTTCCTCTTCTTCCCTGAGGGGAGAAGACCGAGATGAGAGGTGGAGCCCTCTTTAAGGGTAAAGAGGGACGAGGTGTTTTTCGAAAAAGGGTAAGGAAGGACGGGTAGGTTTTCGAAAAAAGACATTATCTATCCTTGTACATATTCTCGTAATACTTCTGATACTCCCCAGAAGTAACATGATCCATCCATTCCTGGTTCTCAAGATACCATTTTACGGTCTCCTCGATACCCTCCTCAAACTGGAGAGATGGCTCCCAGCCGAGTTCCTTCTGGAGCTTTCTAGAGTCGATGGCATAACGCATATCGTGACCCTTTCTGTCTGTTACATAAGTAATCAAATCCAAGTCAGCACCCTCAGGACGACCGAGCAATCTATCAACGGTCTTGATTACCACCTTGATGATATCGATGTTCTTCCACTCGTTGAAACCACCGATGTTGTAAGTCTCAGCAATCTTACCCTTGTGGAAAATCATATCGATGGCACGGGCATGATCTACTACATACAACCAGTCGCGCACGTTCTCACCCTTACCATATACTGGCAATGGCTTGCGATGACGGATGTTGTTGATGAACAGCGGAATCAACTTCTCAGGGAACTGGTATGGACCGTAGTTGTTAGAGCAGTTGGTCACGATGGTAGGCATACCGTATGTATCGTGGAAAGCACGGACGAAGTGGTCTGAACTTGCCTTAGATGCTGAGTATGGAGAGTGAGGATTGTACTTGGTAGTCTCTACGAAGAACTCCTCGCCGTAAGCCTCATGGTTCTTATCGCTGGATGCCTTGGTAGTGAAAGGAGCAGGAATACCCTCAGGATGAGTCATCTGCAAGGCACCGTAAACCTCATCAGTAGAGATGTGGTAGAAGCGCTTGCCCTCATATCCTTCAGGAAGACTCTCCCAGTAAATCTTTGCTGCCTGGAGCAGAGACAGGGTTCCCATCACGTTGGTCTGAGCAAAAGTGAATGGATCCTTGATACTTCTATCTACATGGCTCTCGGCAGCAAGATGGATGATGCCATCCACCTTGTAGTCCTGCATCAGTTTCAACATCAGGTTGAAATCGCAGATGTCGCCCTTAACGAATGTATAGTTAGGCTTGTCCTCGATGTCCTTGAGGTTAGCCAGATTGCCTGCGTAAGTCAACTTGTCGAGGTTGATGATGTGATACTCAGGATATTTGTTCACGAAAAGTCTTACTACGTGTGAGCCGATGAAACCAGCACCGCCTGTGATTAATATATTATGCATACTTACTAATTTATTTTTTAGGAATCCCTCAACCTTGCAGTCCCATCCCGCAAAAACTGGCGAGACCTCTGACGGTCCGCTAACTTTAGAGCGTAGCGGTTCCGAGCACGCCAAAAGTGTGCGGTTACATCCCCGCTTCCTGAGGAAGAGGGGCTTGGGGAGAAAGTGGAGCTCCCTTTGGAAAGGGAGACGGAGGGATTTGAAAAAAGTTTAATATTCAAGATTCTTTATCAAAGAAGTTTCATTCTCTTCAAGGATTGAAAGGAGATACTTGCCATAGTCATTCTTCAACATTGGCTGAGCATTCTCACGCAACGTATCACTATCTATCCATCCTTGGCGATAAGCAATACCTTCCAAGCAAGCTACCTTCAAGCCTTGTCGCTTCTCCAAGACTTCGATAAAGGTAGATGCCTCAGAAAGGGAATCATGGGTTCCGGTATCAAGCCAGGCGAATCCTCTTGCCATGGTCTGTACCTTCAGCTGCTTATCCTTCAGGAACTCCTGGTTTACTGTTGTGATTTCCAACTCACCACGAGCAGATGGTTTGATATGCTTAGCCACTTCCACCACCTTATTAGGATAGAAGTATAAGCCCACTACAGCATAATTGCTCTTTGGATGCTGAGGCTTCTCTTCGATACTCAGGCAATTGCCTTGCTCATCAAACTCTGCCACGCCATATCGCTCAGGATCACTTACACGATAACCAAATACAGTAGCTTTGTTATTCTGCTCCGCATCTACTACAGCCTGATGCAACATCTGGTTCAAACCAGCACCATAGAAGATGTTATCTCCCAAAACGAGACAAGCAGAATCATTACCGATGAACTTCTCACCGATTATGAAAGCCTGTGCCAAACCATCTGGTGAAGGCTGCTCAGCATACTCAAATTTCACACCCAGTTGGCTACCATCACCAAGCAATCGCTTGAATCCAGGCAAGTCGAATGGAGTTGAGATAATCAGAATCTCACGGATACCTGCCAACATTAAAACCGAGATAGGATAATATATCATCGGTTTATCAAAGATAGGTATCAACTGCTTGCTGATACCCTTTGTGATAGGATACAAACGTGTACCGCTACCACCTGCTAATACGATTCCTTTCATGAAATATTTTACTATTTATTCTGATAAAATTTCATCATTCTCATTGCTTCGCTGTGAGAATCAAATCCATTCTTCTTTACCTCTTCAGCATAGCTTCTTCGCTTGCCAAGATTTGCATTCACTACATTGATAATAGTATCAGCCCAAACTTCAGGCGATTCATTTAATCCTATGTAGTGTGCCAACTCTGAAGCTGTAGTCTCTTCTGTTATATTCTTAGAGAAGAAGATTGGTAAACCTGCACATTGAGCTTCTATGCCAACAACAGGCATACCCTCATACAAACTTGGTAGCAAGAATGCATCAAAAGCATTATAAAATTGCTTGATGTCATCACGGCGACCTAAATCCTCTACTCTATCTTGCAATCCATATTCTTTTATCTTTTCATGCATTGCCTTTTCTAATTCGCCAAAGCCAATCATGACAAGTTTAGCTTTAGGCTGTTTTTTAGCAATCGCATTGAATATATCAATCAGGAAAAGAGGATTCTTCTGATCAACATATCGTCCGATAAAGCCATAGATCACCTTGTCTTCCCATCCAAACTTCTTTCTGGTTTCATCTCTAAGAACCTTATCGAAAGCATTGGCATCAGCATTGATTACAGTCTTGAATATTGTAATATCACCTTTATCATAGGTTTTCTTACCAAATTGCCAAACTCCACAATCTATAGAATTTGCCATGTAGTAATTAGCAAACCAATGGGAGAAAGGACGAAGAGCCAGTTTTACTATAGTTTTCTTCTCATTTTTGTCACCTTTAGATATACTCTCCGAGATTCTAACCTTTACACCAGCTAACCACCCCAAGAACATAGGAAATACATTCAATGTATTATCAAAGGCATGCATGATTTCATAGTTGTTGTCCTTCAATATTTTATAAGTCTCTCTCATATGCGCTCCAATATGCTTGTAAGGAGCAACCTTATAAACCCTGCCACCTAAAGAAAGAATTTCTTCCTCAGGAATACCATTTGAATCAGAATCACAGATAAAGTCAAACTGAATCTGGGTTCTATCAATATGTCGGTAATACTCCATAATAAGATTTCGTTTTCCGCCAGAATGGAGTACACCTGCGATAATTGCTATTCTCTTCATAACCATCAACTATTTTACAATACTGCGTTAAATTAACATTTAATCGTCTATAAATCAATAACTTATATTAAGAAATGCTTATGAAAACTTAACTATAAAAAGTTGGTCAAGTCACTGGTTTTCAGTAACTTTGCAAATCACGACAAACGCAAAATTATATGAATACAGGACTTGACCAATATATGGATATCTTTAAAGATGCAGTTGAAGATTCGGCTGCAAAGTTAACAAAAAGTTTCGAGAAAATACTCATCGAGGTGATAATTTTGTTCATGGTAATACCAAGAAAGATAAATTTCACCCAAATGGGGAGGTATGGCTCGCATGTTGAGCAAACCTATCGCAACGCATTCGGCTTAAAAAAGTCGAAAAGCATTGACTGGCTCAAACTTAATGTCTCACTTGCCAAGCGCTTCTTTGGTAAACAGGGAAGATGGGCTATTGCCATTGATCCCAGCTACATCAGCAAAGCTGGCAAGAAGACTCCACATATCGGTCGTTTTTGGTCGGGATGTGCACAGTCTGTTAAACATGGTCTCGAAATCATGGGTATTGGCCTCATTGATATTGATGCCAAAGACTGCATGATGTTAAAAGCACACCAGTCGCTAAGTAATAAAGAACTGAGTCTTAGAAACAAGACTATGGTAGATTTCTATATCAGCGTCATTAAGCGTTACCGCAAGGAACTTCTTAAACTCTCAACCCTCATAGTTGCAGATGCTTACTTCTCTACAAGTACATTTGTTAATGGGATAAAAAAAGAAGGGTTCTCTTTGATAAGCCGCTTTCGTGACAATGCTTGTCTCTTTTATGTCTATGCTGGTCCACGTACTGGAAAACGTGGTCGCCCCAAGACCAAGGATGGCAAGATTGATATGAAGAATCTTGACCTCACTCGAATGGAGAAGATGGAGATGAAAGATATAGAAGGAACAGCTTATACTTTGATAGCCTATTCCAAGGCACTCAGGTGTAAAGTTAGACTTGTCATCTGGCAGATGCCGAATGGCAAGAAGAAACTATTCTTCTCTACAGACACCTCACTTTCGGGTGAAGAAGTACTTCTTTATTATAGAACCAGGTTCCAGATCGAATTTTGCTTTCGTGACGCCAAAGGCTATACTGGTCTTATGGACTGCCAGGCTCGCGATAAGTGGAAACTCGATTTTGCTTTCAATGCTTCGTTCACATCACTAAATGTTGCCAAGGTAACTATGAAGGAGATGGGAATGGAATATTCTATGTCTTCATTCAAGTCACTGATGACCAACATTTATCTGGTGAAACGAATTTTTAAAGCAAGCGGGTACACCCCGAACCGAACTTTAATTAGCAAGATTTTCAAAGATCTCTCGTGCTTACAGCGTATAGCTGCTTAGCACATTATTGAATTATTAACGAACTATTGATTTTACAGATTCATTATAAAAAGTAGAGATACCATTCAACATAGGAGTCAACTCAACTTGTGCCAAACGTTGCATCTTTTCAGTATCCAAAACCATGTTAGACACATCCATAGGGCGGGCATTCTCATAGACAATCTTAAAATCCTTCTTTGTGATAATCTTCAAGAATGCAAGAACATCATTCACAGAATAGCCTCTGCCACTGCCCAAGTTAACGGTCTCGTTGTTGACATCCTTATCTATCAACTGATAGAATACCTTTGCCAAATCATCAATATAGATATAATCACGGATTGCCGAGCCATCCCCCCAAACTTCTACAGGTTTATCCTCCAAGATCTTACCAATAGCTACAGCCACCAATCCTTGCTTACCATGTAAATTTTGACCATGACCATATGGATTAGATGGACGAACAATTAAGTACTTCAACTTTTCTGTACGATTTTTAAAAAGAATACTATTCTCCATCATTTGCTTTGACCAGCCATAGTAAGAAATAGGTGCCATTTCATCTGTCTCAACAAATGGTAGCATCGTTGAACGATTACCATATATAGTACCACCAGAAGAGAAATAAACAAACTTGATATTCTCCTTGGCACAAATCTCCATCAGTTTGATGGAAGGGAATATCATGTTCTTAAACTCATTGTTGAAATCATCATATCCACTGCCAGGAATCAGCGTAGACACAAGATGAACCACGATATCTATCTTGTTACCAATCAAAATCTTTTCAACCTTGTCGATATTACCTAAAGCCTCTCGGTAAATCTTTACATTAAGGCCATCAAGTCTCGACACATTGGCAAACTCTGGTTCTACAACAAAAACATTATATTTTTCGTTTGTCAAAAACTGCTTGACCAAACTGGAGCCAATAAATCCTGCTCCTCCTATAAAAAGTATCTTCATATTATTTCACATTACTATTAAATCTCAACATAAAGATATCCAACTGCATAACATCATCAAATTCAAAGATACTCTCGTTTCCTCGTGCAGGCAGTAATATCGTTTTAGCTTCTTCTCGTAAAAAGCTATACCCATTTACCTGAAAAGCAATAGGTAAAACCTCTATATAAAAAAGCTGATTGCCCATCCAAAAGCGATATAATCCAGATTTCATCATCTCATCAATTACATTCTCGTTCATGGGAAGTTCAAGTCGTTGGTCTTCACCAGGGCACAATATAATATTATTGAAAACATAAAATACATGCGGATTGCCAATATTAAAGCGAGCAAATTGGCGAACCATTTCAAACATTGGATGGTTACCATTTCCTGTTACTTGATGGTATTTTTGCAAGAACACTTCATAGAGAGATCTTTTGAATTGCCTGGTTATTACTCTAGAATTAAAATTTCTTCTAACCTTTATAGTACGCTTGGAATGATAATAATTGAAGAATACAGAACTAAATTTCTTATGTGTATTCTCATCCAAATTATGACCAAATATCCAAAAAGCATTGAAAATCTCCTTAAACGCTAAGTCGCATGAAGGAACACCTCGTGTTGCTTTTCCAAAATAATGATTGCAGTCATTACATACATCAAAGCCAATATCGTCACTGCCTAAATTATGTGGTACTATATGGGGAGCATCCGTAAAACGTACTTCAGGCATTTCTTTCCCACACCAGATACATTTAGCAGTTTTTACATACTTCATAATCAATTCTATACAAGTTATATTCCTTTTCTATTGATAATCATCAGGAAAACCATATGGTCGTTCTTCATAAGCCTCCATAAAGACATTAAGAGCATGTATCGCATTCCCCCAATTACCACAGCACTCTGGACTCAAAGCTATAGTTAGTACATTAATACTATGCTTGCAATTTCTAAGTTTTTGAGCCAATATTCTGATGTATTCATCTGACAGTATTTGAATGTAACCATCATCACTTGAATGAAAAAAATAATCCAGGTCCAAATTAACAATCCACTTGACAGATTCTTGTCCAATGGCTCTATTAAGTTGTTCACCATCTTCATCCACTTGAAGATTATCTTCTATATAACTTAACAGCTTAGAAGCCGATACACTTTGTATAGTAGCACCAAGTAATTTTTCTCGCTCACTTCTGCCTAAAGATGTACGAGTTGAATACACAACATCCCAAAACCATTGAGGAAATAAGTACATGCATTGAGTAATATAATTATCCCAGCGAAATGCCTTCAGCGAAATACCATTACCTTCATTTGTCCAAGATAAATTTGTGTATTCATCTATAGACAGATGTTGATTATCCTTGATATGCCTATATATATCAAAAGGCGTATTCGTCCCAAGATCATTATGCTTGTCAATATGCATAAAGTTATACCTTGTATCTGCATCACACTCTTGCATCCAACACCAAGCGGCAGCAAGATGATTATCCATAACATAAACATTATTAGTTTTCCACAAGAAAACTAAATTATCAAAATCAGATTGCTGTTTATGATAATCAGTAGGAAGATTTCTTATCCACATAATAACATACTAATATTTACAAACAACTAATTGCTCACCTAAATTACGATATTCTTCTTGTAACTCCTTTTACCCCAACAACAAATTTCGAATATCATGATTCATTTTTTGCAGTTCTTTCCTTATCTCTGCCAAACCAAGAATTTTATCACTTTGCCAAGACAACACCCTACCCCTTCGCACAAGATTTTTTCCCTTGATATAGCAAAAATTATACATGTCATTTTCATACTCTATATAAAATTCACTTTCACCTTTCAGTGCATAATTATACGGAGCATAAAGTTCTGCTAATTGTAAATCAGAGAAGCCATACAACATCATTTCTTGTATTGAATCTAACGATCTATCAGGAAACAAGAAACGGTAACATGCAAGTATTTTTGTCCATACAGTTTGTGTAGGAATGTCATATTTCCCCTTCATCCAAGATTTTCTTATAAGGTTACTAATATCCATATCAAGAAACTCTTTACATCTTCTAACTGACATCTGCAGTATTGCCGATGGGACAGAAAACCTATCTTCCTTGTTGCTAGACAACGGCTGAACTACCCCCAAGACCTCTTCTGTTTTACATATATCTAAGAGTTTTGCTTCTACTTGCCTATGCGCCTCTTCTTTTATAGAATAGCGAAAAGGAAGTGTATTCAGAAACTTATTCATATACCCCTCATAATTCGCCTCTCTACCATAGAAATGGTGGAAGAGATGACGGGCTATCTCGTAATCCATTACAAGGATTATCTTATCAAAGCCAAACTTGTTACCATGAGGAACCTCCGAATAATAGGGATTATCTACCTGAGAGGACAAGACATTCATGATGCGGAAAAGATGAGCTGGATCTATTCTGTCCAAATCTTCAATAATCAAAACGGATTTTGCCATCATCTGCTCCAAAGACTTCTGGATAAGATAAGTAAAAGCATCACATTCGCTGATACTACCCGACTTCCCATAAAATCCATTGAGGTAGTCATCTACTACATGAAGAGCATCTTGTTCTTTACGTTTTTCATCAATCGTAGAAACAAGCCCCTTCAAAGCCTTATACCCTTCTTTCAAACCTTTTACAGGAATGATTGAAGCAACAAAGTCGCCTAACTTCAACAAAGACTCTTTGTTGCATACCGCATCGAATATCTTATCATATCCCTCTTTAAAGTCATAGATACGATTATCCTTTATGAGCTGAAACAGAATATCACGCTTGATATACTCAATGACATCCCGATTCTCCTCAACCACGTAGTTTACTGGATGGAGAGTGATGAAATAGTAATCATTCTTCTTTTCATCATAGCTCTTCATGAACTCATTCAGAAAGTAAGACTTACCATCTCCAAACCTGGCAGAGAAAATGATTCTACTCTCTTTTTCAAACACCTGCTTAAAGTCTTGAATGTTTTGAGAAATATCAATTGTATCCATTGTTGTTGCTAAATCAATTAAATCTTGGGCTTTTGAAGAAAAACATTGAGATATCAATAAATATTCAAGAACATATTACTTTCTTGTTTTCACTTTATTGAAGAGTTTTTGAACAACTCCAAATCCAATAAAAGATAACAAACAAGCAATTCTTGCTTTCTTTCTTGCTCTATTGTCCATCAACACAGACAAACGAATCATTTTTATACGACGTTCTAAATCTTTACGATGCTCATACCCATTAGGCATTTGCAACAACAAATGAAAAGCAAAACTAACAATGCGGCAATTATAACTTTTAATGATTGCTTGAAGTTTATCTCTATCCTTATCCATCAGAGCCATCAATCGCAAGCCACTATCAAGCTTATGAGGAGAGAAAGCTGCTCCTTCAATGCTATTGCTGCGAAGTAAGTAAAAATAGCTCTGTTCATCATTAAAAACAACCTTATTTGCCTTCAACAAAAGACGATATGTTGTAGGAAGGTCTTCAAACAGTAAACCTTTTGGATAGCGAATACCATCAAATAGGCTAGCCTTATACATTTTTCCCCAAGCAGTATTATCAAAATGCTCTTGATAGAACATCATTTCTGTAGCATGAAGTCCATCTAAGACCCAGTCTTTTGCTGATTTAGGACTTGGATTTGGAGAGGAGCCTTCGTAAAAAGAACAGAATGTATTGACACTAACATCTGCGCCATACTTCTCAATCAGATGATAAAGACCTTCTATATGAGTAGGAGAGATATAATCATCACTATCCACACAAACCACATACTCACCTGTCATAACATCCAATGCCACATTGCGAGCATCTGCCAAACCTCCATTTTTCTTATGGATTACTTTAATACGAGTATCCTTCTTGGCATATTCATCACAGATAGCTCCGCAATTATCAGGCGAGCCGTCATCAATCAACCAAACTTCCAAATTCTTGTAAGTTTGATTAAGGATGCTATCTATACATTGAGGTAAATATTGTTCAACGTTGTAACATGGAACAATAACACTTACTAACGGATAATTCATAACCTATCATTAATTTTCAAACTTTTGTAAGCCCAATCATTTCATTAATTTAAAATGTGAAATAACAGCATTGATGACTTTTAGTTGGCATTTATCAAACTTTCTTGCATAAAGAATATCAGGATTTAGAAATAGTTCTTCAAGTTTTTCCATTGGTACTAACTCTGGTGACGAACCATTAAATTTTGCATAGCGCAAGTTTCCCTTTTTCGAGAAGCGGAATTTGCCATCCCATAATAGCATTTGCTTATATAGCTCATCCGCACACACTGTGTATTTAAATACTCCCCTGTACTTCGGATATTCAGATACCAAATATTGCACAGCTTTATGTGTTAGACTCGCCCATTCCGAACCATATTTAAATACTAAAGGAGTGTTTCTTAAGCGATTGACATGAATTATTTTTTGCAACAAAAGTAAAGAATGGCGAATAATCTTATATACGACACCATAGCGCATATGTTTTGTGCAAAACCAATAATATTGTAGTCTCTTGATAGCATCAGGATATTCACTACAATCTAAGAACTCTACATTTTTATTTTCAGACTTTGCAAAATATTCAAGTATATAAGATGCAGATTTCATAGGCAAATCTTGTGCCGAGATTAGATGTATTCTATCATAATCATTCTTAGAATCAAGAACAGCCTTGAATAAATCTAATTCTGATTCTACCAACGAAATATCACCCCATCTCACATCATGCCTGTTTACAAAATACAAATGTGAATGACTAGGAGAGATAATATCGCTCTGCATGATAGAACTCTTAAAATCTAAATGCAGGAATATGTCTATCAAAGGATGATCTAACAAGCTTAATAACGTATTTATTTGTTCTACGTTTTTATGAGCCATGATACAAATTGCATGTTTACACATTTTTTCCTATTTATGAACTATTGTATACTCTATTTTCCTAGCAAAACATCCTGCAATTTTCGAGAACAAGCTTCCAAAGAATAGTTCTTTCTTATAAAATCAATCATACTTGACTTTGAGAAATCTTTATTCAAACATTTAACAACAGCTTTTCCTATTTCATCAACACTATATGGATTGACAAGCTCCGCATGTCCATGCCAATATTCTTTAGGAGCACCCAAGTTCGTCAAAACGACTTCCGCTCCAAAGGCAGCAGCCTCCATAGCTACCATTCCCACACCTTCCAATAGACTTGGCAAGGCAAAAACTTTACATCGTTTATAATATGAGATTAATTCTTCATCTGATATTCTCCCTACATAATGAATATTTTTAGAATCACCAATTTGATCATCCAACCATTTTTCTTCATCACGGCCAACCAAAGTTCCTGCCAAAACAAGTTCAAAGCCATACTTTTTAGCAGCTTCGATTATACGTGGAACATTTTTGTTCTCGGCACTTAATCTACTACAATGGAAACAGAAATTTTCCTTGTTCTCTGGCATCGAATCCGCAACACCGAATCGCAATGAAAAAGGTACAATTTTGATTTTTTCACTGCTAATATCACAGCATTCCGACAGATATTCCGTTTCTTGTTCGCTTCTTGTAAGATAAAGTTTAGCATCTCTTCCATAAAGATAAAAATCATGGAAACGAGAAGATAGTCCTAAATGTTTTTTTGCGCCCCAATATTTAACAAAGAACTTATATACCTTTTTCGACCATTTTGGGTCAATAATAGGAGCAATCGCTATATTAGGATTAATTTTAGACAATCCTCTTATAAGATTAGGGAACATTTCACCAAACGACAAAAGAATAATCCAATCATATTTTCTCCAATCATTATCTTCCCAAAAATTAATTAAGTCACATTCGTGCCCCAACAGCTCTAAGCCATCATGCCACATAATTCCTTGTTGTAATACACCGCCTCCAATTGACAATGCTGAATTTGTATTAATAATCGCTATTTTCATAAATCGTTAATTATATAATTTGCTATTGTATTTCCCTTAGCTAATGGTAGTTTCCATGAAAGTTTATGAATAACTTGAGAATGATATATCTCATTCCAGGTTGTATCATCAAACTCCAGGTTAAGCATTTTTGTCATTTTACAGACTTCAGGATTATCTACAGGATTCTCATCAATCACATTTCTAAACTCATCGAATTTATAATAAGCAATAGCTATTGAGTAATCCACTAGAAAATAATCTATCAGGCTATTCTCTTTACTCCAATAATTAAGGAATAAATTTAAAACATACTTAGCTACAGCATTCTTATGACCTGTACCTATAAAGAAAGCAGACCACATATTTCCCCCATTTACATGCCTTGGGTTATAGGTCTTATTTTTTATACTATAAAATGGTGAGTCATAATGAGGCAAGAAATCAGAAAGAAGAATTGTTGAGTCTATCCAAAATCCACCATACTCACTCAACAATGCCATTCTGAGCAAGTCAGAGAAATGAGTGAGAGTTATCTTACCAGAATGAAGTTTTTCATATATATAATCTGGAAAACTTACATATTCTGATATATTGTTTTTGTCTAAAGCTATCACTTTATGGCTACCAGCATATTTTAATAGATTAGAATACGCTTTCTTAACTATTGGTGGGGAATTCTCAAAACTTTGATGCCAATACACCCATATAGGGCAATCGTCTCTTATGGGTTCTTCCAAGGAGTATCCTTCTGGTAAAGAATCCCCGGCATATCTTTGCAGATAAGTTAATATTTCTTTATGCTTTTGCCCATTACCAATTTGGGTATATGGAGCCAAAGTAAAAGCTGCAGCTTTCACTGGATTGAAGAAATGGCACTTGCAGAACCACTCCTTCTTCAAGGCTAGAACTTTGTTATAAATTCGTAAATAGTTCATATTATAAAACGACTATTTTATTAAGAAACTATGATATTCCTTGTCACTTGCCAATGTAAAGAGCTTAATTAACATAGCATATCGCTCTGCACCCAAAACCCTCAAAGCCAATTTCAGCATTGGCTTAACAACTTTATTTTCCAATTTCTTACCTTTATTTTTCTCTTCCTTTGTATAAGAAGAAAAGCCATTCTGCTTGGTACTTGCCTTCAAAAGCAAGCGACTATTCTTCATGATTTTATAGAAAGGTGAGTTAATCTCAAAAGGATTAAACTCTACCTTATGCTCATTGAGATAAACTCTAAACATTCTTCTCTGCAAAGGAGTTATTACAGAGCCATCAAAATAATGATTGAAACCATAGGTCATCTTGCTAAATCTATCATAATCATTTGCATAAACTCGCTCTCTGTATTCCTCAATAATTGGCTTAAATGAAGGATAGGTCGTTACATTGAACTGCGGATGACGACGGTTTATGATGGTGGTCTCAAAAGGATCAAATCCAGAGAAATGGAAGAACAATAGCAAAAATTCATCTCCTGTTTTCTTTCTGCGAATCATGTACCCTTGCGTATCATCGATAAAAAGTTCACGTTCATGTAAATTCCAAATAGCGACATTCATACCGTGGTGAGATGACACACAAGTTGCCTGTGGGAAGAAGGCAGGAATATAGTCCATCCACTTTTGATCGACAAAAAGCCCTTCAGAACTTTGCGAATAACATTTATACTGTAAACGATTCTGCCACCACTTTGCAATTTCCTGACCTACTTTATCATTCTTTAAAGCACAAAAACCTAAGTTGTATATGCCTACCTTATTAAACGTCTCTTCTGATACCGCACCATCAAAATGCTCTTCAATATCACAATAATGAGGAGTCAAGACGATAGACTTATCATTCAAGCATTCATAAATAAAATCCAAAGGACGAGTTACGTAAATATCTGGATCGAGATAGATAACCTTCTCATACCCATCCTTGAACAACTTACCGAAACAGAATGGCTTAATGGATGTATTAAACTCAATGACATCATATTTGAATGCCATATTAACCCAATCAGGTATCCAACTTTTATCCAAAGCAACTACACCATCTACATCTTCCACTCCATCTATCTTGTCAGCCAAAAAGATAAAGAAATTCAAACTCGGATTATGCTTCAAGAACGATTCTCTCAAAGTCAATGCTTGCGCCAAATAATTTTTGGCGCATATTGTAAATGCACAATTCATATCAATGTATTCTATTTTTTATTATTTTGTTACTATTTTCTTCAATATCTTTGCAGGATTGCCACCTACCACACAATAAGGAGGCACATCCTTAGTTACCACGGAATTGGCTGCAACTATCACGCCATCGCCAATATGTACATTCGGCAATATCGTACATTTGTCACCAATCCATACATTATCACCAATAATAATCTCACCCTTACTCTCCACTTTCCTTAAAGAAGGGCGTTGTCGTAAAGATTCAAACGAAGAGTTACCATGAGAGTTGTCTGTAATGGTAACCCATCTACCTGTTAGCACACCATTGCCGATATAAACTCTATTGACACAAGTAATATGGTTAAACTGACCGATATCACAATGCTCACCTATTACCAACTCTGGAACTTTTTGAGTAAGCGGCCATGCTGTGAGTATATTGTTTCTATCTATACGAGTTTCTTTACCGATAACAATAAACTTCGCTCCCCTAAGGAATAATCCTCGCTGGACAAAGCCGTCACATTTTTTAAATTCATTCATTATCCAAAAGGAATAAAGCCTATCAAGCCATGTTGATATTTTTATGAAAACCAAATGGTAGCCAACCAACTTATCTATAGGATAAAATATCTTTTGAAAAGAATAAAATACAATATTTTTTATTACATGAAAAAACGAACGGTTCATTACACCATTACTTATTAGGCATATTTCTCTCTACGCGACGGTCGATGGAACATTCCGTCAAAGATTCCAGCAAACATGGCAGACAGTTTCTTCCATTTGTTAGATTCACCTAAAACGATTTTGGCAAACCAAGTTAAAAAGAAATCTATTAGTATCTTCTTTTTCGTCTCCTTGGACAGAGGATAATCATGCCAAAGGATAAGATAGTTGCGCATGATACCATATAGACGCATCGGCGAATAATTAGCAACTTTAAAACTTCTCCCAAGGAATCTTCCATAACCACCTTCACCATACTTCTGAACGATGTGACTGTTGCCTACGAGCAAACATAGCAAATGATGTTTACTTGCCTCCAGCATCAGCCAATCATCAATGGCATCAACGAAGAAATCGGTATTGTAACCTCCGATTTCATTCAAAAATCGGATTGGTATTACTGCACCAGAGTTGATACCACCAGAATATATATATGTGAAAGGTGTGTCATTACCTGCCGAAGTAGATGCGAAATACACAGTGTTAAACTTTGTGATACTTTCATGGCTAGAAATTTGGCTAATATAGGCATCAAGACCTACCCAATGGGAATCTTGATCCATCGTCATCAAATAATCATAGCCATTTTCTGAGGCATATTTCCATGCCTCATTATACGCATGGGATAGGCCTAAATTATCCCCCCCATATTCTCCCCTTCGACTAATAACATAGCCTAGGAAAACATCCTTGCCACAACCACCAGGGGTATTATCCCATAGGAAGAAATCGTCTATATATTTAGACATATCTCCCAAAAGAGACTTTACGTTATCCCAGTCTGGTCGTAACAATATGATAGAACAAAGAATTTTCATAATTTTACATTTATTTTTCACCCAAGACAAGCATCCGAGAGATGTGAGTCTTAGATAACAATTTGCATATCAATATAGTTAGCATGCTCAAAACCAAAGCTACAAGCAATGCTACACAAACATCAACTATTACATAACCTGTAGATGATACAGACCATTCATTTTTATTCACTATATAATCTATAATAAAGACATGTATGAGATACATACCAAGAGTTTTGCTTCCCCAATAGCTGAACTTATTATACTTCTTAGAAATCAATTGCATAAGGATTATAACAGAAACAGCCATTACCACACCTTGTATATGGCGCAATATAAAAATATGAACATCGCCTAAACTCACAAGTTTGATCAAAGGGAAGAGATAGAAAGACTTATAAAAAAGTCCGTATAATACACTCCATAGAATTACCCCCCCACAACTCCGACAATTCTTGTAGTCAATGGGAGTCTGAAAAGTATATTAAGGACATCATACCTTCTTAAAATCAGTCCTATTGTAAAATAGGAAGTCATCTCCGAGAGGTTATTCCTTGTTACGAACAACATAGCTATATTAAGAATTATGGCTATTAGCCAAAATGTTTCTTTAATCTTCAACACAGCACAGCCTATCTCTATAAGAGCCGAAGCAAGTAGAATAGAGAACAAGCACTGTAAAAACCAGTAGCCATGCAGAAAGAACAGCTTGTCATGAGTCCAAGGCAACGACCATGCACTGACAAAAATGCAAGGTATCATGATTCTCATAAAATTCTTTTTGATATACAATCCCCATTCTCTTATCGTTTTATCCCGAAACAAAGAATGGTAGCAGGCATAACCTGAAAGAATCATAAACAATGGCATATTAAATGATTCTATAGCAGGTCCAACCTCTCCAAGGTTAGCAAACGAACCAACATGATAGATAATAACAAGTAGCATCGCCAGCATTTTAGAATTATCAAGCCAAGAAAGTCTAGGTTTAATATTTATTCCCATATCCATTTATATGTCATAAAATCGGAATTCATATATCCATTATGTGCTCTTATTATATAAGATATAAATAAGAGAGATATAATAGGATATTTTGTTTTTTGACTAGGAAGGGCTCCAATAGCAGCAAGGAGATAAAAGAAATTGCAGAAACGATCAATTAAGTGTCCATCCAGTCCTCCTAACAAATTATAGATTATAACACCAACAAACAATGATTTTTCAAAAAAAGTACACTGCTCATTTTTTCGGTTCAGCCACAAAACGTAACAACACAATATAGACATCGGAAGATAAACTCGAAATCTATCAATTGCACTATCATATCCAGAACCTATGTAAGACGTCAATCGTTCCATTTCTGAAAATCCACCTAATAGGGAAGCGAACAATCCACCTGCATAAGTTGAAAATGCATTTGTTAGAAACAAAGAAATGATTACCATAATTATCATTGTTTTTCGTCTCAAGCTTAAGAAATAAGTACAAAATAGAAGTGGTATAATCAATAAAGAAGTAGAATGACACAACAGTGCCAAACTAAGAAATCCCACACATACATATTTCCAATTAGAAAATTTTTCAAAATATGCAATAAGCGCAATCAAGATAAACCCTTGCGCCATAGCCTGTCGTATCGTAACAATATACAATAGCCACAAACCAGGAAGCAACATCATGGAAAGTAAACTACCAATTTTATCTTTCGAATAAAGCTTTATGGCCCAAATAACAGGGATCATATATAATATGGTAGTAAAGAAGACAAAAACAAAAGGTGTTTTAGGAAACAGTACCTTTAATAAGTTCATCCATGCAAATATCACAGGCTGCTGCTCCATAACATCTCCATACCCCCAACCTGTTCCTAAATATGAATCAATATAGGTACACATATCTGGTCCCACATCATCACTTCTAAAAGCCATTAGGAATAACAAAAAGAATACAGCTATCCAAAAGAGCCGCTTGTTATTTGGGTGAAGTTTCTGAAAAAATCGAGCAATAAACAAAATTATCGCCCATACGTCATATATACACATTATACGTTTCTTTTTATAATATCTTTATAACATGCCAACAACTCTTGCTTAACATTATCAACAGAATGTCTTTTTCGAGCTTGGTCCATATTGTATTTGGAATAAGATTGCATTCTCGCTTTGTCTTCAAATAGTTCAACTATTGCATTAGCCATTTGCCATGGTTCATTAGCAGGAATAAGCAATCCACCCTTTTTATCTTCTACTAAAGTAGCTATTCCACCAACATGCGTTGAAATAATCGGCAAGCCTAACACCTGAGCTTCACAGATACTATTAGGACTATTCTCTATATAGGCCGTATGAACATAAATGGAACTATCTGTCAATATCTTGGCTAATTGCTCTGCTGTAACATATCCTAAAATCTCAATATTACAATCCGAGAATTTCAAATGTTCTTTATTCTCTACCGCCTTTTTCATAAGAGGATCAAGCTGTCCAGCAACTTTCCACGTAAAATCTACTCCCATATTTTTCAAAACATTCGCTGTTTTTAGCATCATGTCGATACCCTTCAAGAAAGAACTACAACCAACTGATATTATATTTATAACTTTGGATGTAGATAAACACCATTTTTTTGAAGATTCCAAGAAAACAGGCCTTAAAGCTTCCTCCACGTGATAGTATTTTGCCATCGGGCTCAGGGTGTTAACTAAAGCTCTATCCCATTCTGTACGTCCCATATAATTTGACACTGATTTCCAAATTTCAGTTTCCATATTCAAACGAGATAAATCCTTATAATAACTCCGATACAAACGCCATTGCTTACGTAGATCTAGACCTATAGCCTTACTAATAGTAAAGCCGTTATACTTAGGAGGATACAAGGAATTAAAGTACGAAATCCAACTACCCTGAATATGAATTACACAAGGTATTTTTGTATATTTCTGTATCATACCAAAAGCCCACTCATTTCCAAAAATATGTATTAAATCAGGTTTCACCTTATCAATTATCTTCAATTCCTCTGCTACAATATGGTTGCAATTTGGATTCCAAGAAAACTGATCTATTATTTTTTCCGTTAAAGAATATTTAAAATTCATCGGATAATACCAAACGCCATCAACACACTTGGCATCAGTATATTTATGACTTTCAAAAGCAATATGCAACTGGATTTCCGGACAACTCTTCACAATATTTTCTAAAGAGTCTTGCCAGCCACCACCTACTATACCAGAATGCTCATATCGTGAAGGCATTGTGGTTTCAAACCAAAGTATCTTAATCTTATTCATATATATATCAAAAATCTTTTAAATTATCAGCCAACAACATATTTAGCGAAACTATTCTTTTTAAGAAGAACAACTATATACCAACTCACCAAAGTTATGACAAAAAATTGCATAAGTGGATATAAAATATAGTGCTCAGTCATCAAAGCATGAAAACAATCTATCCCATTCATCTCTTGGATTAGAATATGATGAACTATATAAATACCCATAGAGCATTTGTCAAGGCTTTTCATAGATGAAGATAGTGTAATCCCAGAAAAGTTCCTCAGAAACAGGAAAATAGAACAACAAAATAATAGACCTAAGAATCTTAAAGTTTCATCACTTTTATTGATGCAAGCAGTTGCAATCATTAGAAGCAACGAGCATATCATCACTGCACATTCATAATAACTTGACTTATTCTTTTTGAAGTTCATTGCTCCGAAAATCATACCAATTAAATAGAATGGAAAGTATTGACTAAATTGCCTTATTGTTAGTCCCCACATATTAATGGTAATTTTTTCTTGAAAGGCTATAACGAGACAACATATCAGTAACAAAATTATTCGCCACTTATATTCTGTCCGCAAGACAAAATCAATAATGCGGCCAAATAGATAACATTCGAAAATGGTCATCAAAAACCATAAATGAGAAATTCCATAAAACAGAGATTTTACAGGTATTTTTTGAACTACAACTATAATTATACCAACAATAAAGTATGGAAGCATGACACGTATAAACTTATCTTTAGTAAATTTCATAAGATTTCCATACCCCCCCAGAATTCGCTTATAGCCAAATAAAAATCCTGCTATGATAAAAAACAGAGGCAAATGGATATTACGCATTATTGCTATGAATACATCCCATAACGGTACTGATAAATCTGCAGAATAAGCCGCATCATCCCAAACTCCATAAGCGCAAAGACAATGATAAAAAACAATTATAAGCATTGCGCTACATCTCAAAATACTAATATCATTAAATCTTTCGTGCATAATTTCTAATTTTATCGATTACATATTTTCTTTCTGCTTTTGCTAATCCAACAAGGAAGACAGATATGCAAACAGTAAGTGCCATCAAGATGCATGCTGAAAGAATTAATAAAACTGACTTTCCGTAAATTATATGACTTATCCACCAGCAAACAAGCAAAGTTAATACAGTTGTCAAGACTACAGGCCGACATGCTTCATTCAAAAAACACTTAATTGAAAAATCTAAAATTTGCCTCAAATACACCAACCTAACTACCATTAATACAAAATAAACTATTCCCATCAATAAATAAGGAATATAAGAAGGAAAGTTAATTAAGAATAATAGATAGCTAACAGGAAACACAAATATAGAAATAGCTGTTTCTAGAGCTACATATTTCTTAAGTTTTCCTGTTGCTAATATTGCCACATAAAGCATCTCACCTAAAAGAGTAATAAGTGCAACAAACATACTCCACCTTACAAAGCATGGAGCATAAGAAGGATATGTCTTTAGCCAAATTTTCAAGAGTTCATCGGCTTCGAAGATAAATGGAATTGCAAAAATTAGCATCAAGAAATAACTATACTTAGTACTACTATATACAAGTTTCATCATATTTCCATAGTCCCCTGAAGAATAATATTTAATAATTTGTGGTTTAGCTGCAGTGGTAAAGTTAGCCACAAAACCTCGTATAACAGTATCAACCTGTAATGCTACACCACGAGCTGCATTTATAGCAACACCAAAAAACAAGTTCGAAAGAATATTTATACCTTGGGTGTTAAACATAAATGCCGAACATGTTATGGCATTAAGCCCCGCAAACTTTGCCATTTCCAAAAGTAAAGTCTTGTCCAAAATAAATTCATAATGACATTCGTCAAAATGCTTATGACAATAATGTCCATAAACATAACGAATAACAATGGACACTGCAAGCAACAAGAATCCATAAGTTATTAATTTATCTACAGGTGATATAAATAATATATAGGCAATAGTTAATTTCAATATAGCCTCTAATACACTTACGTATGCAAAAGCTTTCATCTTTTCGTGTGCTATAATTACAGCATTATAAGGTACACTTATCAATGATACGACAAAAGCCAAAATTGAAAATTGCAAAACCCAATTTGCAGCTACCATACGATCAGGAGGGATATTCATCTTGGCATTTAAAAACCAAACACCTCCTATTTCTGCTATAAGTATTACAATTACAGACATTAACAACTGGATGTTCACACCTGTGCAGAATATTATATGTAATCGGTTCGAATTTTCCTTGCCTAATTCAAATGTAAAATATCTACTAATCGCCTGAGATAGTGTTGCTGTTAAAATTGAGAACATTGCAACGACACCACCTACCACATTATAAAGACCATAATCATCTACACCTAAAACATTAAGAACTACGCGGCTAGTATATAAGCCAACCACCATAGTAACCAACGTACGAATGTATAAAGCTAATGTGTTCTTGGCTATTCTTTTATTATTTACGGAAGTCTGCGACATATTAAGAAACTGCTAAATAGTTTATATTAATCATTTTTGTAGTTCACCAATACACTTATTCAAACTATCTGCCCGATAAAAATAAACTTGTTCCACTATTCTTTTCCACCAACTGCATCTCATAACCGGATCTACGTTAGTACCTGCTACTAAAATGTACATGAACTATCCTTTTATCTATCTTTATACATATTATCGTAATACTTCTGATACTCCCCAGAAGTAACATGATCCATCCATTCCTGGTTCTCGAGATACCATTTCACCGTTTCTTCGATACCTTCCTCAAACTGGAGAGATGGCTCCCAACCGAGTTCCTTCTGCAACTTTCTAGAGTCGATGGCGTAACGCATATCGTGACCCTTTCTGTCTGTTACATAAGTAATCAAATCCAAGTCAGCACCCTCAGGACGACCGAGCAATCTATCAACAGTCTTGATTACCACCTTGATGATATCGATATTCTTCCACTCGTTGAAACCGCCGATGTTGTAAGTCTCGGCAATCTTGCCCTTGTGGAAAATCATATCGATGGCACGGGCATGATCTACTACATACAACCAGTCGCGCACGTTCTCACCCTTACCATATACAGGCAATGGCTTGCGATGACGGATATTGTTGATAAACAGCGGAATCAACTTCTCTGGGAACTGGTATGGACCGTAGTTGTTAGAGCAGTTGGTCACGATGGTAGGCATACCATATGTATCGTGGAAAGCACGGACGAAGTGGTCTGAGCTTGCCTTGGATGCTGAGTATGGAGAGTGAGGATTATACTTGGTAGTCTCCAGGAAGAACTCCTCGCCATAAGCCTCATGGTTCTTACCGCTGGATGCCTTGGTGGTGAAAGGAGCAGGAATACCCTCAGGATGAGTCATCTGCAAGGCACCATACACCTCATCGGTAGAGATGTGGTAGAAGCGCTTGCCCTCGTAACCCTCTGGAAGACTCTCCCAGTAAATCTTTGCCGCCTGGAGCAGAGACAGGGTACCCATCACGTTGGTATGAGCAAAAGTGAAAGGATCCGTGATACTTCTATCTACGTGGCTCTCGGCAGCGAGATGGATTATGCCATCTACCTTGTAGTCCTGCATCAGTTTCAGCATCAGATCGAAATCACAGATATCACCCTTAACGAAAGTATAGTTAGGCTTGTCCTCGATGTCCTTGAGGTTAGCCAGGTTGCCTGCGTATGTCAACTTGTCGAGGTTGATGATGTGATACTCAGGATATTTGTTCACGAAAAGTCTTACTACGTGTGAGCCGATGAAACCAGCACCGCCCGTGATAATGATATTCTTCATTAATATTTAATTCTAGAGAGATAGATGAGTTTGAGAACAGAGCGAAAAGTAGCTTAAAAAATGCTCTTATTCCCTCCCTCACCTATCTTATATTTTAATATTCTAAATTTTTCTTTAATGTACCATCTGCTTCATCAAGGATTGAAAGCAGATACTTGCCATAGTCATTCTTCAGCATAGGCTGAGCATTCTCACGCAACGTATCACTATCTATCCATCCTTGGCGATAAGCAATACCTTCCAAGCAAGCGACCTTCAAGCCCTGACGTTTCTCCAAAACCTCGATAAAGGTAGATGCCTCAGAAAGGGAATCATGGGTTCCTGTATCGAGCCAGGCAAATCCTCTTGCCATGGTCTGTACCTTCAGCTGCTTATCCTTCAGAAACTCCTGGTTGACTGTTGTGATTTCCAACTCACCACGAGCAGATGGCTTGATATGCTTGGCTACTTCCACTACCTTGTTAGGATAGAAGTACAAGCCAACTACTGCATAGTTGCTCTTTGGATGCTCAGGCTTCTCCTCAATGCTGAGGCAATTGCCTTGTTCATCAAACTCTGCGACACCATATCGCTCTGGATCGCTGACACGATAACCGAAGACGGTAGCCTTGTTATTCTGCTCGGCATCTACTACTGCCTGATGAAGCATCTGATTTAATCCTGCACCATAGAAGATATTATCGCCCAAAACAAGGCAAGCGGAATCATTACCAATGAATTTATCTCCGATAATGAAGGCTTGGGCTAAGCCATCTGGTGATGGCTGCTCAGCGTATTCGAACTTGACACCGAACTGGCTTCCATCGCCTAAGAGGCGCTTGAAACCTGGCAAGTCGAAAGGGGTTGAGATTATGAGTATCTCACGGATACCTGCCAACATCAATACCGAAATAGGATAATAAATCATCGGTTTATCAAAGATTGGAATCAGCTGTTTGCTGATACCTTTGGTGATTGGGTACAAGCGTGTTCCGCTTCCACCTGCTAATACTATTCCCTTCATTGTCTTAATGTTAAATGATTAGTATCTTGTTTACTTGTATAAATCTACATCGATATCGAATGGACTATCAAAGTCTTTCAGCATAGCATGTTTTGTATCTTTCTCAGAGAGATTGGCATGCTCTGTAGGAATCTTCCAATCAATACCGAGGGTATCATCGAGGATAGAAATACCTCCATCTGCCTCTGGATGATAGAAGTTATCACACTTGTATTGGAAGACTGCTGTTTCTGAAAGAACGGCGAAACCATGGGCGAAGCCCTTAGGGATGAAGAACTGGCGATGATTGTCTTCTGTCAGTTCTACAGCCACATGCTTGCCATAGGTTGGTGATCCTTTGCGGATATCTACAGCTACATCAAGCACTCTACCTTTTACGCAGCGTACCAACTTGCTCTGGGTATAAGGTGGGCGCTGGAAGTGCAGGCCTCGCATTACGCCATAGCTGCTCATAGACTCGTTGTCTTGGCAGAAGTGAACACTGTGCCCCAGGATTGGGGCTACCTTTTCTTCAAACTCTCGCTCGCTGAAACTCTCGAAGAAGTAGCCACGAGCATCACGGAAGAGGCGTGGCTCTATAATGAGTACGCCTTCTATATCTGTTTTTACTATATTCATTGTTTTTGTTTTAATTTTTGTTCTTTAATAAGAAGTTCTAAAATCATCCCGTCCTTCTTTACCATTAAAGAAGGCTCCACCTCTCACCCCTGCCCTCTCTCCTCAGGAGCGAGGGAGGAAACCGCCCTACTCGGAACTCGGAACCGCTTCGCTCTAAGGTTGGCGGGGCATCAAAGCCCTCGCCATGTTTTGCGGGATGGGACCGCCATACGGGCTAACGGTGATTTACTGTTTCTATTAATCTAATCCAATTCCATCTCATCATATTTCAACTCTCTTCCTCCCATCTTCCTTACATGAGTATATGCATACTTTGAGTAAGAAAGAAGGGCAGACAGAATCTTGCCACCATCCACTTCGATGATAGAGCTTTCTTTTTTGCCGAGGCTGTCGATGGAGCAGAGGGTGATGCCTTGGTGCTCGTCGTTCTCATCGTCAGAACATATCCAATAGCGGTCATGAAGAGGACCATCCTTTGAATTGTCGTCATACCATACAAAGTTGAGGCTAAGGGTATTGGTTACTCCTGATGAAATAGACCTCCATGATGTGGTGTAATCCTCATTTTGATATTTCTGACGATGGGTAAGTATTCTTATCTCCAAATCGTTGTTGATGTCGCAGAGCTGCTTGATAATAGCGAGGTCTTGTGGCTTGAAATATGGGTCGATAATGGTCAGTGTGTTGTAATTGAATGACTGATACCAATTCAAAATGTAAGCCTTGGCTTTCTCCTCTTCTCCTACTTGGATATAGCCATCATCGGTGAAAGTACTTGTACGGATCAAACTCTCTACACGGTCAATCCGTTCTTTGGTGTCGGCAGCCAACGAAAGGACCAGTTTCAAATTGTAACGGAAGGCACGATGCATGTTGAGCAAGAAGTCCTTGTTCTGCCTAGACTGCTTGTACTTGCGGTACACATCCTCCATGATATACAAAATAGCAAATTTGGCATCATCTATGTTATGGTCGTAAATGTGCTTGATGGAAAGGTCGAGAATGCGATTCAATTCCAACACTTGGCCTTTGCCGTTAAGCAGGTTGTCAAGTTGCTTGGTAAAGAATTTCACTTGCTCACGACGGTTAAGGTTATCTATCGTATCTAACTTGTCGTGTGCCTGTTTCAACTTCTTAGCTGATGATATATGACTAAGCAACCGGTTCTTATATTGCACACGGGCTGGATCCTTGTCGAGATTGTTAACCATCTCTTCCGCTAATTCTGGCTTGTGCTGATAAACCATATCTATCAAGCGTTTATAATCATCGAGCGTTCCATTCAGGCGAAGGCTTCGCATGGCAGTTTCGGCAACAGGCTTAACCAGGTTGCCAAGATTATTCTCCACACACTCATTGATGCTCAAATCGAGTCGGTTTACCTTATCGAAAGTAGAGGATATTGACTCTGCCAGTTCTATGCCTTTTTCAAAGAACACTTCTTTGTCTCCCTTCTTCTGGAAATAAGGGGCTATCTGAAGAAACAGGAATGCCTTGTCTGCTTTGTTGTCGATACGATCAATGGCATCAAACCAGGTTTTGCTGTCCTTATTAGAGAACTCTGATTTAGAATGGCGCAAAGCTGCAAGACAGGCTATCTTATAACCATCATGCTGGATACCAAAGCGAGTAGGAAGTTTCTCGTTCACGATTCGCTCTATCTCATTGACAATTGCATTCTTCTGATTACTACTTAATGTCTGCTTAGGTTTTCCTTCTTTCAGACTCTTGGCAATGATATTGACCACCTGATAGAAAATTTCATCGTTGGTAGAATGCTCCAGAATGGCTATAAGGTCTTGATAGTCCTTGTATTCCAATGGGTATGCCTGATATTCCGCAGATACCCCAGACAGAGAGGCTTCCTTGCAGAAGATGAATTCTGTTACATGCTTTAAACAGTCGTTCATGAACTGCTCATCGTAGCGGGTCAAGAGAGAATAAAGGGTATCCCTGCTATAATAGAACATGGCTGGCGCAATGCCAAAAATGACTATTTTCTGATCCAATACCGAACAGGTGTCAAAATGAGCAGGGAAATATTTTCCGCATAGTTGGTTGAATTGCTTGGTATCGTTGGCAAGATAGTACTCCAAAGCGATATTGCTCCAAATAACAGCTTTCTCGCCATCTGACAACTGCGCATCTATATCATCTGCAAACTGCGTCAAGAGCTGTTCGTCTTCGCACATGCCATATCGTACAAGAAGTCCCATTGAACGGGAATAAAGTTCGAGGGCTATATCGTATGCCGTGATACAAGATGATGATGCCAAGAAACACTCAGTCTTCATCTTGCGACATTTTTTCAGGATGTCCTCGGCATCATCGCTTGAGACTTTGGCAAAGTTCTTTGCCAGGAAAAAGCCACATTCGATTCTTTCTTTCAACATCTCTATAGACTGCCAATTGTCTAATACTAAACCTTTAATCCTATTGGCAAATGAATCATCTGGAAAGTGTTTCGTCATCCACAAGTATATACGCATAAAGATGATAACCTTGCGTGACGGACGTTCCAATTTCTCAAAATAATGAAAATTGGCTTTCAACACTGGAAGGAATGCCTCATGATTTATCTGTTCGGCATAATACAACATGCGAGACAGTAATTCGAGAGGGTTCTCACGGTTGTCGTAGGTATTGTCGGTCTTGGCAATTAAATCGAAAAACTTATCCAGCTTCACCTTTTTCTCTTCCTGTTTTAACAGATACTGACTGGCAGCCAAGGAATAGGCTCGCTTCTTGCGTTCCGTTGTGTTGATTTGGTCTATCAACTCATCTATCATCGTTGGGTAATCACATACCAATGCCTTGATTGGTTCTTCCACCACTTTCAGATGATAGGCGGTTTCTTCCAAAAGGTGTCGGATACCCGATATGATGTCACGGCGTATGTCGCCAGTGGAACAGCCCAAAGTATTCTCTGTCTCTGACCGTTTGCCCAGATAGTCAAACCTGCCTAACAGTTTTGACAGACAAGACACACGAACCGATTCGTCTTCCAAATCACAGATGTAGAGATACAGAAGTTCAAGTCGGGACTTGCTCTCCTCAGGAAGGATGTCTTTTGTTGCCTCAATGATAGTCAGTTCGGCATCCACATAATCAAACGTCGGGTATTTGATGGTGTCGGTGAGAGATTCGATATAAGCCATAGCCTTTTTCATCTCTTCGGGCGTCATCTTTGACATAGAATGACAAACGGTGTTGAGAATCTTAGCTTTCGGCATATCTGTATCTGAAACTGCCACTATCAATTGAATAGCTTGCAAAACAGCTTTGCCAATATTTTCCTTGTTCTCATGCTCAGGCAACCATATCTGCAACAAATGCAGCTTACGGGAATTGCTTGGCAGTTTAGCCAACTCACCCAAGAAGTAATCAACCGAGACATCTGCAAACAAGTTCTTGGCGGCATGAGTGAACGTGCGCAACTCATCGTCCTCAATCTTGGCACTGACCATATCGAAATTGGTTACGTTTCCTGTTTCTGCATCCGTCTTGTTTGACATCAACGACATCAACGTGTAAACCCTATCGGCATTAACTGTCTCCTTGTTTGCCTTTGCCACTTTGTCAACAATGGCTATAGCTGACTCATAATCTATTGGCATCAAGAGTTTTGCCAACTCAATGGCTTTGCTTGGTATTTTCTCAAACTGTATGGTAGATACAAGTTGGTTAATGTTCTCTTTCAGTACCTCATAGTCGGAAGGGTTCAACAAATCCTTCTTTCTGGCTATAAGCAGAAATGACTTCAGGCGTTCCTCTGAAAGATACACATTACGAGATAATGCCAATGCTTGCTCGGAATGTCCAGTGGCAAGAAGAGCTTCCAGTTCGTTGTCCCACAACTCATTTTTCTCAATCTCACGAGACATGGACTTATTGAGAGCAAAACGGAACAGGGTTGCCGCATATTTCTCCGGTTCATCCTTGCAGGCTTCATAGCCAAACTCGCACTGCTCGTTGAGAGCTGCCTGAGAATGCTTGTTGACAAGTATCTTCTGGATATTGTCCCTGCTGAGAAAGTTTACCAGCTGGTCTGTCTTATGCAAAGTCTTCATGAGGGGTGGGATGAAGCTGCAATGGGAAATCATATATTGTGGCATCTGCAAAACATGGAGTATCTTCAACTCTATGTTCTGCTTCAAACTCGTCAACTGACGCTTCAGGTATTTATGAAAGCCCTCATTAATGAGGGTACAAATACCCGACGGATCTATATGTACAAACTCCTTATATTTCTCAGACACCCCAAGAAATTCATCTTCTGACAGCGACAAGATGGCTGCTGCCACTGGCACTTGAAGAGGAAACTCCGTATAGGTCAATAAAGCGAAGAAATCATATGTCAAAGTTTCGTTTGTATCAAATATATGATGAAAATCAGCATCATACAAATCGGTAGTGCCTGATGCATTTGATGCAACCAAATCCTTCAGCTTACCTTTCTTTATATAACGGTTGAGCACTGTTTCCATGCGGCTTCCCAATCCTCTTGTGATGTCGCATAGGGCTTGAAGTTCTTCTTCATTGATGTCTGAAACCGATTTACGGAAATAATCCTTTACGTCGGCATCACCAAACGGAATTATCTCGTATTCACTGATACTCAACTTGGAACAGGAAGGTATGATATTCTTGATATCTTCTTTCTTGCCTGAAAAAATGAAGCGACCATTGTTCCAAAACATCTTCTCTAAAAAACGTTTGACACTCTCAACCTTTTCTGGCGGAACATGATCAAAACCATCAAAGACGAAGTATAATGGCTTATCAGAACGTTTGATTTTCCGATAAACGGATGGCCATAATGCAGTAATGTTGGCTTTCTCTGCATCCCTAATGTCGAAAAGTTCATCTGCCCCGTAGGCATACCAGTACAATTGCTCCACAACGCTGTGCTCCATCACATCCGCATCCATCAACATAATGTCAAGGCCATCGTTGAAATAGCTCATACAGTTACGACCATGCTCCCTGGCAAACTGCGCCAGCACTGTGGAAACGCCAACACCCTCTTCACCATATAGGCAAAGAACATTATCTTCTACCAAACGCTTTTCGCACAAAGCAAGTATCTCCTTGCGGATGATTTCGTTGGAGACTGGACATGGTTTGGTATCACTATAGTAAAACATGTCGAGTATAGAGCTTTCTGCAATGGCCTCCTTGTTACAAGGACGGTTGCTCAGCACTTTCCTGGCATATTCTGCTCCATAGAAATTCTGTATGGCATATTTTGCATTAGGCAATATCTGCACGTTACTCTGCTTGATATCGAATGTATTTTGCTCTTCTGACATAAATATGAATTTAAAGAGGGTTAGGATACTTTCCAAAGTATCTTAGGATACTTGCCCATGTATCTTAAGATACTTTTTTGAGGGTGTTTTAGCGACCTGCTTGACGGATAGTCTTTTTGCGGGCCGTCCAGGCAGTATTGATTGCTACCCGGATGTTGTCGATGGTCTTCCCTTTCTCCCATTTCGGAACAAAGGGAAGGAGAAGGGAAATGAAACTCTGCTTCACTATCAGCTCATCGGTGAGGGATGGCTCTTGCTGTCGCATGGTTGCCACCACCTCGCCCAGGTCTCTCGCTGTCTTGCAGGAGCGAAGGAGGGTGATGTAGCCTCGCAAGGATTCCACCTTATTTATATATATAGACAAAGCCTGTTCTTCCTCAGTGAGAGGTTGAGGTGCTTCGCCATCCTTGGCAAGCGTCTTCTCTGCGAACTGGTCACCATAGAAGTTTTGCTCTGCCTTTGTAGCGTTGGGGAGGATTTGGTTATTGCCTCCGTATATATTGAAAGTTACATCTGACATCGTATAAAGGTAAAAGGGTAAAAAAGTAAAAAATGATTTGCTGGCTATGATTTCTTAATGATTTTCTTAACCTTATTCAATAGATATTCAACGTTTTTCAATGCCTTTCAACGGAATTGTTTTCGGACCACAGATGTTGTATCTTTGCAACAGCTTAAACGAAGAACGAAGAGTGATGAGTGAAGAATTCAATACCCGGGGTGCTCGACATTCGAAGTTTGGAGTAGCTGACAATTTTAGTATTAACAATTTAAAAGAAAGGAATCGATTATGATTGAGTATTCTATTTACATGATGGGTAATCCTATCAAACCAGAGGAGCCTCAAAAGGCTTATGCCAAGAACCAAGTTCGTGAAATCTGGGACTTGAACAAGTTTTGCAAGCACATTGCATCACATAACGCTGGCTACAGCCGAGGTATGGTGAAAGCCATCCTGTCGGACATGTGTGACTGCATTGTAGAGCAACTGCTCAACGGCAACAAGATTAAACTCGGTGAGTTTGGTGTCTTTAGCATCTCCATCAACTGCGAGGGTGCGGAGTCGCTGGAGAAGTTTACCGAGGAGAACATCAAGTCGGTGAACATCAAGTTCAACCCTGGTGTGGACTTTGAGAACCTTGTTGATAAAGCTGAGTTCAAACTTGTGGCAAGCCGTGCTGGTCAAGCTGCCTTGCTCAAGGCTGAAAAGGCGAACGAGACTACCGTTGACCTGGAGGCTGCGAAGAAGAAGCCTACCAAGGACGACAAGAATGACAACAAGCCATCGGGTGATGGTGGTGATACACCAAACCCTGGCGGTGGAAGCAGTACCGACTCTGGCACCGACGGTAGCGGTGATGGCCTGGAGTAGGATTCTCCCTGTGACTGCATCCTGCATAATGCAGGGTGTGGTCACCCCTTCAAACTTATGTTTCACTTTTAAACACATTTCTGATTATGAAGAATTTTAATGATGGTTCCAAGAAGATTTCTTGGGTTTCAATTTTGAATGCTGCTGTTCAAGCTTTGATTGCAGCTCTTACTGCACTGGGAGTAAGCTCGTGCGCAAATGCCTTATAGCAATGTTAAGTGTTGAATGTTGAATTATGAATTGTGAATTATGAGACAAAGTCAATATATGTCGGCTAACGACATTAAATATCTGGTTTTGCATTGCTCGGCTAGCCGATGCAATCTGGACTATAGTGTAGAACAGCTGCGACGCGACCATAAGGCGCGTGGGTTTTATGACATCGGCTACCACTTCTACATCCGTAAGGATGGTACGATGACGCAGCACCGGATGCTGTTGGAGGTTGGTGCTCATGCCAGACCTTATAATAGATGCTCTATCGGCATCTGCTATGAGGGAGGGCTCGATGAGCAAGGCAAGCCTTGCAACACCATGACAACTGAGCAGGAAACGAGACTCATTGACCTTTTCAGGAATCTGAAGATTCTCTTTCCGAAAGCGAAGATTGTGGGGCATCGGGATTTGCCGGGAACTACTCCCAAAGAGTGTCCGTGTTTGGATGCGGGCAGCTGGGCTGCTCATCATCATCTCGATTAATACTCTGTTACTGGCGAGGTACTTTTCCTCGTCAGTACCACTTGCTTAATATCTGACATTTCCATATACTCTATTCGATTTTTTGCAAGTATGCTTTAGGAATATATCCTGTCGTAACAGCACACAACCCCTTGATACTCACATAAAGTTTATGATCTTTTTTGATACGGACGACATAGCCTTCCGCTCCTTTCAAAGGACCTTCAATGACTCGGAACTTGTCACCTTTGGTAAACTTGGGATTATACTCATCGTAAAAATCCAGTCCTTCAACACCAGAAGTTGCTACAATATTGAAGATTTTCACTTCACGTTCTGAAATTTTAGAAGGTTCTTTCAAGTTCTCAGAATTTTTGCCACGATAGAGCATCACTTTATTGAGAAAATTGCGCTCAATCTCTTCGGCTTCTGTTCTCGTAGTACGGAAAAGAATGAGAGATGGCATAATAGGAACTTCCTTCAACAGACTCTTTTTCTTATTCTTGTCCCAATATTCTTGTTTCACATCATAAATATGCTCTATTCCTTTGGCAACGAAATATGCCTTGATAGGCTTTCCTTTCCCAAAAAATATCTTGAATGCGTACCAACTCTCCTCGTTGTCAGGTTGTATCATTGTTTATTTTTTTTATTTTGATCAGGGTGTACTTCTCATTCCCCCGTGTCGTGAAATCATGTTTCAAAACACTTGGCAAGAAAGGGTTGGTTAGTCTATTTCCAATAACGGAAACCTCTAATCACAGACGTACTCCTGATCCAAGAGCATGATAGTCTGCAACCCTTGGAATGATTAGCTGTCCGATTCCTTTGTCCTCAAAATCCTTCCCTCAATCACTCCCGTTCTTCTGAATCTCTATATAAGAGACACAGAAATGCCGAAAACATTCGTTCAATCAACGACTTAGGAAATTATGTACGAAAAGAAGCGTAAAAAAATGTTGATTTTCGTAGAACGATATTAATTTTTTAACACCCATAATTTGCTTGTTTCCAATAATTTTCGTAATTTTGCGGTAAGATTCTGTGTCTCTTATATAGAGATTCAGAAAAATTGGTTCATTTTGGTTCATTTTACATAATCCCTCTTTTTATTCTTTTTTGTGGCTTATAGGGCTGCCAGTATCTTGGCGTTGGCATCATCTACTTCTGAGCTTTTGATGGAACGGAGATAGATTTGTGTGGTGGTTTCGGAATGATGTCCCAATGCCTCGCTGATGACAGAGATAGAGATATGATTATCTCTTGCCGTCGTTGCCCAGGAATGGCGGGCAACATAGAGGGTGAGCTTGCCCTTGATGCCTATCGTAGCTCCAAACTTTCTGAGGTGGTAGGAGATACGCGCTTCCGCATTGTGATATAGGCGTGCCTCATCCTGCTTTTTGTCAATAGTTTTATCCTGTCTTTTGTTTCCATCATCAACAAGGAAAGGAAAGAGATAAGATGAGGAGGCAGTCTGCGCCTGATACTTTTCCAACAACTCCTGCATCTCCTTCTCCCATCGGATGGTGAGACGCTGTCCTGTCTTTCTTCTTGTATAATGAAGATAACCGTCCTTGAGGTCAGACTTGCGGAGATGAGCCAGGTCGATGAAAGAGATACCACGCAGATAGAAACTCATCAGGAATGTATCTCTTGCCATCTCTTCCTTGGGAGTGAGATCCTTGACAGATTGCAGACTCTTGATCTGGCTGACATTTTCTGTAGGTATGGCTCTCTTGCGAGTTTGGGCAATACCGGTATAGACATCCGAGAAGGGATGCTGCTGTGGCGTCAGTCCCTTTGCCACAGCTTTGTTGTAGGTGGCACGGAGGATGCGGAGATAGAAGGAGCTGGTGTTTTTGCATACCTCCGCCGTATGATGCAGGTACGCCTCATACGAGCGCATCACTTCTGCATCTATCTCTTTTAGGGCAATATCCTTGTTGTCACGGTATCGCTTAAAGCTGTTGAGGGATGCCTTGTAATGCAGCGAGGTGCGGTATTGCCCGTTCTTCAGCAACAGGGCGATGAGGAGGTTCATGAACTGGAATAAAGACTCTGATGTTTTCTTGTTTCTTGACATAATGACAGTGAATTTATGAAGTTTATTAATATATGATAGGGAATGGAGGACTAGTTTTAGATAATTCAAGGTAAAATGTCGATATTTTACATAAAAATCGGACTGTCTGTAATTCACCGGCATCATGATGTTCAGAACAATCGCCTCTATCGTATAATGGTAATCATTATTACAAAAAAAACTCCGAAGAACCAAGATTGATTCTTCGGAGTTTTTTGTACACCCTTAGGGATTCGAACCCTAGACCCACTGATTAAGAGTCAGTTGCTCTACCAACTGAGCTAAGGGTGCCTCTGCAAAAAGCTTTGTTTTCAAAAGCGATTGCAAAGGTAATACATTTTTCTGAAACCACCAAACTTTTATGGATATTTTTTGAAAAAATCTTTCATTTTATCCATCATGATTGGTTGATGAAAGCATTATTCCTTCAGCCAACCACCTATCAGACTGATGATTTCCTGTCTTGTAGGCTCTGGAAACGACAAGATGCGAGTTTTGTGCGAACCGCCATGACACATATAAACATGCAGGTTCTGGTTTACATGATGCAGATAAGGAAATCAGAATACAAATCCTGCATTGATATAGAATCCTACATTCTTACCCAAGCTAGAATAATTAGCCTGAATGCTTACCGGACCCAATACGAAATCATAGGATGCTCTCAAGGCTCCTCCCCACAAATCATCACCGATGAGAATATGGGAAAACTTGCGGGCTTCCTTGCCATACTCTCCCAGAGCGGTAAGATAGAACTTTCCTTTTACCCGATAGCGGAAACCGAGCTGACCAGTCACCACATTGCGCTCCAGCAGATGAACATGCTGCGCACTCTCCCATGCCACCTGCCAAGGCAGATAGTAACCGTCAGCTACTCCACCTGCATAATTCTGATAAATGGCTGGTACGGAACTGCCAAACAAGAAGCGGCTCTTGAGCTTAGGAAGCAGATAGAATCTGGAATTGAGACGTACGGCACATTCTCCTTGAAAAGCAGCTTCAGCAAAAGGATTACCATCAGCATAATGTATTCCGTCATCCGTATGCAGAATGCCCTGAACCTGAATGCGGCTACCACGGGTCGGGAAATAGCGGCGGTCGTAAGTATCCATCACAACAGATGCAAAGTAGTTCAGGAAATGGTCTGACGAACGTGTCTGGATGCTTCCGTCGCGTTCGAACATATCAGAATGATAATGATAATAATCAAACTGCACTCCCGACTTCAATCTGAAATTACCGATATCGCGGGTATAGAATCCAGCGAAAGAATGCGAAAGAAACTCCAGGGCATCCAGCTTATGCTTGTCCGCATAAAGGTCGAAATCATAATGAGCCATACGATAGGAAATGCCAATTTTCGCTCCGAAAAGGTTGCCATAGGCATATTTCATTTCCAGATAGGGATTACGGGAAATGCGTCCTGTAAAGGCATAGTGATGACGGGTAGAAAACTGCTGGTTATTGGATATCTGAGCAATGACGCTCGCCAAATCCTGCGTATCGAAACGTGCACCTACACTGATTCTTCTCGATTCGTTGGGTTCCAGCATGAATACCAGGTCATAAGGTTCCTCGTTAGACTGTCTGTATTCTACACGCGAAAAGATATTCAGTCCTCTGAGCATGGCAAGTGTGCCATCTATCTCCTCAGGACTGACTTCCGAATTCTCCCGTAGAGCAATTTTCTTTCTAATCCACTTTTCCTCCTCTCCGCTGATGCCTTCTAACCGGATGCTTCCTATATGATAAGCTTCCGTCTGAGAAGGTTTCGGCTGTTTGAGGCGTTTATCCTGTAATGTATCATCAGAGGCTACAGAATCACAAGCATCAGCATAGATATACTTTCTCAGAGCCATCAGCTCATCCCATTTCTGACGGGCAGCCTGTTCTCCCCGCTGTATCATGGTATCAATGGCTTCAGATTGGAAACTGGCTGCCGAATAACCTTTCAGAGAAGGATTGATATAAAGATCGGCTTCAGCCATATTCTTCCGGTATTTGTTCTGCCCCATCATACTTATGAGCTGTTCTACAACAGAAGAAGCCGATTTCAGTTCTTCCTTCTTCTTCCAACCGGTACTCAAATCTACACAGATAATCACATCTGCTCCCATTTCCTTTGCCACATCAACCGGCAGATTGTTCAAGGCGCCGCCATCCACCAGCATCTTCCCTTTCCATTCTACCGGAGCAAACACGCCCGGTATCGACATGCTGGCACGCATCGCCAATGGCAACGAGCCCGATGAAAACACCACCTCCTTGCCTTCTACCAGATCTACCGCCACGCAACGGTAAGGAATAGGTAGGTTGGAGAAATCATCCACCTGATGATACCCCACGGTAAGTTTAGAGAAAAGGTTAAAGATATTCTGCCCCTTCACATAACCGGTTGGCAACGAGACCTTCCTCTCTTTGGAAAGAGGTATATGAACGATATATTTCTCCCTTTCTTCTTTAGAAAGAAAAGTCTCCGATTCACGTTTCACCTGGTCGCTCAAAAGGAAAAGCCAGTTCTGGTTACGGTAGAGGCTATCGATATCCGCAGCATCGTAGCCGATGGCATAGAGTCCGCCCACGATGGCACCGATACTTGTTCCGGCAATATAATCTACAGGAATATCAGCCTCTTCCAGCACCTTGAGCACACCTACTTCAGCCGCACCCTTGGCACCACCTCCACCCAACACGAGCCCCACCTTCTTGCGTGGCTGCTGGGCTTGCAGAGGAGTATGTGCAAAGAAGCTGCAGAATAAAACCAAAAAACATAATATCTTATCTCGATGTACCATCATATTGCTCCTTGTTTAAATGAATAACTGGCACGGCAAAGATACGAAGAAAGATTGGAACTCGCAAGAAAATCTGAAAGAAAATGGCTGAGGACACGGAAATTTAAAGGATTATGCGAATCAATCCAGATACTGCAAAAATCAGAGATAACAAAAAGATTCGCCACCTTTTTTATATTATCCCCCATTTTTCTTGCAAAATCAAAATATTCTTCTCAAAATCTTTGGAGTTTCAATAATTATCTGTATCTTTGCAGAGTGAAATGTTTAAAAATTACAATTATGGCAACACAAGTATTACAATTCAATCAGGCCCAGCAGGCGGTGCTCAATGTTATCTCTTGTTTGCAGTCAGAACAGGACTTGGCAGACTTGAAACGAACATTAGTAAAGTTCATGAATGATCGCTTGCAGCGAGAAATAGATAAGCTTTGGGAATCTGGCGAAATGAGCAATGAAAAGTTGCAGGAAATGCAGTCAGAACATTTGCGCACGACTTATAAATAAACTGACTATGCAGAGAAATATCGTCTTAGATACCAACTGTCTCTTGCAGATAATTGCAAGGAAAAGCAAAAATTATTTCTTATGGGAAAGATTCTTGAATGGGGACTATTGTCTCTGCTTTACAACTGAAATTCTAGAAGAATACGAAGAAATACTTTGTTTAAAAACGAATCGATTAATAGCAACTATGGTATTAGAGATTATAACTCAAGCTCCAAATACCCAAAGAGTTGATGCTCATTATCATTGGAATCTTATCACACAGGATCCCGATGATAATAAGTTTGTGGATTGTGCAGTCTTTGCTAATGCCGATTTCATTGTATCAGATGATAAACATTTCAAAGATTTAGAAAACATTGATTTTCCAAGAGTACTAGTAGTTAGATTAGAAGAGTTTGCCAGATTATACCGAAATCTTGATGCCAACTAATAAACGAGATTCTTGAATACAAGAATCTATGGAAGAAGATATTGCGATAGCTGATATCAAAGTGCAGATGGAAGGAGAAATCTGGTTTCCCCGTCTGAGATGACTGTCTCATAGGAACAGCCTACTGTTCCCTATTCCGCCAGTTGGCTGTTCGCCCCAAACAGCCTACTAGCCATACGCAAACAGCACACTTATCTTTCGGAGATAAATATCAGAACATCGGAGATTTATCTGCCAAAAACAGCCATATCAAAACAAAAACGAAATGAAACTTCCCTGAAATTTGGAGGGTTTTAAAAAATATATTACCTTTGCACCCGCAAAAAAGATAAGATTATGAACGGATTGTATACTATATTATTATTGGTGCTGAGCAACATCTTCATGACGCTGGCTTGGTACGGACACCTCAAGTTGCAACAAACGGGCGTGAGCAGCAACTGGCCTCTTATCGGTGTCATCGCCTTCAGTTGGGCCATCGCCTTCTTCGAATATTGCTGTCAGGTACCAGCCAACCGCATCGGTTTCGTGGATAATGGCGGACCGTTTAATCTGGTCCAGCTCAAGGTGATTCAGGAATGCGTATCGCTTATCGTCTTCGCCATCATCGCCAATATCCTCTTTCAGGGACAGGGATTGCACTGGAATCATTTCGCAGCCTTCTGCTGCCTGATTGCAGCCGTTTATTTCGTATTCATGAAATAGCCGGATAAGGAGTTAACTCAATATAACTCCTTATCCGGCTACCTTTTTAGTTTTACACCTGCCCTACACCAGCTTATAGATTTCGCTCGGTGTCTTGCGCTTCAATACTTCCAGCTGGAAGTCCTTGCCGGCTATGATGCCTTTACTGCGCAGGATTTGCTCCACGGTTTTGCGTGCCAGCTCAGGATGGTTGTTCTCCTCGCTGAGATGACAGAGCCAGACGTGATGAAGCTCCGGTGTAGCATAATTGGCAAGCGCCTCGCCACAATCGTCGTTGCTCAGATGACCGTTATCTCCCAGAATGCGTTCCTTCAGATACTGGGGATAATGACCCTGCTGGAGCATCTCTACACTATGGTTCGCCTCGAGCACAAGATAGTTGGCACGGCCGATAAAGTCGTGCATCTCTTCAGTAATATGCCCCACATCGGTGATGAGACAGAAGTTTACACCACCGCACTCCACGAAATAGCCAACATTGTCGGTACTGTCGTGGGGTACACCGAACGGAGTAATCTTAAACTCGCCCAGTGTGAAAGTTACTTTCTTCTCTATCACACGAGCATGGTTAGGCTCTATCTTCTTTCGAACACAATAGTTGCGCTCGATGCCTTGATGTACTTTACGGGTCGTATATACCGGTAGATGATAGTCAGTACTCAGACTCCCCACCGACTTTACATGGTCGGCGTGGTCATGGGTGATGAGGACGTGATGCACATCCTCGAAGCGAAGTCCATAGTTATGGAAATGCTTCTTCAATATTCTTATTCCTACTCCTACGTCTATCAGTATCGAATCCGTATCAGTGTAAAGATAATAGCAATTGCCACTACTTCCACTGCCAAAGGATATAAATTTCAGCATTTTAATTGTTATTTTCCATGCAAAGTTAGCAAAAAAGATTCTTATTACAAAGTTTTTTACTATCTTTGTGCCGAAATATCGCAAAAAAATAGAATTTTTAAGATTTGAGAATCATGATGAAGAAGTCGATGATAGGTTTATGCATAGCTGTGGCATGCATGACCGCAAGTATATTCAGCCTTTCGGGCTGTGAACCTCACGAAGGCAGCGAGGACCAGCTGAAGGCAGATGTTGATTCGTTTGCCAACAATTATTTCAACTGGCATTTCCCGAAAGCCGTGAAGTATTGCACCCAGGAATCGGAGCGCTGGCTGCGTTATGCTGCAAGTAATGTGAACGAGACCGACGTGGAACTGCTGCGCCAGAAACCGGAGGATGCCAGCATCGAGATTACGGATATTGATTTCGGTGACGATGAAACAAGTGCCACCGTTACCCTTACGGTTCATAATTTTCTGCAGATGGACAGCATCGGGCAGGATCCGCAGCTCATAGAACAGGCCGATTTCCAACTGCCGATGTGTATGGAAAAGGGGCTCTGGAAGATTAAGTTGGAAAAATTGCCTTGAAAAAAGTAAGGAGTTTCTGAGGGGCATCATAATCAAAAAAGATGCCCTACAGAAACTCCTGGCTATAAACTATTAACTATAAACTATTAGCTGCATTTAGAACGGCAAACCTACTGCGAAATGGAAGGCGAAATCGCGGTCTAGTTTCGGGTGGATAATCGCCCAATGCTCTTCCTTCGTTCCGTAGGCTGGATTGATTGCCTTCATACCCATATCCAGACGGAGGATGAAGTAATCGAAATTCAACCTGAGACCTAAGCCATAGGCTACAGCTATCTGCTTGTAGAATTCATCTATCTTGAACTGGCCACCAGGCTGATCCTGATAATTGCGAAGTGTCCAGATATTACCGGCATCGATAAACGCTGCACCCTCAAACTTCCAGAAGAGCGAAGTGCGATATTCGGCATTCAAGTCGAGCTTCACATCACCCGTCTGGTTGATGAAATCTATTCTACCGTCAGTTCCCTTAAACTTGCCCGGACCTAATTCTCTTACGCCCCAACCTCTTACCGAGTTGGCACCACCCGAGAAATAACGCTTTTCGAAAGGCAACACCGTACTGTTGCCGTAAGGATAAGCCACACCGATACCCGCATGCAGCGCCAGAGCATTGCGCTTATCAAACTGCATCAGGTGGGTATAATCTACATCAAACTTGGCATACTGGGCATAAGCTATATTAAATAATGTACGCTGTCCCTGGCTGTTCACCTTGAAACCAAATGTCTTGGAAACACCGCTCAGCAGATTGCCCGAACTCTCTACATTCACTCGCACAGCATCTACCCCATCGCTATAACTCAAACCGAAACCCATCTTCATGATAAACAGGTCTTCGTAATTGTAGCGGAGGATGGCATTTCTGTTTTCTGCATTATCAAGATAGTCTCTCTTGAAAGTCTCGGATATCCATGGCATATACACATAGTTGAGATCGAGCAGGTCGAAACGCCAGGCCAGGTGATGACGCGGTTCTGTCCAGCGATAACGCCAGGCAGTAGAGAATACGCGGCGATGAAACTCCGGACGGTTCTGAAGATTCCAACTTGCCGACAACTCGCTGTTTGCCGTCTGTCTTCTTCTGAAATTTCTTGAAAGGAAAGGCGCCAAGAAACGAGGGAAAACCAGTTTGCCTTCAACCGAATATTCAGTATAGTTCTGATCCTGATACCCCTCCAGACCGGTAATGGCCTCGTAGGCTCCACGAAGTTCGATGCTCAACTGCTCACTACCTCTGAAGAGATTTCGGTTGGTATAAGTGAGCGAAGCTGCAGCTCCCAAGTCGCCCGCCGTATTGGTTCCCTCCGGCTGGAAGGCGATGGTAGAAGGCTTGTTGGTACTGATCTGGATATTGCAATCCATCTGCCGGCTGATGCTGTTCCTCTCCATTCCGTTCTCCGTAACCAGGTTGCTGTCAGGAACTTCAGAGAATCTGATGTTGGTATACTTCACCGCCTGCAGACGGGCAAAGTTGTTATAGGTACGCTGCAAGGCGGCGGCACTGTAGGGACGGCCTTCTCTGAGGGCAGTGGCATTGAGCAAAACCTGATGGCGCAGATGGATTCGGTCGCTGTCATTACTCAGATAGTTGATGTTTCTGATTTCATATCGGGGATGATCAACCTCAGGAGCATTACTGTTTGCCTTATACTTCATCAGGTGGAGCGTCAGGGCGATATCCTTCTGTCCCGCAATCGTATCGGCAGAAAATTGGATAAAATCTTTATGAAAGCGGAAATAGCCATCATTGGTCAGAAGGCTGGAGATACGCCTGCGCTCATTATCCAATGTTTCTACCGTAAATCTCATACCCGGCTTAATCTGCTGATTATCGGGATTATCGAGATGCAGAAGTTGCTGGATATGTTCATCTTCCACCTCATATTTCACCTTACCTATCATAAAAGGTTCTCCGGGATGCAACAGATAGGTAGCATCCAGTTTCTTTCCTTTCTTGGTGGTATAGAGCGACACCCCAGCATGCATGAAGCCCTGGTTCTGCATGGCGGTAATCAGATCCTGACAGGAGAGCCGTGCCTGCAAAGTATCGTAGATGACAGGTTTCTTGCTGAAAGGATTCTTGAAGAGCGAGAAGAGTTTCGGTTTCTCTTTCTGGCGCACATACTGCTTGAGCGCCCCGGCATTATACCCTGCCGAGTCGCTCTTCACTTCTACCTTATTTAATATATACTCCCCTTCCGGCACCATTTTGCTTGAAGAACAAGATGCTATGAGCAGCGGCAAGGCAAGTAATGAAATCTTCTGTATTTTCAAAATATCTATCGTTTTTGATATGCAAAGATAATGCAAAACAAATTAAATACAAAATATTTAGCACTTTTTATTTTGAAATGTCTATATTTTATGTTACCTTTGCACACATATAGACAAAAAATAAATGATTAGCAAGAATAAAATAAAGTACATACGTTCGCTCGAACTGAAGAAGAACAGAAATAAAGAAGGAAAGTTCGTGGCAGAAGGTTTCAAGGTGGTAGACGATCTGCTCGCTCTGCAACCTGCCGACCTGATTGTGGCTACCGGCGAATGGCTCCGGGGCAAACACTTCGGGGCTGAAACCGAAGTGATAGAGGTTACTGATGAAGAACTGAAGAAGGTAAGTTTCCTGCAACATCCGCAGCAGGTGCTTGCCGTATTCAGACAGGCAACATCAGGAGATTACTCTATTAATACCAGCGAACTGAGTCTGGCGCTTGACGGCGTTCAGGACCCAGGCAATCTGGGCACCATCATCCGCATCGCCGACTGGTTTGGCATCACCCATATCTACTGCAGTCAGGATACTGCCGACGTATACAATCCGAAGGTGGTGCAGGCCACGATGGGCAGCATAGCAAGAGTGAAGGTAGAATATGGCGACCTGCTGGGACTGGTAGAATCACTTCCAGCCGACGTTCCCGTTTACGGCACCCTGCTCGATGGCGACAACATCTATCAGCAAAAGCTCGAAAACCGAGGACTTATCGTAATGGGAAACGAAGGAAAAGGCATCTCGCCAGAACTGGCAAAGAAGGTGAACCACAAGTTGCTCATCCCTAACTTTCCGGAAGGTAGAGCTACCGCCGACAGTCTGAATGTGGCTATCGCTACCGCCATTACCTGCTCAGAATTCAGAAGAAACTTTTAAAGGTAAAAGGGTAAAAAAGTAAAAGAGTAAACAAAAGCGATAATTAGAAATTAAAACAAGATAGTTATGGAAGTAAATGAATTATTTAAGCACAGAAGTATAACTTCCTGCATGAGAGCATCATACGATACCATAACAAGTGACTTCAGATCACTTGTAAAACAGACATGGACTACCCATGTTCCATTTGCTGTATTGCTGGCTATCGTACTCTATTTCCTCCTCCCCAACAAACCGCTTCACGATTGGGGAGCCGTAAATCCGATGGCTTCGTTCATCCTGCAAACCATCATTTACGGAGCCACTATCGTAATGGCTATCGTATCATTCTGGCATCTCCTGCCAAGAAAGCAACTGTGTCCTAAGGGCGAAAAGCGCAAGATAAGAAAATCCCTCCTCCGCATTCTCCGCCACTTCGGAGGTTTCTTTCTGACCAGTTTTCTCGGCATGATTATCGTAGGCATCGCTACCTTTATCGCAGCCCTGCCTTCCATCATCCTCATCATCGCACAGTTCTATTCACAGCTCGGTGCGCTTGATGGTGACCCGCTCGGTGTGCCGGGTTATTTCACCCCACTCCTCTTCCTGGTGTTTACCATCACCTTCCTGCTCATCATCTACGCCCTGAGCTGGCTCGGCATTTCACTTGCCTATCAATTCGGCTCTTACAAGGTGCAAGACGAAGAGAAGAAGAGAATGAAGGAAAGCCAGAAGATGGCAACCGCAGAAATTGAAAAATATTAATCGTATTAACATATATAAGAGACATGAAACAGACAAGATTACTCTTTATCGACCGCGATGGAACTCTGATTCAGGAACCAGAGGATGAACAGATTGACAGCTTCAAGAAGCTGGTATTCACCAAGGGCGTGTTCCGCAATCTCTCCTTCATTGCCCAGCACACCGACTACGAGCTGGTGATGGTGAGCAACCAGGACGGCTTGGGTACCGACTCCTTTCCGGAAGATACCTTCTGGCCTGTACACAACTTCATCATCCAGACCCTGGAGAGCGAAGGCATCCACTTTGCCAAGCAGCACATCGACCGCCACTTCCCTAAAGATAACTCGCCGATGCGCAAGCCAGGAACAGGCATGCTGACTGAATATATCGACAACCCTGCCTACGATATGGCAAACAGTTATGTAATCGGCGACCGTGAAACCGATGCCCAGCTTGCCGAGAACCTGGGTTGCAAGAGTCTGATTCTCGGAAAAGACGGCATGGACTGGGATAAGATTGCTGAGATTCTCTTTGCCGGCGACCGCATCGCAGAAGTGAAGCGCACCACCAAGGAAACGGATATCTACATCAAGGTAAATCTCGATGGTTCAGGAAAATGCGACATTTCTACCGGTCTCGGTTTCTTCGACCACATGCTAGAACAGATAGGCAAGCACGGCATGATGGACCTCACCATCCATACCAAGGGCGACCTCTATGTGGATGAGCATCATACCATTGAGGATACGGGTATTGCACTGGGCGAATGCCTGCTGCAGGCTTTAGGTGATAAGCGCGGAATAGAAAGATACGGCTACAGTCTGCCGATGGACGACTGTCTCTGTCAGGTAGCATTGGATTTCGGTGGCCGTCCATGGCTGATTTGGGATGCCGAGTTCCACAGAGAGAAGGTTGGCGAAATGCCAACCGAGATGTTCAAGCATTTCTTCAAGAGTCTGAGTGATGCAGCAAAGATGAACCTCAATATCAAGGCTGAAGGCGAAAATGAGCATCACAAGATAGAAGGCATCTTCAAGGCACTTGCCCGTTCGCTGAAAATGGCGGTAAAGAGAGACATCTACCACTTCGAGCTTCCTAGTTCTAAGGGAATGCTGTAAGGAATTTATAGTTAAGAGTTTATAGTTTATAGATGACTGTTGCTATAAACTATAAACTCTTAACTATAAACTATTATTAGAACTTTGTCATGAACTCCACAACAATCTTATCTTTTTCTGAAACTTTAGCTATACCACCTTTACGATAGAAATATTTCTCGTAGTTGATACGGATATCTGAGATGAATGGCTTGGCAAGGCTCAAGGTTACACCGCCCGTAACACGATGGCGCTTATAATCATTGATCTTCAATGCACCCAGTTCTGTATCAGAACCGCCATATCTTGTACCATCACTGTGGTCGCTCATGAAATCATATCTTGCCAAAGGCGAAACCTTCCTGATAAGGCTCTTAGGATTAGCCACCGGAATATCATAGCATACGAAACCATCGAATGCATGAACATCGTGGAAAGCATCCTTACTGTAATGCTTGTAAAGATACTCAGCCTCAGCAATGAAACCACCCTTGTGGAAGGTGATACCGCCATCATACATCGTTACCGTAACATCAGATGGCTTGATCTTCTGGGTACTCAACACCAGGTTGACATTTGGGAAGAGGAACTGAGCCTTGGCTGAATAGTTAACGCCCTTGGTCCAGTAATCCTTCTGGTTGGTCAAACCCGAACCGTTGAAGATACCGGCATTCACCACAATTGGGAAACCTACATTCCAGGTGTATCCGATTTCGGCACCCACGTCGCGCACGTTGCCCACCTGCTTGGCGATGAACGAGCGGTTGGCGAAGTACTGCTGATGAGGAGAACGGTGAGCATCAATAGTGAATGGCACACGCTCCTGACCAATGGTAAGCTGCAGTGTCTTCCAAGGCTTGATGCGGGTATAAGCATCGAGCATCTTGATCTTACCCTCATCACAGAGATCAATCTCAGCCTTATAACTAACCTCCTTTGTTACATTTCCTGCTACATTGATACGGGCCGTACGCACCTCAAATCGTCCCTCCCCTTCCTCGGTTTGGTATTCATACTTAGAACGGATGGTTCCACCTATCTTCATTGTCTTGACGAATTCAGGCACATTGTTTTCAAGAGAACTCTTTTCTGAGTTTTGGGCATTCATTCCCATCGACACTATAGACAGTGCTATAAACAGATACGTTTTCTTCTTCATTTTTACCTTATATATATAGCTTAATTGATTGTTACCAACAAGAAAGCAATCCCGTTATGAATTGAAATCCTACAAGATGCCTTTCTATTTCTTTTCGGCTGCAAAGATAAGAATAAAATATTTCTTTCACAAAACATAAGTATTAAAAAAGTGTTACATTGCCTGTTTACAAAGCGTGTAATATGATTGTAACGCCCGTAATATCGATGTAACATCATCGTCATAAACATGTAACCATCTTTTCGCTCTAGTTTAAAAATATCGCCGTACCTTTGCAACCGAAAAGAAATACAATTAACATATATGATTATATGAAGGAAAATAAAAAAGCAATTTTGGAGATTCTCAAGAAGAAGTCCAAGAAAGACGGTAAGTTTGAAAACTTGGTTCTCAACCTCGCCTTACAGAAGATTGACAGCGATAATTTTGAGTTTGACGGCGGGGCAGTCTATACCGCCGACAAGAAGCGCTTGGTTTACTACATGAACCATGATGCCAGTTTTACGATTCCTGAGGGAGTAGAGATTATCGGAGAGATGGCTTTCCGTGGCAAGAAACAATTGGCTCATGTCATCATCCCTAGTACGGTGAAGGAGATTGAACATGATGCATTCTATGATTGTGATGAATTGGATAACATTTATATACCAGCCAGCGTGAAAGCTATCAAAGCATACGCTTTCGCTGAATGCGACAAACTGAAGAAGATTACTTTCGCAGGAACTCCAGAAAAGTTGAGCCGTCATACTTTCGATGACTGCGACCAGTTGCACGACATCATCGTTCCAGCAGGCAGCAGCAAGTTCTTCCGTAAAGAGCTTCACTTTATCGACGGAGATACAGATTTCCTCGTTCTGGAAGTACCAGGCAAAGACTCTAAAGAACCTTCTAAGAACAAGAAGGACGAGAAAGTTTCTGAAAAGAAAGCTAACGCAGAGAAGAAAGAAAAGACTTCTGAAAAGAAAGCTGACTTAGAGAAGAAGGAAGCTGCTCCAGAAAAGAAAGTTGAAAAAAAGAATAAGAAAGAGTCTACAAAATAAAATAACCCACAAACTTTCGAATGTGGTTCAAGAACGGGCTGAAAGCCCAAAAGCCCCTAGCCCAGGGCGTATGGAAAGACATTAGAAAGTTAAATAACTCTATAATTAGCAAACGACTATGACCAAAGAAGAATTACTCAAAAAGGCATACGTAGAACGCGATATCAGTTGGATGTACTTCAACCATCGCATTCTCCAGGAAGCAGAGAAAGAGTACGTCCCATTGTTGGAGCGTCTCTCTTTTCTCGGTATTTATTCCAATAACCTTGACGAGTTCTTCCGTGTCCGCGTGGCATCACTCAACCGCATGCTCAACCAGAAGCTCGACAAGGATGCCGAACAGCAGATTAAGAAATCACTTAAAGCAATTAATAAACTCAATGAATCTTATTCGAAAGAATACACTGAGGCGGTGGATACGGTTTTCCGAGAGCTTGAAGTACACAAGGTTCGCCTGCTCAACGAAGACCAGCTCAACGACGAGCAGAAGGAATTCCTTACGCAGTTCTTCTACGACAAGCTCAATGGTTCTGTCAACCCTATCTGGCTCAACGAGATAGACGACCTCTCCACACTGGAGGACAACCGCATTTACCTTGCCGTAGAAAAGGCTGAGGATGACAAGAAGAAGAAATATGCCGTAGTAAAGGTACCAGATAGAGTTTACGGACGCTGGGTAAAGGTGCCGGCAAGCGAGGGTTTTGACAACATCATGTATCTGGACGATGTAATCAGATACTGTCTACCTCTGGTATTCCTCGGTTTCAAAGAGAGCACCTACCGTGCTTTCAGTTTCAAGTTTACCAAGGATGCCGAAATGGAGATGGACAATGATGCCGACTTCGGAACCATGGAGAAGATTGCACTGGGTGTAAACAGCCGTAAGAAGGGTGAAGCCGTGCGCGTAATCTACGATCAGGAGATGCCGAAGGAACTCCAAAAGAAACTCCGTGAGCGATTGAACACCAAAGAACTGGATGCTTCACTGGCTGGCGGAAGATACCAGAACCACAAGGATCTGATGTCGTTCCCAGATTGCGGACACAAGGAACTGAAGTACGAGAAGTGGGCTCCTATCATGAAACCGGAGTTCCTCTCCAACGAGAGCATCCTCGACCAGATTCGTGAGAAAGACCGTTTTATCCATGTACCCTACCATAGCTTCAACGGCTACATCCGTGTGCTCCGTGAGGCTGCTATCAAGCCCGAGGTGAAAGCAATCAAGACCACCCTCTATCGTCTGGCAAAGGATTCAAAGGTAGTGAAGGCACTCATCACTGCTGCCCGCAACGGTAAGAAGGTAACTGCCGTAGTAGAGCTTCTGGCACGTTTCGACGAGGAGAGCAACATCAAATGGAGCAAGCGCATGCAGGAAGAGGGCGTGAACGTAATCTTCGGTGTAGAAGGACTGAAGATTCACTCCAAGCTGCTCTATATCGAATCAAAGAAGGGCAACATCGCCTGTGTGGGAACCGGAAACTTCCACGAGGGCAATGCCAAGATCTATACCGACTATCTGATGATGACAGCCCGTACTAAGCTGGTAAACGAGGTGGCTAAGGTATTCGATTTCATCGACCGTCCATTCTCACCATTCCGCTTCAACGAGCTTCTCGTCTCTCCAAACTCCATGAAGAGCCGCATCCTGCGCATGCTTGATACAGAAATCAAGAATGCCAACGAGGGCAAGGAGGCTTGGGTGAAGATGAAGATCAACCACATCACCGATACCGATATGGTAACCAAGCTCTATCAGGCATCGAAGGCTGGCGTGAAGATAGACATCGTGATCCGCGGCAACTGTTCGCTGGTGCCAGGCATCGCCAAGCTCAGCGACAACATCCGCTGCGTGGGCATCATCGACCGCTATCTGGAGCACAGCCGTATCCTCATCTTTGCCAACGGAGGCAAGCCAAGATACTTCATCGGTTCTGCCGACTGGATGCCAAGAAACCTCATCAACCGCATCGAGGTACTCACCCCGGTATATGACGAGGATATGCAGGCAGACCTGCTCCGCACCATCTCCTATGGTATGAGAGATACGATGAACGGCAGAGTGGTAGATGGCAAGGGCGGCAAGGAGTTTGTGGAAGGCGAACCATTCCGCAGTCAGGAAGAACTTTATAAGGCATATAAATAATAAAGCATATAAATAATGATGAATTTAGCATCCATTGATATCGGCTCAAACGGAGCCCGACTCCTCATCAAGCGCTTCGATCCCGAGGCAATCCGAGAGGAAGACCGCATCAAAAAACTCATGTTCATCCGCATCCCATTGCGATTGGGTAAGGATGTATTCACCCTGGGAAAGGTTTCCAAGGAGCGTGAGAAGATGATGCTCCACATGATGAAGGGCTTCAAGCAATTCATGAAACTCAATGACGTAGAGGCATTTCGCGCCTGTGCCACTTCAGCCATGCGCGATGCCGAGAACGGCAAGAAGGTGCTCAAGAAGATAGAGAAGCAAACCGGCATCAAACTCGAAATCATCAAGGGGCAGGAGGAGGCACAGCTCCTCTACAACAACCTGGTAGAGAAAACAGACTCCAACGAGGGCAGCTTTGCCTACATTGATGTGGGCGGTGGTTCCACGGAGGTGAGTATCATCCATGACGGTGTGCTCGCCGAAAGCTATTCCTACAACATGGGTACTCTGAGAATGCTGAGCGGCAAGGTGACTGCCGAAACCGAAAAGCTCTTCAAGGAGAACCTGACGAGATATGCCGAGCAATACGGCGACATCAGGATCATCGGTTCGGGTGGCAACATCAACAAGTTGAACAAGCTGGCACGCCACAGCAAGCAGGACTCCAAAAACCTGACGCTTGCCGAACTGAAGCGTCTCTATTCGATGATGCAGCCCCTGAGCATCGAGGAGCGCGAGATTTCCTTCTCCCTGAAAGAAGACCGTGCCGACGTCATCATTCCTGCCGCTGAGATCTTCCTCAAGGCATGCGAATACCTGAAGTGTGAAAACATCATGGTGCCCAACATCTCGCTCGCCGACTCCATCGTGGATGGACTCTATGAGAAGATGATGGCAAAAACAGAAGAATAAACCGCTTCATCCACAAATAAAAAGATCCGAGACAGATGGCTAGCAATAGCCGCTGTTTCGGATCAACTTTTTTATAATTCGGATAAAAGAGGTATTTACTATACTTCAGAAAAGAGAGTAAGTACATATCCCTTTTTCTTCAGCGACTCAATCTTAACGGTCGCATCATGCTGAAGAGCATGACGGAGATACGTCATCTGCACATTCACAGCCAGGGAGTTGGCATAGCTCACGGTTCCCCACACCGCCTCCTGTATCATCTCCTTGCTTACTACATTACCGATATTCTTCGCCAACAGACGGAGGATGTCGGCTTGTCGGCTGGTGATGAGCACACGAGAGGAACGGGTGCGAAGCTCATTGTTATTATAGCAGAAGGTGGTTTCACCGAAATGATACACCTCCTCTTCTATCGTCTCACTCTCATTCATGGAGAACCGCTCCTCTATTCTTGCCAGCAACTCTTCCGGATAGAAGGGTTTGGCAAGATAATCGTTTGCCTTCAGGGAGAAACCTTTCAGCCGATCGTTCTTCTCCGTACGGTCGGTGAGAAAGAAGATAAGCACCTTCGGGTCGATGGCTCTGATGCGCTCAGCCACCTCATAGCCATCCATCTCCGGCATATTGATGTCGAGCAATACCAGATCGGGCTTCACCTCCGGGAACTGTTCCCATGCCTTCTTGCCATTTCCGGCATAAGTCACATCGTAGCCATGCTGCTGCAGGAAACTCTTCAGCAACATGGAATACTTCAAGTCATCGTCTGCAAATAATATCTTGATCATTTTTCCTGTTGTTTATAGCGTTAAACCGGATGCATCAGGAGTGCTGCGGGATGATGATCGAAATCCTGGTTCCCTTGCCCACTTCGCTCTGCATCATTTTTCTGCCCCCATGGGCCTTCACTATCATATCCACAAAACTCAAACCCAAGCCGATGCCTGGCTGCATCATATCCGGGTAAGCATTGCTGCGATAGAACTTCGTCCAGACTCTCTGCTGCTCGTCGGGCGAAATTCCGATTCCATTATCTGATACAGAAATCATGACTTCCCCCTTCCCGGTATCTCGGCAGGCAACATGGATATTGACTATGTCTCCAGAATACTTCACCGAGTTCTCCATCAGGTTGCTGACCACATTCAGAAGCTGGTCTCTATCTCCCATCATCAGGTCGGAAGTGCGCTGGTAATCGAGCGAAACATTCACCTCCTTCTGTCTGTTCTTTCGATACACAGCCACCAGATTCAGCAAGGCGGCATGGATATCGAAAGACGTTATCTGGAGCGGGATATGTTCCTCTGCCCTGATTACTTCCCGGAGTTTGGCGAGATAGGCGGTCAGGTTATCGCTTTCCTCTCTAACCGTCTCCATGATGAGAGCATTCTCATCCTTCTCATCTGTCTTTTGAGCAGAGAATACAGATACACACATCTTCAGCGTCTGCACGGGGCGTTTCAGCTCGTGAATCATCGTATGCACAAAGTCGCTTCGCATCTTATCCACCTTCTTCTGCAGGAGCATCACCTTGATGAGATAAGCTATGCTCAGGAGAAGCATGATGGTAACCAGCAGACTTCCTATCATCTGCCACATCATTCCCTTCAGGATGGGCAGCATCGGCACCTGCATCCTCATCTGCATCGACTGATACTGGATAGGATTGAAAGGCACTTCTACCAGCATTTCGTGATGAAACAAGGTAGGAGACTCTACGATTCTTGTCTGCCACAGACGATGCTTTCCTGTCTTCATCTCTGCCCCGATGAAATCATTGCCCAGTTTCCTACTGATGAAACGGTCAAAATGCGCCTTATCAAAACGGGTAAGCTGGTAAGTGATGTAAGTATTCAGACAATCAAAAGAATTGTTGGAATCCGTCTCACGCAAATCGAAAGTATCTCTCTTCTGCATCACGTTGCTGAATCCCGGCTTGCTATACACCACTCCACCTATGATTGTATCCGTATCCAGCGGAGAGCAAACCGTTGTAACGGGACGCTTGTAGTCTGAAAAATATGCCGTAACGACATAACCGATATGTGATTTTTCTTTTACCGCCGCTCCGATATTTGTCTGATAAGTGACTATTGCCTGTTCCGCCTTTTCGGCATTTTTCTTCCCCATCTCTCCCATCGAATAGGTCACGCTATTGTAGAGCCAATAGGTCTGCAAGCCTATCAGCAGGAAAGAGGAAAGGATGGCGAGCAGCCAGACTTGTTTGATTCTTCTATTCATATCATTTTTCTTTTTTCGATGCAAAGGTACGAAGATTTCACTATATATAATTAAGGTGAAGCAAGATTATTTTGCCAGCGTAATGTTTCAGTAATGATTATTTGCGATTTTGAGCCCGAAAAGCTGTTCCTTTGCAGACGAAAACAAAAAACAAGGAAGAATATGAAGAAAGAAACAGTTTTATGGGCGATGCTAGCCACCACCACCTGTGCAACAGCACAAAACGGGAAATTCCCGACATCCGGAGTTTGCGCAGACTCGATACAGACGGAAAAAGATTCGATCAAAGCTAACCAAGAAGCTGAGATCAAAGCTGATAAGGAGACTGAGATTCAAGCCGTAACCGTAACAGGTCATCGCCCGATGTACAAAATGAGAAACGAGGCCCTGGTTACCCGTGTCCGCAACACTCCTTTGGCAAAGGAGCCAACGCTGGAAGATGTATTGAAACACATCCCCGGCATGAAACAAACCGCCGATGGAACTCTGGAAGTAAACGGACTGGGAGCACCCACCATCTATCTCAACGACAAAAAGGCTACCTCTGCCGAACTCTCTCATCTCGATGTGAAGCAGATAGATGAAATAGAACTCATTACCACTCCTGGTGCAAAATATGATGCAACGACGGGAGCCGTACTGAGAATCCTGACGAGAAGAACAGACGAGGGTATATTCGGCAAGATGCAGGTGTATGATAAATTGAGCGAGGTGAACACCAACCACGAGGAATTGACCCTGGGTTGGGTAACGAAGAAGATTTCGCTCACAGGATTTTACGGTTATACAGACAACCGATACAATGTGCATCAGCCACAGGAAGCGCTCGTAAGAGCCAAAGATGGCGAATATCTCTTCGGAACCGACCGCCATGGCAAGAACAAGGCAAATTACAACGCTACAGAACTCAACTTCGACTGGTTGCTCAGCAAGCAACACGAAGTGGGAATACAATGGGAAGGGCTTTGGCTGAATGGCGGCAGAAGCGAGAAACAGCAGCAGTACTATCGCTATCCTAACCCAGCAGGAGAAGATACAAATAGCGAGATGAAGCTTTCTGATGCGGATGGCGAGATGAAGTATTTTGATGCGGAGAGCCAGCAATGGGGACACCAGCGCAGTCACCACTTCAACCTCTTCCATCTGGCTAAATGGTCGAAGCATCTCTCATCACAGATTTATCTGGACTATGCAAGGAACAAGGATTCTGACAGCCAGCCTATCACGGAGAAAGAAGGTAGCGAGATGCAGGAAACCCTCAACCGTTCCAATTCCAACTACGATATCTATAGTGGAAGATTCGAAGTCAAGCAACTCATCTCTGACAAACATTCCATCAACTTCGGTGGCGAATGGAGCCTGATGGAAGGTAAGGGAAAAACCGAAAGTTCTGCCGATATGCTTGGAACTACGGAATACAAAAACCACGATACCAAGACGGCTGCTTACCTGCAATATCAGGGTGAAGCTGGCAGATGGAGCTGGTGGGCAGGCATCCGATACGAGCATCTCACATCCCGATACACCAATCTGTCGGAGGAATCTCCCGACAATATGGAGCGCCATTACGACCAGTGGTTTCCATCGTTCGGTATCACTCTCAACGAACCGTCGTGGCATCACTCGCTCAGCTTCCGAACTACCACCGCCCGACCTTCTTTCAGTCAGCTCAGTGGGAACATCTACTATACCTCGCGCTTTCAGTATCAGATCAGCAATCCGAAGCTACAGCCTGTCAACACCTATCGTCTGACCTACTCCGTGCAGTGGAAAGACTTTATGGGAATGCTGAGATATACCCGTATCGACCACTCCATCATGTACATTCATGAAGTGCCGGAGGATAAGCCCGTAAGATACGTGAGTACATTCATGAACTTCAACAAGATGCAGAAATACATGGCCTATCTCAACTGGGGACACGTCTTCGGCTGCTGGCGTCCGAATGCCCATGCAAGCATCACTTACCAGCGCTTCTCTGTAAATGATCATGGAGAGCTAATCAGTTATAACGGAGCAACTTGGAATGCATCGTTTGACAATTACTTCACGCTACCAAACGACTATCAGCTGTCACTCTCCTACAGTTTTGACAATGGAGGACAAGTGGGTAAAACGAAGTTCCGCCCCACTCAGAACTGGAGTCTTGGTGCCAACAAATCGTGGATGGACGGCAGATTACAGGTTGCCTTCAGTGCCAACGACCTCTTCCATCAGCAGCTCTTCAAGGAGCGAACCCACGAGCATGCCGTTGACTTCTCCCAGACTGAGGATTACAAGCTATGGAGCTACAAGTTGACCGTAACCTGGAAATTCAACAAGCGCAAGGGAAGATACAACGGCATAAACAGTGCGGAAGATGAATTGAACCGACTATAGCCGGACAAGACTCTCTTATCTTAATGATCTTTATAATTTCAAGTATCCGGGTTATCCCACACCCAGCAGTTCTACTTCGAATATCAGGGTAGAACCGCCTGGGATGCCCGGCTGCGAGAACTTGCCGTAGCCCATCTCGGCAGGGATGTAAAGTTCCCACTGGTCGCCCACGTGCATCTGCTGCATAGCAACAATCCAGCCATCTATCAGGTCGCTCAATCGCATGGCGAACGGCGTACCGCCACGGCTGGAATCAAACTTCTTGCCGTTGATGGTCCAACCGGTATAATGAGCCGTCACGATGCTGCGTCGGCTAGGCTGTGCTCCCTTCGGGTCGCCCTGCTTCAACACCTTATAATATATACCACGAGGCAGCGCCATAACGCCCTCCTCCTTTGCCTTTTCCTCCAGCCAACGCTTGTTGGCCTCAACATATTCTCTTTTTGCCATAAATCTATTTGGATTCTTGATATACTATGATTTTTGCGCAAAGTTACAAAAATCTATCGTATCTGCAAAAGAAAAAGGGGAACTTTTCTTCTTTTATCAAAGAAAAGCAGTACCTTTGCACCCTAATCAACCAAAAATACGATATGCCACAATCACTACATATTGCAATTATTGGTGGGGGTGCCGCAGGATTCTTTGCGGCGATAGAGGCCAAGCGCAACTTCCCTCACGCCGACATCACGATTTTCGAGAAGAATTCGAAGGTTCTCGCCAAGGTGGAAATCACGGGAGGAGGAAGATGCAATCTTACCAATTCCTTTGAGGAGATTTCCGACCTGAAACAGGCGTACCCCCGCGGACATAAACTGATGAAGCGACTCTTCAAGAGATTCGACTACCAGCATGCCTTCGACTGGTTTGAGGAGAACGGCGTGCCACTGGTTACGCAGGAAGACCAGTGCGTGTTTCCGCAATCGCAGGATTCGCACAGCATCATCGACTGTCTGGTGAATACCGCCAAGCGACTGGGCGTGAAGATACAATGCAACCACCAGCTCACCGCCATCACCGAACTGGAGGATGAACGCCTGCTCCTGGACTTCAAGACATCTTCCGAAATCAGGCAGATTGCCTTCCACCGGGTAGCCATCACTACAGGCGGTCATCCCAAGATGGAAAGCTTCAAGCATCTCTCTGATTTAGGACATGCAATAGAGCTGCCTATCCCATCGCTCTTCACCTTCAACATTGCCGACAAGGCTTTCAAGAACCTGATGGGCACGGTGGTAGAGCCTGTATATACCAGCATTCCGGGCACCAAACTGAAGGCAGAGGGTCCGCTTCTCATCACCCATTGGGGCATGAGCGGTCCTGCCGTGCTGAAGCTCTCATCCCATGCAGCCCGCTATCTGCACGAGAACAATTATCAGATCAGGATTTCCGTAAACTGGGTACACGAGAGCAACCGCTCGCTGGTGGAAGAGAACATCCAGGGCATCATCATCGCCAACCCACAGAAGCAGCTGGCAAGCATACGCCCCTATAATCTGCCATCCCGCCTCTGGCTCTTCCTGATTCAGAAGATGGGATACGCGCCCGAGAAGAAATGGAGCGAAATGGGAAAGAAGGGTTGCAACCTGCTGATAGAAGCCCTCACCAACGACCTCTACCAGGTGAACGGCAAGGGAGCCTTCAAGGAGGAGTTTGTTACCTGCGGCGGCATCAGCCTCAGCAACATCGACCTGCACACCCTGGAGAGCAAGATATGCCCTCACCTTTTCTTTGCCGGCGAAGTACTAGATATCGATGCCATTACAGGCGGTTTCAACCTTCAGGCAGCCTGGACCACGGGATATGTGGTGGGACAGCATATCGGAGAATAGCCTATTTTTCTTTAGAAACAAAATCTTTCACGATGTGGGTGTATTCCTCGTGATGGTCGCGATATGCCATAGCATGAACGGAGCCTTTAGCGATGAAGATGGCTTTTCTGCCCTTCGTCTTTGCCTCGTAAAGCGGATGAAGCATGGCGTAGGGCACGAAGGCATCCTTGTCGCCATGGATAAAGAGCATCGGTTTGGTGCTCTTGCGAACCTGCTCTATCTGCTGAGCCTCGGCAAAAGACCAGCAGTAGCGATACTGGCAAAGGGCGGAAGTGGTATTCATCAGCGGGAAGGCAGGCAAGCCAAACTGGTCTTTGAGCTGAGCGGAAAACTCATCCCACACGCTGGTATAGCCGCAGTCCTCCACAAAGCACTTCACGTAATCGGGAGTCTTCTCTCCCGATACTGCCATCGTGGTTGCCGCACCCATCGAAATACCGTGAATCACCTGACGGGTATTCTTCACTCTTCGTTCTTCCCCCTTCACTCTCTGTCCTTCACTTTTCACTTTAAAAATCTCATTGGCGATTTCCGACCATCTGATGACATCCCATCTATCCTTCCATCCCATCTGGATATGGTCGCCCTCGCTCTCTCCATGTCCATACAGATCTGGCAAGAGCACATTATACCCCATATCGTGATTATAGAGATAGGCGATGTGCAGCATTCCCTCGGAGCGCACCTGATAGCCATGCACCACCACGGCAGTCTTTTCCGTAGTCTTCGGTGCATAGAGATAGATGGCATGGGACTTGTAGCCCGACGGCATCACGACAAAGGTATCCCTGACACAATGGTGCTGATATACGGAGTCCATCCAGCCAATCATCCATGGGCACTCGTTCTTCATTCGGTTCTTCCAATGCTCAGCCGTCATTCTCTCCTCCTGGGGATAGCTGAGCGAATAATTGAGCATATAGTTGCTGGCACCATACAAGCCCAGCACCACGAGCACCACCAAGCCTAGAGCCGAAGCGATGCCTATCTTTCTCATCTTTTTCTGTTTCATCTTCATTCTTATTGCCATTACATATATCTATTATAGAGTTTCCGCTGCAAAATTAAGGAAAAAGATGGAAATGGCAAAGAAACAGAGGAAAAATCCTGTTAAATTGAAACTATAATCTGCTCTTTTCTGCATTACCAGCACCCGTACCCTTATACTTGCTCTTGGTGGCATTGAAGTTATAAGTTACCGTCAGAGCAAAAGAACGAGAATTCATCTTGCTCTTCTTGAACATAGACATACATGTAGCAAACGACTTCTGATTATCGTTCAGACCATGGAAGAGATCGTTTGCCTCCAACTGAATGCTAAGACTTTTCTTTAGGAACATCTTCTTGACAGAAAGATTCAAAGCACTGACACTACCCACTTCTGAAAAGCCTGAACTATGAGATGAAGATATGAAATAATCTACATTAGCCGACCAATCGTGACTCAAGGAAAACCAGTTGTTCAACCGAACAGAGAATTGAGGTTTACGGAGATTTCCATGATAACCATACTTCTCACCATTCACAAACTGTTGCTCAAAATCCAACTCCCACATAGGATGCCAGAAACCAAACACAGGAGTTGCCACTAAAGATAAGTCCATTACTTGTAAATAATCAATATTATAGGGCTTACTAAGCAGAATATCTGAGGTTGTATCATATAGCATTTCAAGAATGGTGATAGCATGTTTGTTATAACCATAATTGGCAGAAAATCCTAACCAACCATACTGAACATCCCATCCTAAATTATATATATTGGTAGGAAGCAAGGAAGGATTGCCACCCTCGTAAATATAACGGTTGTCATATCTGGTAAAACCGGAAAGGACATCATAAGAAGGACGCTGAGTTTTCATCGATGCACTCCACTCCATCTGAAGTTTCCCCTTCTGATAACCAAGAGAGAATGTAGGGAACACATTATCGTAGGTCCTACTCATCTCCCGTTCAGAGCAGTCATGACTTACATGCTCATATCTTGCTCCAGCCTGTAAGCCAATATGATTGCCTATAGCCAGATCGATATTGGCAAATGCAGCAAAGTTTTGCTCTTCTATCCTACTGTCAGAAGTGGCGATATACTCCTGTTCGTTCTGATAGAAATTATGAACATGACTATTGGTATATTCTGTTCCAACATTGAGATTTACTTTTTCAAAAAGAGGATAACCCAATTCCAACTTACCAGCCAACATGCGGCGTTTGTTTCTTGTTATACTATTCACATCACGTGAGCCAAGTTCCTCACTCATTTCTACGGCATCTTGATAAGTCTTATCAGAAGACCAAAGAGCGGTAGCGTTCAGATTCACACTCATCTTGCCCATTTTTCCCTCATAGTAGGCATCCGCCTCATGAACAGGCCCTTGAATCGTACGACTTTCATCATCATCATACTTCACTTTGCCTACATGCTTCCCATCTTCTTTCACCTCATAGTCTGACTGCAGATTGAAATATTCATAGGTATTATTATAGACACTATAGAAGATACCCAATGAATTGTTATCATCTATCTGGTAGTTCATTCCCCATTTTCCGTATGGATTATGGGAACGCAACGTTCCTGAATAGGGCATCGCCAAGTTTACCTGATGCTGATTACCCATAATCGTGGTCTCCGTAGTTTGAGAAAGATGACGATAGGTATCATTCCATGCCAAGAGCGAGAAGATATCCAAGCCACCCATGCGATAATTGAGATTTAAATTCTCTATCCAATTGTTCTTTTCGGCAAAGGAATACTTGGAATAGAGACTGCCACTCAAACCCATTCCCTGTTTCTTGATGGTATGTATGCGAATAACAGAACCCACCTCGGCATTATATTGTGCACCAGGATTGGTTATGACATCCACGCTTTTCACCTCCTTAGAAGAGAGATGCTGCAATTCCTTGGTATCGGTAACTTTTCTGCCATTGATATAAATCTCAGGAGTACCTTTTCCGAATACGCTACAACCTCCATCGGCATTCACTCTTACACGAGGAATCTGTTTCAATAAGTCGGAAACCATACCTACATCGCTCAACAACGTACCCTGAACCTGAGTCTGGAATCCACCATGAGTCAACTTGGTACGAGGGCGAACCGCCTTCACAATCACCTTCTGCAGGTTCAGCGTTGCCTCCTTCAGAGTAATTGAACCAATCTTACCTGTATTATAAGTAGCAACAGCGGTATGATAGCCCACGCAACTTACTCTTACTATCGCCTTTCTCGCTCCGCAAGGAATCACGAACTGGCCGTTCTCATTCGTCACGCCGCCATTTATCAATGAAGAGTCACGAACATTCAGCAGGGCTACATTGGCAAAATCTACAGGGCGTTTCTTATTGTCTATGATGCGGCCTATCATCTTGGTGGGAGTCTTCTGCGTACACTCCACAAAGATGTTTTCGCCATCTATCGTCATCTTCATCGGATAGAAACCCATGATCTGGCGGATGGCATCCGGAGCGGTTCGCTTCACGATACTTGTGGTTACCGTGAAATCCTCCAGTTCATCATACATAAAGTTGATACGATAATCCTTGGTGCTCTTGGCAAGGATGGTGAGCGCTTCTGACATAGAAGTGTTGCGGAAGCTGCGGGTGATGCGTTGGGCATAGATGGTCTGAAGAGAAAGGCTCATCAAACCTGCCAGCAGCATGATATATCTTAATCTTTTCATCTTATTCCACGATTAAAGTTTGACCTTCATGACGAATATTCACTTTCTCGAAATGATTCATCAGTTCGATGATATCATCCAGACTCATGTTCTTCTCCAGTTGCAGGAAGAGACGGATGTGGCGAGCCGACTCATTCTGATAAGTTACCTGGAGATGGAAATGCCCGGCAATAGGAGTAAGGATATTCTGAAGTTCAGCGTTTTCGTAAACCAATGGGAACTGGGCAAGACTTGCAGAATCTGCCTTTTCTTCTATGTTGGATTTCTGAGGAGCAGCAACCTGCTGGATAGAATCCTTTTGGGATGCCACGAGTTCGGTATTGTTCTTATCTGATGCCTGATGAGAACGGGTTACCAAATGAATGGCAGCAAAGGTGATGCCGGAGACGACAAGGACGGCTGCAACGGCAGCCACCTTTCTCATCGGGCTCCAGAGAGGAAGCTGCTTGGCAGTTTGTTGGGTTTCTGCATTCTGACTCATCTCTTCTTTCTGCTGCTTTTCTTTCAGCTTCATCTCATCTTTCAGCTTCTCCCATTCTGCATCAATCGAAGGCATCTTCATTTCTTCCTTCGACTTGGCGAAATCCAGAGACTGTCGGGTCTCTACCAACTGCAGATAGAGTTCGTTCACTTCCTCATCGCCCAGAAGTTCATCCTTCTGGATTTCGGAATACTTTTCGGGATGCTCCAGGAGATCGAGGAGCATATCCCATTTCTGAGAATCCATCTTCTGAGGATTTATGTCAGATAATTCATGTTTCATTTTCTTTTCCTTTCTTCATTTTAGGGTTATTATTTTCCTTTCAACTTTTCTCTGAGCGTTCGCAAACCTTTCACGATATGCTTGTTCACTGCCGAGATACTGATGCCCAGTTCCTCCGCTGTATCCTTATACGACATTCCTTCCCGATAGCACAATCGGATGACGGAAGCGGTCTGGTCGGTCAGATCGTGGTCGATGCAATCTACGGCAGCCTGCCATCGCTCCTCCAGACGGGAAGGTTCTTCTTCCGTCAATTTCTCTTCCGAGAGAGGGAGAAGCCGTTTCAGTCGTTCATCTCTCTTCTTTCTGGCTATAAGATTGATGCAGGCATTCTTCACGCTCCGCATCAGGTAAGCCCGGTCTGGAACCAGCTGTTTATCCCACAATCTGGAGAACACATCACTCACCACATCTCTCGCCTCCTCATTATCATGGAGCAAGGCAAAGGCGAAGCGATACATCTGCTCGTAATGGTCGTGGAACAGCCGTTCCATCCGCTGTTCATTTTCTTCTGTCATCACGTCATTTTCTTCTTGTTTCTACTCTTATATACAAGCTTTCCTGAAATCAATTACCCCTAAAATGAAGAAATCTTCTACTTTTTTTGGAAAAGCAATGCAAAGGTAATAAAAAACTAGAAAAAAGCTTGCTTTTTCGAATAAAAACTGTATCTTTGCACCAAGAAACAACATCATTATATTATGGGTAAACGAGCCATCATAGAAGCTTTACGCCATTATTTCAGCACCCAACCCGTACTGAAAGCCTGGCTGTTCGGTTCTTTCTCCAGAGGGGAAGAAACGAAGGATAGCGATGTCGATATTATGGTTTCTTTGGACAAGAGCAAACCTATTGGTTTAAAATTCTTCGGCATGTGGAGTGATTTGGAAGAACTCTTAGGTAGAAAAGTTGATTTGGTATCAGAAGGAACCTTACTTCCTTTTGCACAGGAATCAGTAGAACGTGATAAAATCTTAGTTTATGAGAGAACGAAGTAGAGATAAAAACCGCTTAGAGCACATGCTCCAGGCGATAGAAAGAATCTGCCGATATACAGCAACTGGTAAGAGTACTCCTTTCTTCATTTTTTAGAAAACAAGATTATTTATAAAGCATCACGATACTGCCTGCCGTAATGAGAAAGGCTCCAAGAATGGTCTTCAGACTTACCGGCTCCTTCAGGAACAGAAATGAAAGACAGATAGTAATGACCACACTCAACTTATCGATAGGAGCCACACGAGAAACATCGCCCAACTGAATTGCCTTGAAATAAAAAAGCCAGGAAAGTCCCGTGGCGCATCCTGATAGAAAAAGGAATATCCACGTATGGCTCGGAATGGACTTCACCTCCATCTGATGATTTCCTACGAATACAATACCCCAGGTTATCACAAGAATAATGGTGGTACGAATGGCTGTAGCCAAGTCTGAATTAATGTCTTTCACCCCCACTTTGGCGAAGATTGCCGTTAATGCGGCAAAGAATGCAGAAAGCAATGCATAATACTTCCACATAAACTGATAATTTTATAATTCTAAAACATAATAATCAGATAACCAAGAAACGAACGTTCACCCAAATCTAGAAATTCACTCCGAAAGTTGTTCCCGCAGCAAGGGTGTTCATCCATTCCCCACTCTTCTTACTGTGAGACGGCTGGAGGTTATAATCCAGGAAGAAACGGACGCCATAGTTTTCCTTCGCCTTATAAGAGAAGGAGATTCCGCTTCCGAAACAGACACCACTATTCTTGGGAATAACGGTGCCACCTGACAGGGAAAGTCGGGGATAAGCTATATAGCCAGTCAGCAGTTTACTTCCGATATTCCATCGGGATGTGATGGGATAAGAAAAATAAGGACCAGCCATCGCCATAATGGCATCAAAGGTTTCATGTTCTGCTACCTCACCGCCCATTTTCTTTCCATCCATTGCTTCCTGGCTAGAAACAGAACCATTCTTATCGCTCGTAATGATATGCGTATTGGAAACCGTAAATCTACCACCGATACCAAGATAAGGGTTCAGAAAAAGAGCACCTTCTACACCAACCGAACTTCCCGACGATGTTCTGAATCCCAGATTCTCAGAAATATCATAATGACTCAAAGGAATGTTTACGCCAAGATACAGCCCCAGGAACGAAGGCTTATCGAGTCTGGAAAAGATTTCATATTGCGAGAAATGTCTGACACCTTTGTCCTTAAAGAGGAGATCGGCGATATAATAACCAAACTCGACAGAAAGGATTCCGATGCCTGCACCCGTCATGACATCACTCAGCCAATGTTTGTTGTTCGCCATACGCATCAGGCCCGTACCTGATGCTATGGTATAAGATCCTATCCCAATCCACGGACTCAGATGTCCATATTCCTTGGTAAGCATCGTGGCGGTCATAAAAGCTGTAGCTGTATGACCAGACGGGAAAGAATGGTCGTTGCTTCCATCAGGTCGCATCACATGGGTAGTAGTTTTCATCGTATTGACCACTGCCCCCATGATTGCCGCAGAGAAAGCATCAGAAGCCAGCATCCTGCCCCATGAGCTCCGGCTCTCCACACCAGCCACCTTCATACCAAGCATCACGGCAGCCGGCAGGAATTGCGTATAATTATCGAAGGGGCGATGAAATTGCTGCATATAATCGTTGCGCAGACTTCTAAAGTGCGTATCCTCTCCCTTGACTATCATACCAGTTACTATCAGAGGTGTCCCCACAAAAGTCATCTGATAGAGCTTGGAAGACGTGAAGTTCTGCTTTTCAATATCAGCAGATTTCTCGTTTTTAACTACTTTCAGATTCTCTACAGAAGAGGAATCTACCTGCCATTCTATAGCGTAGGTTTCCTGGGCTGAGATATGAAGTACACCCCAACCAGAAATTATCCATAATATCATCAATCCCTTTTTCATACCTATTGAACTATCTGAATCTTAGAGGAGCATCCCTCCAATATTTTCCGTCGTTTATTAAATAGAATCATATTTTTGGCTGCAAAAGTACAAAAACAAATAGAGATACATTAAAGTTCCACCTTATATTTCGTTAATTAACAATTTTCTCCCTCAAATTGTCATAACTTTGTAATATAATATAAAGACTAACATCTAATGATCAATTCCGGACTGATGATAGCTGGAGCACTGCTTTGTCTTCTCTTCACCCTCCCATTCTGCAAGACGTTGAGAGGAGAAGGAAAGAAAAAAATAGTTGTCTCAAAAAAACGAAGTAAATATAAAAAACATCGGTCAAGCAAAGAGCAAAGCAACATGGCTTTGCCTTCGCTTGACCGATTGTCATATATTCATTGTTTATTAAGAGAGTTTCTTCCTGGCAAGAACTACATAAAGCAATTATAATCTCATAAAGAATCCGTGTAATCTCTTCCGACATCCTTGAAATTACATGGTGACGCAGGAATCTCTACATCGGGACGTAGGAAAGATTACGACGCCATGTGGTAATGTCTACGTCGGGACGTGATTTTGGGGATATCTATAAGGTTTCATATCAGATTCTTTTTAGATTCTCCGTCTTCCGTATTCGCACACGATTTTTTTTCGTGAAAGGTTCTTCTCAAATTTTAGTACAAAGCCCCATATTTTATATGAAGGAGCAATATTTTTGAGAAAGTTTAATATAAAAAATTAGCGATTGTCTCCAAAAATATGTAAGTTTAAAGTGATCATAAAATATGACTTACAATGGATACAATCGCTAACAGATGCAAAATTATAAAAAAGATAAGAAACAACCAAATAAAATCCGATATAAATGCTTCTACGGTCGGAGAAAAACTTCTTATGGACATTTTTCCTGCCATAGATGGCTTTTTTATCGCAAGTTGTGACTTCTCTTCCACGGAACTCAAAATGGTTCTCGTGAGTACGGCTACCCATGCCTTCTGCGACCGTTGTGGCAAGAAAACCACTCATACCCGTGGCTGGCAAAAGAGAACGGTCACGATGTGTCCTTTAGGGTGTAAACGGTTTGTTCTCACCCTTTACATGCGCCGTTTTTACTGCCAGTCTGATAAACATATATTTGTAGAGCAACAGACGAAGTGGCTAAACAAATATGCAAGATTCAGTGTAAGATGCATAGAGTTGATGAACCTGCTTCATATACATATGTCATCTGTGTCGACCTCCAAGGTCATGAGAAAGATGGGAATCACTTGCTGTCCAAATACTTGCATAAATCATTTGAAAAAGATCCAAAGACTTCCAGACAGGACTGCCAGGAATATAGGCATAGATGACTTTGCCAAGAGAAAGAGACATACCTATGGCAGTGTTATCGTAGACCATGACACAGGCGAGATTTTGGAACTGATAGACTCTAGAGATTCTTCGATTGTGGCAAATGTCTTGAAACAATACAAGAAAGTCAATACTATCACTCGTGATAGGGGACGATGCTTCATTAAGGCTATCAAGCAAGGAGCCCCATCAGCACATGCTATCACAGACAAATTCCATGTCATTGAAGACTTGACGAGCGCAGTCTTTCCAAAGATTCTGCAGGAGTTTTTGCATAAGAGAATGGAGTTGCTGACTCAAGGTCTAGTTGGTCCCATTAAGCCACAAATAAGTAGAGGTTGGCTTTATAACAGCATATATGCAGTCTTGGAATCGATGTGCAAGGATGCAAGAAGAATCAAGAAAATGACTGAATGGAACACTTTCATGGATCTTTATGCAAGGCAAGGACTGACTTTGAGTGAAATCCATGACAAAACAGGGTTTGATGGATTTAAGATGGGAAAGCTAAGGAACACCAAATATGAGGACTTGCTCAACCCAACGCAACTAAGGGCTTACAAAGCCATAGAATCTATTACAAATAGGATTCTCTGTAAAAAGTCATTGGATTACTCTGTGGTTACCAAGGGGTTACATTCTACAGAGAAGAAAGAAATACTGAAAAGACTTCTTTTTCTACTGAGAGGAAAATGGAAGGAAGACTGGAAGGCATACGATGATGCCTACAAGGCATTTCTTGCAAAGGCAACTATCAGGAACGAAGAGTATGACCTTTGGAATTCAATAGTTCACTTCAACTGGAAAACCAAGACGGAGACTGTCAGATTGTTTCTGCAGGACTTGCATGTTACCGATTTAGCCTATTATATAACAACATTTCAAGGCATTTTGAGCGGAGAGGTCAAAATGAACTTGTACAAATGGATTAACATGGTCATAGGATGTGGTAATGAGAAAATGGAAAAGTTTGCCAAAGGACTGATTAAGGACTATTCCGCCATCAATAATTCTATTGCTAGCAAATTGAACAATGGAATCCTTGAAGGTTCGGTCAACAAGATAAAGACCGCAAAGCGAATTATGGGTGGAAGAGCATCGATTTCTCTTTTGCAGATAAAGGTCTCCTCAAACTTAGATACATAAATGTACCAAAATTTGAGAAGAACCTCGTGAAAAAAGTCTCAAAGTATCATCTTTTTAGTTAAATATCAGCATAAATATCTGATACATAATAATATACAAGAATGATACTTTTTAGATTGTTTTACAAGAAGTATCATCGAAGTATCATAAAATCGTAAGCGTCTCCGCGTTTATACCTTGCATAATTCAAAAAAAGCAGTAACAGCTGATTAAACAAATGCTGTTACTGCTTTTTCCATCGGTCAGGAAGTAAGTCTCTATATTTTTCTAATGGGGTATTGGGTTGCCATTCTACAGTCTTTTCTATTACGTCGCATATGTATTCAAACAGATTAATGCCATTCAGCCTGCATGAGATTGCGATAGAATATAGGATAGCCGCCCGGCTTGCTCCTTCGTGCGAACCAAAGAACATTGAGTTTCTTCTTGATAGTGATATGTACCTCTGGATTCTCTCAATGTAGTTGTTATCGAGAGCCGTATCACCTCTTTTGAAGATGTCACAAATGGCATTATATTCATTAAGGGCATAACCGACCGCCTGCGCCAAGGTAGACTTGGGCAGCAAATCTTTCCTGGAAGATATTTCCTCCAGTTTCTCCAATAAATCCTGCAAAATGTCCGGTGCATATGACTGCCGATAGGCTAGATGGTCTTCAACGGTCCATCCATTTACCCCAACCTTATGTTTTTTGTCTTCTCGATAAAATCTGTTGAGGATATCTACGACCTCCTGAGCATCCTTGTCTTCCTTGCCGCAGTCGATGAAATCTCTCTTGACATGCTGCAGGCAGGCGATTCTCATAATGTCAGGATAAGCATCCGACTCCAGTTTCCGGTAAGGAGCATATGCATCACTCTGTATGGTACCTTTATAATCAGAGAATATGTTAAGTATGACCTGCTCAGAGCGTGATCCATCCTCATATACGAAGAAGACAAGTCCCAGTTTAGGCGCACTTACAGCCCAGAAGTAGCCTTTCTTCGAACCCTTGTCCGTAGGCTTTGTCTTGGCTAACAGCACTTTATGGTATGTCTCGTCTGCCGAGACATAATCCTGCTGCAACACTACTTGGCAGATAGCCTTATAGAAGTTTTCCAGTACATCGGCACTTCTGGCAATCAGTTTGTTTGCCGTGGCTTTCCTTAACGTAAACCCATTGTCGGCAAAGTATTTGATGATTCGCTCTACCGGCATGGAATAGATGTATCGCATCTGCAGGAGTCCTGCTGCAAAGGAAGGTGAATAGGAAGAATTCAACAACAGAGCCGGCGGAGTTTTCCCCGGATACATGATACTTCCATCAGTATAAGTGTTGATGTGATACACGGTCTTGATGAATTTGATGGGTTCCATGCTGTAACGTATACAGGTACGAGTTCCGAAGAGACGCAACGTCTTCAAAAACTCTGCATCCATGACAGGATCTATCGTAACATGCACCTCTTTCATCTCGTAATGCATGTCACGCTTGGCTCCGTTGTTTTTGCGTGCCTTTCTCTTTTCGGCCTGCTCTTCTTTCTTCTTGTCAAATTCCTCCTGGGTCATCGAATCTTGTGGATTCTTTTCCTGACGTTCGGACTTCTTGCCTGAAACGAGCTTGCCGAGTGCCTTGTTCTGACGATTCGCTTTGTCAATGGCGATTCCTTTCTGGACGAGTAATTCTTCTAATGACTTTATACGTTCAATGAGTTCGTTGACCTGTGTAGTCAACGAACTCACCGTAGCATTAGCTTGCTGAAGCTGTTCGTTCGCAAGCTGAAGCTGTTCCTTTAAAAGTACTATAATTTCGTCCTTTTTCATAGTGCAAAGGTACGAAAAAATATCGAGATATGCAAGGATTTTTAGATATTTATTTTTCTATCTTATTGATACACAGTTCATTAAATATAATCTTATGCGCCTATAGATTAAGCCGTTTCCTATATCTCATACTTTTCAGGCAAATTCCGCTCATGATGGCAGATAGCGTCTTGTACGGCATTTTGCATTGTTTGCTTTGGGGATCAAAGAATGGTAATTCAAAGGTTCCTCGCTCCAGTCGCTTCTGATACAGCAAGAAACCGTCGCCATCCCATTTTAGCATTTTTACCTGCTGGCGGTTCTTGGAGAAGAAGATGAAGACGGCACCACCGAGTGGCGGCAGCTCCATCTCCGTCCTCACAATCTGGTACAGGCCATTTATGCCCATGTTCATTCGGACATATCGCTGGCAGACGTAATACTGGGTGTTTTCGTTTAATCCAAACATAGCAAGTCCTCCTTCTCGTAAAGTTTCATCAGATGCATGACTGATTTGGCACTACCTTTCTTGATGGTGACTATCGTTCCATTGGGAAAGGTTAAGGTTATGCCGAAAAGATAATTTTCCGGGCAGACGGAATCGGATGGCATTTCCATGGGAAGGAACATCATCCCAGTGTCCTTGGCTGTTGCTTCGGAACATTCCTTACGGGCTTCGGCCTGAAGCAGACGAATCTGCTGTTTGGCTAACCTAACAGAATAACCTTTCTCTGACATCCATCTATGCATCGAGCGATGGTTTACATGCCGTTCCTTTAAAAAAGGAATCAAACTGGCTTTTGGATTATGATTCAAATGAATCTGGAAGGCATTCCATGCCCTCTCATAACGTTCTGTTGCTCTCATAATTTCGTTGCTTTTAAAATTATGGTGCAAAGGTAAGAACTTTTACGATAAAGGGCAAGGTATAAACGCGGAGCCGCTTACATAAAATCACAAGAAGTATCATAAAAACCATCATCGAAGCATCACAAAATCGCCATAAAGCATCATGCAGAATAGCGAAGCTGCCGAGCCGCAAGAAGTACCCAAAAATCGTCCGACACTTTGGGCACTCCGTGCCCGCGCTATGGGCAACGAGTACCCTTTATTTGGTCTATCGATGCCCGACACTTGGTCCCCGAGTGCCCATTTGAAGGGCACAGACAGACCGATTAATAGTCTCTGACCGAACACCTTATGTACTTTTATTCCTAATCCAGCTTGTTTTTTTCCTCTTATTCCTAGTTTGTATTGACATTTTTTACATACTAGAAGAGTAGACACTAAAGTTTTTATAAAACTGGAATAGTAGACACTTCTTTTTAGCCTTTTAAATCAACTCAAAGCCTTATTTTATGATACTTCTGTAAGCGGCTCCGCGTTTATACCTTGCATAATTCAAAAAAAAGCAGTAACAGCTGATTAAATTAATGCTGTTGCTGCTTTTTCCATCGGTCAGGAAGTAAGTCTCTATATTTTTCTAATGGGGTATTGGGTTGCCATTCTACAGTCTTTTCTATTACGTCGCATATGTATTCAAACAGATTAATGCCATTCAGCCTGCATGAGATTGCGATAGAATATAGGATAGCCGCCCGGCTTGCTCCTTCGTGCGAACCAAAGAACATTGAGTTTCTTCTTGATTCCTAAGACATAGCCAAATTTTTGAGCAACTTTTTGTGTTAATAAATACAAAAGAGGTATTTTGGAACATACAGGCACTAAAATATCGGTAGCAGAAATGGTCAAAAATGATTTTTCTGTTACAAATCAACACGGAACTCGTTCTTTTAATAGCGTGTGGCTAGATTCCTAATTAGTTATCCGTGTTTGTGTCTTTACAAGACTCTAAATGGCAGTAGCACAGACTGCTATAGTTCACTTGTTTCGGACTTATGATATTGCAAGTTTTTCATTGCTGCTCTTTGAATCCAACGGTTCCCATTTTCTGTTCTGCTTACCTATAGCGAACATTCTGAGAACAAGTTTGAACTTAACGGCATTCAATGCCTTGCGTTTTGTGTCTGAATCTTGCTTACCTCCTAATTTACGGTTATAAAATGATTGTAACTCTGCATCATATTGTACAACAACTGTGGCCGCCATGGATAGATCTGCTTTCGCCTGACCATCACAGCGTGCTGAAGGTCGGGGACGCCATTTCACACTGGTGCCTGAAGTGCGGAAGTGCGGTGCCACGCCGACATAACTGGCATATTGCCTTGCTGTTTCAAAAGCGGTAAAGTTTCGGGTAATGACAATGACATTTATGGCATTGACGAAGCCTATTCCCGGTATTGTCAGAAGATTCTTGTAAGTAGACAAGAGGCTATCGTCTGTAGCCAGCAACTTCTGTTCTTCCAACTCGATGTTCTCAATGTCACGGCTGAATTTTTTGATGTAGCCATCATATAACTGGGCATCTTCCTTTGTGATGCATAGCTGTCTTCTGTTCATGAAGCATGTACGCTGTTCCACCAGGAACTTACGCTCATTCATCAGTGCCTTGAGTCTCTGCATGGTCTTGTCAGGCATATTATAAGGCTTGACACATTCAGTACCATTATAGCGATAGAGAAAGTCTGCAATCTTGGCAGAGTCAATCTTGTCGCTCTTGTCCTTGGGCCCCATGGGATAATGCTTTACCACATGGGTGGAGAGCATGCAGAACTGATAGTTCCTGGTATTAAGAAACTTCTCCAGCTCCATGGAATAGCTGCCGGTGAACTCCATTCCGAAGAGACTGTTCGAGAGAACCACATGATTCTTCTTGAGCCATGTGCACATTTCGCCAAATCCCTTGCGGGAATTGTTGAATACATCGTGAGAAAAGTCCTTAATTGGGGTTTCTTCACAGAAAATTGATACGTCAATGACATTTTTTGAGATGTCGATGCCGATAAATGATTTATTTTTCATACCTTTGTACCGCATTTTGTAGGAAGGAGCTCTCTATGTCAGGGTAAGCCACATCTTTTAAAAGCTTCCACGGCTAATTCCCTAAACGGCACTTGACCTGGCATTTCAGGCTGGGGAGACTAGATCAGGGAAAGGTCTTTGTCTAAGACAAAATAGTTCACTACCCCCGTCCGGAGTTCCTTCCATTTCAGATGCTCCGGCAAAGGTAGTGAAAAAAACGCAGACAAAAGACTTAGTCGGGAAATAGTTATGCTCTAAGAAGTGCGATAGTTCACTTTTGCTGCATTTTAGTTCTTATATGCATCTGTCTCCACATATGGTGTTCCACGCTTTATCACGGCAAACATACGAAGGACCAGCTTGAACTTGACGGCATTGAGCACGATGCCACCGCATTTTTCCTTTCTCTTGCGTATCCAATAGTCTCTTATTGAAGGATTGTTCCTTATGGCGGAAAGGACAGCTATGGATAAGTCTGCCTTGGCTTCAGAAAAGCCTTTCTTGGAAACCCCCGTTTTCTTTCTTACTGAGGTACCAGATTCCTTTTTAAAAGGGGCTATTCCTATGTAACAGGCATATTTGCGAGGATTGCTGATTGCAGTGAAATTTTCCGTCAATACAATGGTTTCCAACGCTATGATGCGACCAATGCCAGGAATGGAGGTCAGCAGATTGTAATTCTTTCTGATGCTTGTATCTTCATTCATGTAGCTGTCAATCTCTTTGTCTATTGCTTTCTGGTTTTCCTGCATGTTCTTCAGCAGGAGTTTCTTGCGTTCAACGGATAAGTCTGTATCGTATGCGCTGATATCATGAAGCTGCTGCTTATAGAGAGTTGACTGCTTGGTGTTCTGCTTACGCTCTGCCAGCAATCTCTTCAACTTGAAATAGACAGGTGAAGGAAGTTTGGAGGGATTGCGAAGAATCTTCTTGTGGTTCTGCTCACAATAGATTGCTATTCTGAAAGCATCCAGTTCATCAGTCTTGATACGGTCTAGAGAGCGCTGGTCATCATCCAAGTCTGGCTCGAAGCGATGCATTTTGCGAGGTTCCACCATACCATAGATATATTCTTTGGATTCCAGCCATAATCTGAAGTTTTGGTTATAGAGTCCAGTATATTCCATACAGAACAAAAAGGTATCGAAGTCTTTTCCTACCTTTGCGACCCAGGAGCCAATCTTTTTGAACCCAGCATCATCATTGCTCACCTTAATATGAGCATTCTTCCAGTCGATGGTTTCACCATCATAATAAGCAAGGTCGAGAGTCTTCTTGGAGACATCTACGCCAAAGTAAAGTTCCTTATCCATATTATTGACATTTTAGCATTAAATGGAAACAAGAAAACATTTGGCTTGGCGAAGGACTGAATCAAAAAATAGTGATATTCTAGAGTGACATACAGTTCACCTTAACACCCGTTAACCAATTCGTTTAAACTTGTTTCCAGGTGCAAAGGTAAAAGATAGTGATATGTATCTCTGGATTCTCTCAATGTAGTTGTTATCGAGAGCCGTATCACCTCTTTTGAAGATGTCACAAATGGCATTATATTCATTAAGGGCATAGCCGACCGCCTGCGCCAAGGTAGACTTGGGCAGCAAATCTTTCCTGGAAGATATTTCCTCCAGTTTCTCCAATAAATCCTGCAAAATGTCCGGTGCATATGACTGCCGATAGGCTAGATGGTCTTCAACGGTCCATCCATTTACCCCAACCTTATGTTTTTTGTCTTCTCGATAAAATCTGTTGAGGATATCTACGACCTCCTGAGCATCCTTGTCTTCCTTGCCGCAGTCGATGAAATCTCTCTTGACATGCTGCAGGCAGGCGATTCTCATAATGTCAGGATAAGCATCCGACTCCAGTTTCCGGTAAGGAGCATATGCATCACTCTGTATGGTACCTTTATAATCAGAGAATATGTTAAGTATGACCTGCTCAGAGCGTGATCCATCCTCATATACGAAGAAGACAAGTCCCAGTTTAGGCGCACTTACAGCCCAGAAGTAGCCTTTCTTCGAACCCTTGTCCGTAGGCTTTGTCTTGGCTAACAGCACTTTATGGTATGTCTCGTCTGCCGAGACATAATCCTGCTGCAACACTACTTGGCAGATAGCCTTATAGAAGTTTTCCAGTACATCGGCACTTCTGGCAATCAGTTTGTTTGCCGTGGCTTTCCTTAACGTAAACCCATTGTCGGCAAAGTATTTGATGATTCGCTCTACCGGCATGGAATAGATGTATCGCATCTGCAGGAGTCCTGCTGCAAAGGAAGGTGAATAGGAAGAATTCAACAACAGAGCCGGCGGAGTTTTCCCCGGATACATGATACTTCCATCAGTATAAGTGTTGATGTGATACACGGTCTTGATGAATTTGATGGGTTCCATGCTGTAACGTATACAGGTACGAGTTCCGAAGAGACGCAACGTCTTCAAAAACTCTGCATCCATGACTGGATCTATCGTAACATGCACCTCTTTCATCTCGTAATGCATGTCACGCTTGGCTCCGTTGTTTTTGCGTGCCTTTCTCTTTTCGGCCTGCTCTGTTTTCTTCTTGTCAAATTCCTCCTGGGTCATCGAGTCTTGTGGATTCTTTTCCTGACGTTCGGACTTCTTGCCTGAAACGAGCTTGCCGAGTGCCTTGTTCTGACGATTCGCTTTGTCAATGGCGATTCCTTTCTGGACGAGTAATTCTTCTAATGACTTTATACGTTCAATGAGTTCGTTGACCTGTGTAGTCAATGAACTCACCGTAGCATTAGCTTGCTGAAGCTGTTCGTTTGCAAGCTGAAGCTGTTTCTTTAAAAGTACTATAATTTCGTCCTTTTTCATAGTGCAAAGGTACGAAAAAATATCGAGATATGCAAGGATTTTTAGATATTTATTTTTCTATCTTATTGATACACAGTTCATTAAATATAATCTTATGCGCCTATAGATTAAGCCGTTTCCTATATCTCATACTTTTCAGGCAAATTCCGCTCATGATGGCAGATAGCGTCTTGTACGGCATTTTGCATTGTTTGCTTTGGGGATCAAAGAATGGTAATTCAAAGGTTCCTCGCTCCAGTCGCTTCTGATACAGCAAGAAACCGTCGCCATCCCATTTTAGCATTTTTACCTGCTGGCGGTTCTTGGAGAAGAAGATGAAGACGGCACCACCGAGTGGCGGCAGCTCCATCTCCGTCCTCACAATCTGGTACAGGCCATTTATGCCCATGTTCATTCGGACATATCGCTGGCAGACGTAATACTGGGTGTTTTCGTTTAATCCAAACATAGCAAGTCCTCCTTCTCGTAAAGTTTCATCAGATGCATGACTGATTTGGCACTACCTTTCTTGATGGTGACTATCGTTCCATTGGGAAAGGTTAAGGTTATGCCGAAAAGATAATTTTCCGGGCAGACGGAATCGGATGGCATTTCCATGGGAAGGAACATCATCCCAGTGTCCTTGGCTGTTGCTTCGGAACATTCCTTACGGGCTTCGGCCTGAAGCAGACGAATCTGCTGTTTGGCTAACCTAACAGAATAACCTTTCTCTGACATCCATCTATGCATCGAGCGATGGTTTACATGCCGTTCCTTTAAAAAAGGAATCAAACTGGCTTTTGGATTATGATTCAAATGAATCTGGAAGGCATTCCATGCCCTCTCATAACGTTCTGTTGCTCTCATAATTTCGTTGCTTTTAAAATTATGGTGCAAAGGTAAGAACTTTTACGATAAAGGGCAAGGTATAAACGCGGAGCCGCTTACATACTTCTTGTGATTTTATGATACTTTTTCGTAAAACAATCCGAAAGTATCATTTTTATATATATCAGCATATCAGACATTTACGCTATTATTTTCACCAGATAATGATACTTTGATACTTTTTTCATGAAAAACTTTTTTGTGCAGGAAATAAATATGGAGAAAAGGCAGCTGCATTACTTTCATGGATATCAGCAGGAAGAGAAGAAGAAGCTCTCTGACAAGCTTGCCGCTAACGGGCATTGGTTTCCAAAAATCTCTCATAAACTTATCCTCCTATCTTATTTCACCACCAATGTGCCATCAGCATATTCTATCTGTATGCGGTCGAAAGCATTCAATATCTCCAGGTTCTGCTCCAAAGTCTTCGTCTTGTTCCAGTTGAAGAAGAGACGGATGTGCTGGGCACCGGCATCCACATACTCCACCTTAACATGATAGAAACCGGATAGCTGAGCCAGGATGGCTCCCAATTCTGCATCGTCAAACACCACAGGCTTCATATCGAGCGAATCCTTATTCTCAGCTGTTGCAGCACGAAGACTGTCGTTCGTCAGCGCCTGGGTTGTTGCCATCTGTTCGTTCACAGCTTTGTTATCCGCTGTCTGATCAGAAGCCGGGAATCCCAACCAACCATTGTGAATCGCAGCCAAGGCTACCCCCGAAAGGAAGATGATGCCGACGATGGATGCGGCAATCTTCATCCGGTTGCGATAAGCGCTCTTAGATTTGCTGGCATCTATCGCCAACTTATCCTCGTGATGAGCCTGCACAAACTCCTTCCAAGCCTCATCCACATCCACCTCCTTCGGATTGGCTTTCTTGCCAGCCATTCTCGCCATCACCAGTTCATGGAAAAACTCCTTCACTTCCTCATCGGCAAGCAGGCGCTCCACCTGCTCGTCGGTATATTTACCGGGATGCTCCTGCATGTCAAAGAGCATCATCCGCTTTTCTTCTTTACTCATGTTTGTCATTGTCTTGCTCATTTAAATTGTTTCTTAATCCAGTCCATCGCCTTCGAGAGATGGTTGAACACCGTCACCTTGCTCACTCCCACTTCATCAGCCACCTCTTGATAAGATTTCTCCTGAAGATAGCGCAGACGGAAAATGAGTTGCCGGATAGGCGGTTCCAGGTCTTCGATGAGAAGCATCAGCCGGTCGAGTCGCTCGTCGGTCTCTTCCGAGAGAATCACGTCGGCACCATCCAGCAGCAGCTTCGCCACCCTTTCCTTCACGCTCTTATGAGCTATCAGGTTGAGACAGCGGTTGCGGACGCTCCGCATCAAGTAACCTTCCTCACTCCCAGGCACCAGAACCACATCATCGGCAAGAATCTGGGCGAATACTTCGCTCACCACATCCTTGCTCTCGTCATCATCCGAAAGAATGCATCTGGCCAGATTGTACATCTTCGCGTAATGCTGACGAAATAACTGTTCTATGTCCTTTTTTCTGTTCATATACTATCTATACAGTTGAGCCAAGCGAAAAACTAAGCAAAACATCAACTTTTTTGTTTTTTTCTTTAAATCCGAATCGAAATCACCAAGAATCTCCCCGGATTGGAATGCAAAAGTACACAATCTATCGGAGATAGAAGACAAATGGTAAGGATAAATCGATTTTCAGTTGATTTATTTGTTCATTCCAACATTTTTTAGTACTTTTGCCCACCAAATAACGAATAAGTTAATAAAATAAGATTATGTCAACGATTATTTATCCATCACCGATATTCGGTCCGGTAAACTCCCGCCGTCTGGGAGTTTCATTGGGCATCAACCTCATGCCATCTGATGGCAAGGTCTGTTCATTCGACTGCGTTTATTGCGAATGCGGATTCAACGCCGACTTCCGTCCTAAGAAAAAGCGCCCTACCCGCGAGGAGGTAAGAGAAGGATTGGAGAAGGTTCTGAAAGAGCGCCACGACAACAACCAGCCTCTGGACGACATCACCTTCGCCGGAAACGGTGAACCTACGGGGCACCCAGACTTCAAGGGCATCGTGGAAGATACGATGGAACTCTGCAAGAAATATTTCCCTGAAGCACAAGTATCCGTACTCAGCAACGCCACCTATATATATAAGGAGGAAGTGAGAGAGGCGCTGATGCTCGTGGATAACAACATCCTGAAACTGGATACCGTGGATATGGATTACATCAAGAAGCTGGACCGCCCTCAGCAGCCTAACTACGACGTGAAGGATGTAATCAAATATCTGAAGATGTTTAAGGGGCACGTCATCATCCAGACCATGTTCCTGAGAGGTGACGGTTTGGACAATACCAGCGAGCATTTCGTAGCTCCTTGGCTGGAGGCAGTGAAAGACATCCAGCCTCAGCAGGTAATGGTTTATACCATCGCCCGCGAAACACCAGACAAGTTGCTGGAAAAGGCACCAAAGGAAGTTCTCGATGCCATCAAGGAGCGTGTAGAGGCTCTGGGCATCAAGTGTACAGCCAGCTATTAAGAGATAATCAGGATAAGAAAGAAAAGCAAGTAGAAAAAAAGAAAGAATGAAAGCGAAAAGTAATATCCTTATTATCAGCGACATGTGTGGCTACGGAAAGGTATCTGCCGCAGTTCAGATGCCTATCCTCTCTTATATGGGACTCGATGTGTTCAATCTGCCCACCATGCTCATCAGTAACACCTTCCCATACGGCAAGTATGCCATTCTGGAATGCACTTCGTATATCGAGGAAGCCTTGCAGAAGTGGAACGAACTGGGCATTCATTTTGATGCCATCACCACGGGTTTCATGGCTTCGGAGCGTCAGGCTAAGCTGGTGGCACGTTATTGCAGAGAACAGGCAGCACTGGGCACCGACATCTATGTGGATCCCGTGATGGGCGATTACGGCAAGCTCTATGGTGGAGCCAGTGAGAGTACCGTGAGATGCATGAAGGAGATGCTGAGCGTATCGCATCTCTGTTTTCCCAACTATACCGAGGCTTGTCTGCTGACGGATTCGGAATACAAGGAAGAGGGAATCTCGGAGAAGGATGCCTATGAACTGATAGATAAACTGAGAGCCATCGGTTCCCACTCCGTACTCATCACCTCGTGCATCGTAGAGGGTCAGCATGCCGTAGTAGGTTTCAATCATCTTACAAAAGAGTATTTCCTCCTGCCCTACGAAGAAATCCCCGTTCAGTTCCCGGGCACCGGCGACATCTTCTCCAGCATCATCGTGGGCAGACTGAAGGATGGCGATCAGCTTCGCCATGCCACCCGCATCGCCATGGATACCCTGCGCAACTGGATAGACATCAACAAGGATGACAAGGACAAGAACCGAGGTATTCCGATAGAAAGGCATCTGGGGGACTTGTAGATTGCCATTTAGCAAACACAGAAGCAAGGGAATACCAATTAAATTATAATGGAAAAGAAAGAAACAAATACACTCAGTATATTTCAGCGACCGGTATGGGTAAGCCTGTTCGCCCTTACGGCTGCTATCTCGTGGGGATGGGCTTACCCATTGATAAAAATGGGAATGGAGGAATATCAGATTACAGCAGACATGACCGGAAGCAAGATGCTTTTTGCCGGCATCCGCTTCTTCATCTCCGGCATCATCATCCTTGCCATCGCAAGAAGTTCACACCGTGAATTCGGATTCAAGAAGAAAGCTGTTCAAGAAAATGTCTGGTTCCTTCTCCTCTATGCACTCCTCAACACCACCCTTCATTATGCCTTCTTCTATTTCGGACTCTCGCATAATGCAGGAGCACGTTCGGCGATACTCAATTCTATGAGCGTCTTCACGGTGGTTATCCTTGCCTGTATCTTCTTCAAGAGCGACAGGATGACGTGGCAAAAGGCATTGGGCTGCATCATCGGATTCCTAGGCATCCTAGCCTTGAACCTTGGCGGAAAGGAAAGCGGTAGTTTCACTTTCCTGGGCGATGGTATGATTATCCTCAACGCCCTGTGTGGAGCCAGTGCTTCCCTGCTGACCCGAGGATTGAGCAAGAGAGTGGATGTTTTCGTAGGAACCGGTTATTCGCTGAGTATCGGTGGAGCCTTGCTGGTGATTCCTGCATTGTTAATGGGTGGCTATCTGCCAGTCATCAGCCTCTGGGGCATCACCATCCTTCTGCTGCTCATTGCCATCTCAACCATCAGTTTCGCTCTCTACAATAAACTATTGAGCTGCAATCCCGTAGGAAAGGTAGCAATATACAATTCGCTCATCCCCGTAGTAGGAGCCATCACCTCCTGCCTCTGTCTTGGTGAAACCTTCTACTGGAAGTATCTGATAGCAGGCGCATTGGCTACTGCCGGAATTTATATCATCAATAAAGGGAAGAAATAAATTCCAGCTGTTGCCAATGCAACCCATATAGAAAGCAAAGCCAACTATTTCAAGATACCCGTTTCTCGCTCCTCATTGTTGATATTCCGCTGTATCTTACGGTATTCCTTTCCCCGATTGATATTCCAGGCAACACCGATACGGAGCAAATTACCTCCCGAATTGTCATAACCACGAACCTGCTTACGGAGTAATGCGTTGACGATTTCTGCAGAATAGGATTTCGGATGAGCCATAAACGGATTATGCATATAGAGCGTAAAATCGAAATCACCTATATGATAACTGGCTGAGGTTGCCAATGAAGGTGGATTATGCCCGATGTTCTCTCCCTCCATAAAGTTCCAACCGTTATCAGCATACAGCATCACTGTCCATTTTCCCCAATATCCCTGTAATGTTCCACCATAATTATAAGCAGTATAACAATAACTGTACTCATCGCCCTTATTGAAAAAACGGTAAATACCTGCATTCACAGAGAATATAAGGTGGTCGGGGATAATGTCAAACCGGGTATCATTCGTAAGATACAACATATTACAATGGGGCTGATTCGTCTGGGAATAAAGAAACTGATCATTTTCCGTGCGGGTGTATTTCGCCAAATCACAATGACGATTGATGCGATAATTCAAGGTAAAATCAGTATTTATCCTTGGTTTACTGAAAGAGAATACCACCCAGTTCTCATATCTACTGCTAGGCTTAAGCGAAGGATTACCCACAGTCCATTCCATACTGTTCTTTCGAATACGGGTATCCGAAATCATAGCTATCTGCGAAATATGCTGTGATAATTCACTTCCCAAGCGGATCTGAAACGAAGATGTCAAGGAATAAGCCAATGTGAGTTTCGGACGACAAAGCCAAAAACTAAATTCCTCATCTCCCTGTCGATAAGACTGATTACTCAACCCGAAGCCAGCCACATAAGTTAAACGGGATGTTCCTTCCTTGAATTGTCCCAAACTTCCCTTGATTTGTGCAAAACCATAAATACCCAATGAACGGATACCATTCTCGCTAACCACATCACCCAAATACTGATTATCCATATATTTCCAGTTCAAGTTGGTTCCTGCAGAAAAAGTAAAGGGTTTCAACCGGTTTTCATAGATAGCCTCGGCTATGAGCGAATAGGTCTTTCCATCTACCTGATATTGATAGGGGTCGCCCTCACCTTCATAATAGGCTCCTTTGGTGTGGATATAAGTGCCCAAAACATCTGCCGACAAAGACTGATGCTTGCCCAACTGATGATAGAAATACAAATCGAGAGCAGGAGTAAAGTTCCTACCCTTGCTGGTTCTGTAAACAGGATATGCAGGCTTTCCTGATTCAGAAAACCACACCTCATTCGATGTATAAGGCTGATTGCAGAAATCCGTGGTAAGCGTTGTCTGGAATACATATAATGCAGAATCAGCCAGATTATACTTCAACTGCAATGTATTACCATAATTTTGAGTTGCCCCATTCATGATTTTTCGAGATATCTGATACTCAGAACCATCATGTAGAAGATACTGAGCATCCTCATTATATTCGGATGCCTTATTATTCACATAAGTCTGCTCATATAAAATATTCAATTGGCTCTTGCCCCTATTGACAGATGCATAGACATCGTTCGAACCGAGCTTGGTAGTTAGCGCATTGGTCAAGTTGAAGCCCAAACTGCCACCCGATGAAGCCCTGCGGGTATGAATATCTATCACGTATGCAATATTCTTTCCATATCTTACGCCAGGACTGTCGATATAATCTACACTCATAATAGAAGCTACATCCAGCATCTGCACGTCATGTATATTGGCGAGAATGCCATTGATACGAATCTGCACTTCTCCCTTATGATCGGTAGCAGAAATGGAACGGCCAGCCTCATCAACCCTAATATGAGGCAAAGCCAACTTTCCTAAAAGCGAAAAACCAGAAAAAGAACGCTGCTTCTGAATATCGCTTGGGAATATCAACTTGCCATCTTCCTTGTTGACTACTCGTGCCGCCTTCACAACAACCTCTTGCAAGGCTATAGAATCATTCGATACCTTCTGGATCTCCTGGGCACTTATTTCTGCACAAGAGATCAATGCCCACAGCATCACCATAGCTGTTAACAATTTACTTTTCGTCATTGTCATCATATACTTTTTCTAAAACTTGTTTTCTGCTGCAAAGGTATCAAAAAGAGAAGACCGAAGCGAAAAATATGGCTGACATGAGTCTGACATTTATCAATTAACGAATATTATATCTAGTTTTATACCATCTTTCATAGAATTTCTGTACTTTTGCATTTGATTCTTTAAACAGTATATCATTTAAACAGAATAGATAATATGAAACTGAAAGCATATCATTCCATCCTCATCTTCGCCATCCTTGTGATGTCTGCGGCATTCTCCAGCGTAAGCAACTACCGCAAGGCACAGTATGCCATTGTACAAGATATGAACAAAGCTTTGGCTCTGACTCTTCAGGAAAATAAATATCAATGGATTACGCCTGATACCATCCAGAGCTACCGCTCACATCTCAGCATCGACCTGCTGAAGTCGACCAGTAATCTCTGCTATGTGATGGAAGACAGAAGAAGAGGCAAGAACAATTTCCAGCTGGTAAATAGCGCCAACCTGCTCAGCAGCAAAGAGATGCTCCTCAACGAGCATTCTATCCAAAGTTATGCCAACTGTTCGATGGCAGATGTTTTGAGTATGAGCAACCAGCGGACATCTTTGACGCTTACCCTCATGGCTATGATTTGGGCAATTGCATCGCTATACTATCATCGCAGAAAACAACCCTGGAATCATGAGGCCGATATGTTCGGCACCATGTGCTATTCTCAAGACGAGGATTCCTTCTACAATCAGGAAAGCGGACAAGCCATCAAGTTTACTCCGATGCAGCACCAACTGATGCAACTCTTCTTCAACAATACGCATCATCAACTCTCCAAACAGGAGATTTGTGATGCTCTTTGGCCCAAGAAACCGGATGCCAGCGAAACGCTCTATACCTTGATTCGCCGTATCAAACCGGTGATTGAGCAGAATAGCAACCTCATGATTGAGTCGGAAAGAGGCAAGTCTTATCGACTGATTATCAGATAAGTTCAGAAATGTCAGTCAAATGTCATACTTATTATTTGGCAGTTTCCCATCTTCTTCATACCTTTGCAGCTAAAATATAAAAGTGGCAAAGATATGAAGAAGATTTTTTTGATAGCAATTGTCTTGCTGATGATGATAAACTTCATCATCAACTATCATCATGAGGTTACAAAAGAGAAGCATACACCGATGGCGGATTTCAAGACCAAAGTAGAGATGGCGCCCATGAAGGAATACAATGATCCTGACTTCGGCTACGTTATCAAGTATCCTTGCTTCTTCCAACAGGAGGATACTTCGGTATCGGGATACCAGGGCTATGCCCGCTTCTCATTCACCAATCATGCCAACATCATCCTGGAGAGTTACGTTACCCCCAACTATAGCAACACCCTTCAGGCTTGTGCCGATTCTCTAGCCCAGAAGCTTCATTCGGAAAGGACGATGCAGGCATCGAATAAGGCATTCATCCTCTCCGGTCCTGTTTATGAAAACGGAGTAAGAGTAGATGGCTACAGTCATTACGATAAATTCATCAAAAGTGGTAGAATACTCTTCGTCTATTCCCTCACCTATCCCGACAGTTACAAGCCAGCCATGCCCCGACTGTTCAAACTCATAGACGACTGGAAGGTTTTGGGTGCATATTAATCTGCCTTGAAGATATCCTCACAAGCCTCTTGGAATTGTATAAAAACAGCTTTCAAAGAAGATAAAAGCACTTGATTATTTGCATATATCAAATAATAATTGTACATTTGCGGTGTAAATATAAACATCGAAGATTATGTCAATATTCAGTCGCCTCTTTGGAAGGAAAAACAATCTCACCGTAAGCTCTGACATCAAGAAGGAAGATGCCAGAAGCAGGAACATTGCCTTCGTGGATACCGAAGTGGGACTGAAAGACCATAAAATACATGACATCGGAGCATTGCGTTATGACGGAGCCAACTTTCACCAAGCATCACAGACGGCACTGAACAAGTTCCTGCAAGAAGGAAAGGTTGACTATATCTGCGGTCATAACCTCATTCATCACGATGCCCGCTATCTCCAACTCAACGGCATACTGATAGATACCCTCTATCTCTCCCCGCTCCTCTTCCCCAAGCGCCCTTACCATCATTTGGTAAAGGACGACAAACTAATGAGCGAGCAGATGAATAATCCTGTCAACGACTGCGAGAAAGCCAAGGAGCTTTTGATGGACGAAATCGCTGCATGGAATCAGTTATCAGAAAGGAAAAGGAAAATCTTCACCTTGCTGCTCCAGAATGAAGAGGAATTCAGAGGATTTCTGATGTATGTGGGAGCCATCGAAAAGGATGATGCAATCAGAGACGTTTCAGAATTCATTCTTTCTGAATACAAGAATCATATTTGCGCCCATGCCGACATTCCGGCTCTTGCAGCCCAGTCTCCTTGCGGCTTGGCATACGCCTTGGCTCTCATAGGCACAGACGATTACCAATCTGTAACCCCAGGTTGGGTACTCTTCCATTATCCCGAAGTAGAACATATCATCTATATGCTCTGCCATACCCAATGCACCGATGGCTGCGAGTATTGCAACCGCATGCTCGACATTCATCACAACCTGAAACAACTCTTCGGCTATGATGCCTTCCGTACCTATGACGGCGAACCGCTGCAGGAACAGGCATCGCAGGCAGCAGTGGATGGCAAGTCATTATTGGCGATATTTCCTACAGGTGGCGGCAAGTCGCTCACCTTCCAGTTGCCAGCCTTGATGGATGGCAGAACCATACATGGACTCACCGTGGTTATCTCGCCTCTGCAGTCATTGATGAAAGACCAGGTAGATAACCTCGCAGACCGCGGCTTCACCGATGCCGTAACCATCAACGGTCTCCTCGACCCAATCTCCCGCTCCCTAGCCATCGAACGAGTACAGAGCGGAGATGCCACCTTATTATATATAGCACCAGAGATGTTGCGCTCCAAAACCATCGAGCGCATTCTGATGGCACGGCATGTGGTGAGATTCGTCATTGATGAAGCTCACTGCTTCTCTGCATGGGGACAAGACTTCCGTGTGGATTACCTATATATCGGCAAGTTTATCAAGGAATATCAGGAACGTAAGTTTGGCAAGGATGCTATGGCCCGCAATCATGGTCAAACCCTGATACCCGTATCTTGCTTCACCGCCACTGCAAAACAGAAGGTGGTGCAGGACATCTGCGACTATTTCAAGCATTGGCTGGGTACCGACCTCCAGCTCTTCGCCTCATCAGCCTCACGTACCAACCTGCACTATTCCGTTATCCACGTAGATAGTGACGGCAATAAATACAATCTCCTGCGCTCGTTGGTAGAGCAGGCTGATTGCCCTACCATCATCTACGTATCCCGCACCAAGCGAACCCGTGAACTCGCCCAAAAACTGACACGTGACGGCATATCCGCCCTGCCCTATAATGGCAAGATGGATGCCGATGAGAAGATACACAATCAGGATGCCTTCATGAGCGATAAGGTAAGAATCATCGTTGCCACCTCCGCCTTCGGCATGGGAGTAGATAAAAGCGATGTGGGGTTGGTTATCCACTACGACATCTCCGACTCTCTGGAGAACTATGTACAGGAGGCTGGACGTGCAGGAAGAGACCCACACCTCAATGCCAAATGCTATGTACTCTATAGCGATGAGGACTTGGACAAGCACTTCATCCTGCTCAACCAAACCAAGCTGAGCATCAGCGAGATACAACAGGTATGGAAAGCCATTAAGGATTTTACCAAGCAGCGTCCACATGTAAGTTGTTCGGCACTGGAGATAGCCCGTCAAGCCGGTTGGGATGACTCGGTATCCGACATAGAAACCCGTGTCCGCACCGCCCTTTCTGCTCTAGAACAGAGCGGATACATAGAGCGTGGCAACAACATTCCGCACGTCTATGCCACAGGTATCACCGTCAAGAACATGGACGAGGCAAGACTTCGCCTCACCGAATCACCCCTGTTCTCGGAAGATGAGATGCAGAATGCCATCCGCATCATCAAGTCGCTCATCACCCAGAAGCATATAGCCAAGGCACAGGATAGCGAGGCTGAATCCCGCATCGATTACCTCGCCGACATCCTAGGACTCAGCAAGCGAGACGTCATCTCCTCCGTTGACAGAATGCGCCAGGAAGGCATCCTTGCCGATACCCGTGACATCTCTGCCTATCTGCAAGACATCAGCGACAAGCAACGCAAGCCTCAGCAGATGCTGGAAAACTTCGCCAAACTGGAAAGATACATCCTGGAACATATCCCGGATGAATCGCTGCACATCACATACAAGCAACTCAATGACTATGCCGTACACGACGGCATCAACACTTCAACCGAAAAGAAAATCCGCACACTGCTATACTTCCTGGCAGTAAAGGGATATACGCACAAGAAGGAAGACGGCGTCCGCAATCTCATCGTAACAAGAGACAAGGACATAGAGACCATCATCAAGCGATTCGAAAGACGAATTGAAGTTTGCCGATTCATTATCGAAAGACTATACAGCCTGGCTGAGGAAAACAGTAAAACTATAACAGAAGAGAGCAACAATAGCTCTTCTGTAGATTCAAAAGAGAAGCCTCTTCAATTCTCGGTAGTCGAACTTCTGAACGATCTGAAATCCAGCAACCAGTCACTCTTCTCCGACTTCTCTTCCCTGCAGTTGGAAGACGTGGAGGAAGCCTTGCTCTATCTCTCCAAGATAGGAGCCATGAAGCTGGAAGGAGGATTCCTGGTGCTTTACAATGCGATGGCAATTAAACGCATCAAGGAACCTCGCCTCCACTATAAGCAGGAGGATTACCGCATGCTCAATGAATTCTACAAGCAGAAGATTCAACAGATTCACATCGTGGGCGAATATGCCAACCTGATGGTAAGGGATTACGACGCCGCCCTGCAATATGTGCAGGATTACTTCCAGATGGACTACCATCGCTTCATCTCAAAATACTTCAAGGGCAACCGGGAGACTGAGATAGAGCGCAACGTAACACCTTCGAAGTATAAGAAACTCTTCGGAATACTCTCCAAGCGACAGAAGGAAATCATCGACGACCACGAGTCCCGCTGCATCGTAGTCGCTGCCGGTCCTGGCAGCGGCAAGACACGTGTGCTCGTACATAAGCTTGCCTCTCTCCTGCTACTGGAAGATGTAAAGCACGAACAACTCCTGATGCTCACTTTCTCTCGTGCAGCCGCTACCGAGTTCAAGCAGCGACTGATGCAACTCATCGGCAATGCCGCCCATTTCGTAGAAATCAAGACCTTCCATTCCTACTGCTTCGACCTGTTGGGCAGAGTTGGCAATCTGGATGAGGCAGGAGATGTGGTTAAGCAAGCCGCCGAAATGATTAACAATGGAGAAGTGGAACCCAATCGCATCAGCAAGACCGTGCTCGTTATCGACGAAGCGCAAGACATGAGCAAGGATGACTATGCCCTTGTCTCTGCTCTGATGAAAGCCAACGAAGAGATGAGGGTGATTGCCGTAGGCGATGATGACCAGAACATCTATGAGTTTAGAGGTTCCAACTCGCGGTATCTCTATGAACTGACCCAGACAGAGCACAGCCGTTTCATCGAGATGACGGAGAATTACCGCAGTCTTCGCCACATCGTGGATACTGCCAACGATTTCGCCCGCAACATCCGCCAACGAATTAAATCTACCCCTATCATCTCCATGAGTCAAGAAGATGGAGAGGTAAGAATCGTGAAGCATCCTTACGAGATTCAGGAGAAAAAGGTTTATATGTATCAGCCTATCCTAGAAGACGTTACGCGATTACTAAGAAGTAACGCTTCAAAAGAAGCCGATGCATTTTCCCACAAGAAGAACGAAACCATCAGCATCCTCACGCAGACCAATGAGGAGGCTGTCATCATGCTGGCTCTTCTTCACAGCCATGGTATCAGGGCCAAGCTGGTGCAATCAATGGACGGCTTGCGCTTCTGGAATCTGGCAGAGGTAAGATACTTCTTGAAGAAGATAGACCAAGGCATCAAGGAGACGAAATCCCCTATCATCCCTGATGATATTTGGGAAGCAGCCAAGCAGCAGACATTCCAAAAGTATGCCACCAGCCAGGCATTGCCATATCTGCGCCGCAGCCTTCAGATATTTGAGCAGACCAATCGTGCCAAATACTACAGCGACCTGAGGGAGTTCGTGTTCGAATCATCAGTAGAAGACTTCTGTGACATCTCGAAATCAGACATCGTGGTCAGCACCATCCACAAGGCAAAAGGCCATGAGTTCGACCATGTACTGATGCTCATTACCCATCCCGAGCATCCTACTGATGACATACTGCGCCGATACTATGTAGGTATGACCCGTGCCAAGCGTACGCTTGCCATCCACACCAACGGCAATCTCTTCGACTGCCAGAAAAGTGCCCAGCATCTCTATGATGCCCAAGCCTACGATGAGCCCAACGAAATAGTGCTTCAACTCTCACACAAGGATGTAAACCTGGGCTTCTCCAAGCCTCACAAGGACGCTATCCTTTCCTTGAGAAGCGGTATGCCGCTAACCTACCACGACCATTGCCTCTGTCTCCCATCAACAGGCAGAGACATATCCCAACTCTCCATCAAGATGAAGGAGAAACTAGGCAAATGGGAGTTGAAAGGCTACAAGGTAACCGCTGCCCGAATCCGCTTCATCGTGGCATGGAAGTCAAAGGATGCACCGAGGGATGAGCAGGAATCCGCCATCGTGCTCGCTGATTTGGTAATGAAAAAATAAGGTAAGCTCCTGGAACCTTATCTACAAGCACAACCTACGATAAGTATTCTTATCCACTAAGAGAATTAGGCTGGGATATTGATGAAATCATCAACCCTGTACTCTTCTCCCCAAAAGAATGGGAGGAGAACCATTATACCTTATTCAATCATAACGTAAATAAGAAAGGAATTGCAATATGATGAAGGGAGTTACAAATTTTACTGCACAACAACTGTTTTACGCTCGCACAACACGTGTTGTGCAAGCGCATAACAGCTGATATGCAAGCGCACAACAGCTGTTGTGCGACTGACGGAAGTGACTTTCCCGGCAACATATACTTACTGTTCCAACAACTTATCCTATTTCTTCCGACAACTTATAAAGGCTTCTTACGATGCTTATTCCTATTGATAAGCAGTTCTAACCCACATCAATAACACCGCTCATTCGTATCAATCAAACCGCTCATCCATATTAGTGCCATTTTTATTTGGTAGTTTAAGAATAAAAGATTACCTTTGTATCGCTAAACAGAAAGAAGAATACGATGGCTATTAAATATGAAATCCATTATCTTCCCAATGCAGGAGGAAATGAAGAAACTCGCCGATTCGCCCATATCTTTGAGCAAACAGCTATGACTGACAAGGAGATGATCAGCCGAATCGCCAGACATAGCTGTCTGGGAGAAGGAGAAGTTTCGTCCGTACTCATGAAACTGCGTGATATCATAGAAGAAGACCTGCAGGATGGAAAACGTGTCAACATTCCGGAAATAGGTTATCTCTCGCTCTCGGTAGATCTGGATATGGATGAACTGAAACCCGACAATAAAGTGAGAGCTGAATATGTAAGCGTAAGAGGCATCAAGTTTCGCCCCAATGCAGACCTGCTGAAACAGGTGAAATATAATACCCATTTCGAGAAATCACAATATACTTCCCGCTCCTACCCTTTCTCTGAAGATGCATTGAAGGAGAAAATAAGAGAGTATCTGAAGCATAACCGTTCCATTAACAGAAAAGTACTGGAAGCGGAATTTCATATCCGTAAACAGACAGCACTCAACTGGCTGAAGAAACTGGAAAAATCCGGTTTCCTGATTAAAGAAGGTTCACGCAATGCTCCGGTTTATTTCCTGGCAGAAGAATAGGAGCCCAGCGGATGATAGGTCTCATCATGATAGAACTCTCTAGATGACTGCAAGCCATAGCCTCCGCGACCATCTAGGCTTCATTACATTAAATCTACACCCTAAAGATAAAGATAAAGTAATATGCCAAATAAAGAAGAAAAGAGAATAACAGAGCAGAGCTCGCTCTACGAACATCTGGAAAAGATGAGCGTGGATGAACTCACCGCTCATATCAATGCAGAAAACAAGAAGGTGGCTCTGGCAATAGAAGAAGCATTGCCTGCCATCAACCAACTGATTTCCGCCATCGAAGGGCAGCTGAAGAAGGGCGGAAGGCTCTTCTATGCCGGTTGCGGAACGGGCGGAAGACTGGCTACGCTCGATACCATCGAAGTGCAGAACACCTATGGCATCGACGGTTCGCAGATACAAGCCATCTTCCCCGGAGGCATCGGCTGCCTTACACAAACCAGAGAATCAAGAGAAGACGACCTGGAGAATGGCTGGCATCAGCTCTGCGACAAGCATATCTCAAAGCATGATTTCGTGCTGGGCTTCTCTGCAAGCGGCACTACTCCCTTCGTGCTTTCCATCTTGCAGCATTGCAAGGAGGCAGGTATTCCTACGGGATGCATCGTCAACAATCCCCATGCTCCCATCGCCCAAGCAGCCGATTATCCCGTAGAAGTAATCACGGGACCGGAATTCGTAACGGGAAGTACCCGCATGAAAGCCGGTTCATCGCAGAAGATGATTCTGGATATAATCAGCACTTCCCTTCAGATAAGACAAGGACGGGTGGAAGGCAACAAGATGGTGAACGCCAAGCTTATCAATCATAAACTCATCGACCGTGCCTGCCGCATCTTCATGGAACGCAATCCGCAATATACGGATTACGAGAAAGTGAAGCAACTGATACTGAAAGCAGGAAGCGTGAAGAAGGCGGAAGACTTGCTGAAGAGTAAAAGCGATTTAGATATTTAGATAAATTTAGACCAAACTTCACCTTATTTAAATAGAACTATCAAGATTTCACCTTATATAATAGAACTATATGGCAAAGAAAGCAATTGTAATGGGTGCCACATCGGGCATAGGAATGGAAGTGGCAAAACTGCTTGCTGCAAAAGGATGGCAGGTCGGAATTGCCGGAAGAAGAATTGAAAGATTGCAGGCTCTGATTTCGCAGAGCGGCATTACCTGCTACCAGCAAATAGACGTGACTTCTCCCAATGCTCCTGCCCAACTTCTCGAACTCATCGAAAAATTGGGAGGCATGGACCTCTACTTCCATAGTTCCGGCATTGGCTGGCAGAACAACTCGCTGGATATAGAAAAGGAAATGAAGACCCTAGAAACCAACGGCTTGGGATTCACAAGAATGGTGGATACGGCATTCAACTGGTTTGCTACTCATCATCAGAACAATTCAAAAGCCCGCATTGCCTGCATCTCTTCCATTGCAGGAACCAAAGGTCTCGGTGCCGCCCCAGCCTACTCTGCCACCAAGCGATTCCAGAACCATTATCTGGAATGCCTGTCGCAGCAGGCACGGATGCGCCATCTCCCTATCGCCATCACAGATATCCGACCAGGCTTCGTAAAGACCGACCTTATCGCAGGCAGCAGCTATCCGCTGCAGCTCAAACCGGAAGATGTGGCGAAGCATATCGTGAATGCCATCGAAAGCGGAAAGGAAGTTAAGGTGATAGACTGGAGATATGATATTCTCGTCTTCCTCTGGCGACTCATTCCTAGATGGTTATGGACGAGATTGAAGATTACAACATAACAACTTTATTCCTTTCTGATGACAATCGTCTTGAACCAGTCTTTCAATACTCCAGCATATTGATCCTGCGAATCAGACAGCAGGATGACAACCTGGGAACCATCTTCTAACTTGGGTCCCAGACACATACCTTCGTAATTGGCAAAGGAACGCTTGGAAAGTGACAAGCCGGTTTTCCATTCCGCGAGCAATCTCTTCTTCAAGAAAGGAGTATCTGATGAAAACTTCTCTTTCAAAGCAAACTCCTCAGAATTCAAAGGATTAATCTGATAGAGTTTACACTTGCAGAAAGCCCCAATCTTAATCTTCGGGATAAAGGCCTCACGCTCCAGAACCAGAAGCTGTCCATCGGGCAAGGCGCAAAGCTCACTCACCCCCATCACATAGATATCTGCTTTCTTATGGGTAGAAGGTTGATCCATCTGATAGGCATAGGCTGTCATGTAACGAGAGTTCTTTCCCCAATCAAACCTCATCAAACGAAGCTGGTTGGCCAACCCGTTTTGAGGAGTAGCAGGCTGCCCGTCCTTGCGGAGCGTGCTCTCTGGTATCGTCCAGAGATACTGCCGGATGGAATCAAAAGCCAGAGACTCAAAATTATAATTTGGATAAAAATCAGAAGAAGGCCATCTGCTCTCCCAAAGGGTCTGCTGATAGCTAATCTTGGGAGCATTAGCCGAAGTAGGCAGAACAGGATACTCCTTTAAACGGCAATATCCTTCGCTAGCTATCACCAAGGTAGAATCAGAAACCTTCACGATGGCTTCGTGGTCAAAGCCTTTCTCCTGCCCTAACCAAGGCTTGCCGTCGTTCAGAGTTCCATCTGTTCTCTCGGTAAAGCCAAGGTTCTCTACCTGTTCCAATTCACCGGTCTTGGGATTCACCTGAATCCGGAAGTTGAAGTACAGGGCACTATCCGACTTGTCGCTTACCACCGCATAGATATCATCATGCAGATGAGCAATGCCACTGTAGTTGCCCGCAGTCACGGTTTTCGGAAAAGCTTTCTGAGGATTCTCTCTCACTACTTTCCATTCCTGTGCCCCAGCCAATAGACTGGATGCCAGGAAGATGGACAGGATATTACAACGCAGCATAGGTCAGTACAAACTCCATGGTTAATTCGAAATCTACATGCGCCGTCTTCCTGCTCTTGAGATTCTCCACATCACACGACCAGTCTGCCATCGTGTCAAACGGCTTCACCCGCATATCCTCAAACATCAGGTTTTCCTCTGAGAATAACTTAAAGACCGTTTCCTTGGCACACCAATGCACCAGCTTGGCATCCAGATCTTCCGCCTTCTCATCCTTGCGCAGGAATTTGGATGCGATGCGCTCTACCCTATCGCTGAAGTATTCGATATCCACCGCCACTTCCTGATTTTTGGAAAGGATAAGCGCAGCATAACCCTTGGTATGCGAAACGCTGATATGATAACCACGGAACAATGGCTTTCCAGCCTCGTTGTGGGTAATGTCACCCGCATGAGAAAGCAAGCCCTTGGAAGCCCCGTTCGTCTTGAGCATCTCATACATTAATGCACGAATGGCAAGAAACTCCAGTTTCCTGCCATCGTTCTTATATTTCTCTTCCACCTGAGAGCGGTAAGCCTGCAGATGAGGATACTGCCCGAACAACTGTTCTACAGTTTCATCCATCTGCCATAAACCAAGACTCACTCCCGGATAAACTTCTCGTATATTGACAACTGCCATATTTTTTATATTCTGATATTGATGAATACTGATGATTACTTAGAAGAATCCTCCACGTTATCTTTCAAAGGATGTACCGTCACCTTAATCTTGCTGATGCGACGCTCCTCTATCTGCATAACCTCGAAAGTATAGTTCTTATAATCTATCTTCTCGTGCATACTTGGGAAATCGCCCTTAATTTCCAAGAGCAGACCAGCCAGAGAATCAGCATCGCCCTCAACCTCCTCGAACTCTTCGTCATCTACATTCAGGATTTTGCAGAAATCAGAAAGAAGCGTTTTACCTTCAAAGATAAAGGTGTTGTAATTTAATTTCGAGTAGAACTTCTCCTCCTCATCGTATTCATCATTGATTTCACCTACAATTTCCTCCAGAATATCTTCGAGAGTAACAATACCCGATGTTCCTCCGAACTCATCTACCACAATGGCGATATGAACCTTGTTGTCCTGGAACTCGCGAAGCAGATCATCTATCTTCTTGGTTTCAGGAACAAAGTAAGGAGGACGAATCAGGCTCTGCCAACGGAAGTTGGAAGACTTCGTAAGATGAGGCAATAAGTCCTTGATATACAGTACACCACGAATATTATCTGTATTATCCTGATAAACAGGAATACGACTGTAGTTATTTTCCTCAATGCATTTCAACACTTCTGGATAGGTGCTGCGGATATCCAGGTCAACAATATTCTGTCGGCTGGTCATCACCTCCTTGGCTGTTTCATCGCCAAAGCGGATGATACCCTTCAGCATGCTCTGCTCGTCCTTGATATCATTCTTATCAGTCAGTTCAAGAGCCTGTTCCAAGTCATCAACACTTAGCACATGATTTTCTTTCTGTATAATCTTTTCTGCAAGAATTCCACTTTTCAGCAAGATAGTTTCTAAAGGCCAAAACAGCTTTCTGGCAAACAGAATTCCCCCTACGCACCGGCGACAGAACTTCAGAGAATCCTGGCGGGCATACACTTTCGGCATAATCTCACCAAAAAGCAAAAGCAAGAAAGTAAGAATAACCGTAATAATCAGGAACTGAAGCCAATAAGCTTTAGGACCAAACTCTACGATTCCTGCGAATACATAATTAAGGAGCATGATGATTGTGACATTCACAAAATTATTGGTTATCAAAATGGTAGCCAACGTACGTTCAGAATCATCACGCAACATCTGTATTTTCTTATCGGCATCAGTCTTTTCATCCTCAAGTTCCGCAACATCAGTTGGTGATAAACTGAAAAAAGCAATTTCGGAACCACTGGCAAAAGCAGACATGCCTAACAATATAGCTGCAAGTACAGCAGCTACAATAACCCCGGCGGAAGGCTGCATCAGCATCACATCACCGAAGGCATCAGTTATGGTGGATATATCCAATTTCTGAGCTAAAAATTAATAATTATTGTTCTCTAGTAGCAGGGCGAGTACTCAACATCTCCATATTATCTACATAGATTTCTGTAATATATTGTCTTCTACCCTGCTTGTCATCATAGGAGCGGTAGCGGATTCTTCCTTCCACATAAAGGCGGTCACCCTTATGCACATACTTCTCTACTACCTTTGCAAGCCCACGATAAAAAACAAGATTGTGCCAATCTGTATGGTCTGGCACTTGGGTACCATTAGGCAAAGTATATCCTTTCTCTGTAGTTGCGAGAGAGACCTGAGCTACTGCCTGATCTGCTTCGAAATAATGAATGTCAGGATCTTTACCTACATTACCAATTAGCATAACCTTGTTCATGACACGAATCTTTTAAATTTCTGAATATTTTATTTCCACATTCCCAGATAGCGGAAATGGAAATTCTTACCTTTTGCAGATGGGAACTGGCTGCGTGAATCTACACAATCGCGCAGATAATCTACGATGCGATTGTAACAATCCAAACCTGATTCAGCTTTAACATCCGCAACGAAATGAGTATCACGGTACTCAAACTTTCCTGTAGCCGGTACCATCACAACACGCTTGAAATCAAGTGATCCTTCATACCAGCCTGGAGCCTCTTGAGCCAAACTGGCAACAACAGGATTCTCCATTCTCTCTGCAGGAGTAGGAGTACGCAATGCTTTCTTATCCTTAAAATCCTGCATAGTTTGCGCCGTAGTCTTTATCACAATAAAATAAACACGTGGGCGTACCTTATATCTTTTTGGATACGTCAAATCGCTAGCGGCATATTCACGAACATCTGCCTCTAGCTCCGCATCCATCTCAATCTCAGGAATACTCTTTAAAAAACCAATAGCATCATCAACACTAGTAACTAATGTCTCCTGATCAAAATATCTTAAATATAAATTCATAAATGGGTATGTTTCTCGAGTTCAAAAAAAAGAGCGGAAAACGGGACTCGGACCCGCGACCCCAACCTTGGCAAGGTTGTGCTCTACCAACTGAGCTATTTCCGCTTATAAAACAACAATAAAAGTGAAGAGGAGGAGACTCGAACTCCCACGACACAATTGTCACTACCCCCTCAAAGTAGCGCGTCTACCAATTCCGCCACCTCTCCAACACTAAGCTAATTTAAACATTGTGCCCAAGACAGGACTCGAACCTGCACGTTGTGAAACACACGCACCTGAAACGTGCGCGTCTACCAATTCCGCCACTTGGGCCCTAAACTTAAACCTATCTTGGTTTAATACAAAAATGATCGAGCGGAAAACGGGACTCGGACCCGCGACCCCAACCTTGGCAAGGTTGTGCTCTACCAACTGAGCTATTTCCGCTTGTAAGATAACAATACCAGTGAAGAGGAGGAGACTCGAACTCCCACGACACAATTGTCACTACCCCCTCAAAGTAGCGCGTCTACCAATTCCGCCACCTCTCCAAGTATATTGCCATCAATTATCTAACCAAGATAAAACTTGATGTTGTTTTCAAAAAAAATGAGCGGAAAACGGGACTCGGACCCGCGACCCCAACCTTGGCAAGGTTGTGCTCTACCAACTGAGCTATTTCCGCAGTTTTTCCTATTACTTAGGAGCATTCCTCTGAATGCGAGTGCAAAGGTACTACTTTTTTCTGAATTACCAAACTTTTCTTCGATTTTTTTGAAAAAAAATGTGCATTTTGCCCTTTTTAGTGAGCAAAACACACATTTTAAGCCTTATTTTGCCGTTTTTTAAACTCATCCGGCAGAAAAATCGGGAAAAATGAAAATTATACTAATCCATCCTACTGCGATAATCTTCGTAGCTGAAATCTCTTAGAGTTTCCAATTTTCCATCTAAATGTACGATTCCTATTGATGGATGAGTGATTCCATTAAAGGTATTTGTCTTTACCGTAGTGTAATGCAGCATATCTTCGAAAATAACATTCTCGCCTATTTGCAATTCATGGTCAAATTTCCAGAAACCCATAAAATCTCCACTCAGACAACTGTTGCCACCTATTCTATATATATGTGCACCCTCAGGAGCCTTCGTCGGATCATCAACCTCCAGGGTTTCTGCATTTCTGACAGCTGGCATATACGGCATCTCCAGACAGTCGGGCATATGACAGGTAAAACTGGCATTTATGATAGCTGTCCTGATACCTTTATCCTCAACCACATCTACTACTTGAGTTACAAGCGGCCCGGTCTGCCACCCAAAGGCACTACCAGGTTCCATGATAATTTTAAGATGAGGATAACGCTGATGAAATCCCTTTATTATATTAATAAGGTGTTCCACATCATAATCCTTCCTGGTCATCAGATGACCTCCACCGAAATTGATCCATTTCAGCTGCGGAAACCAAGGAGAGAATTTCTCTTCGATATGAGCTAACGTACGTTCAAAGACATCCGCCCCACTCTCGCAGTGACAATGACAATGGAATCCTTCTATATCTGAAGGCAAAGTTTGAGGCAATTTATCTGCCGATACACCGAATCGGGTTCCAGGTGCACACGGATTATACAGCAATGTTCCGACTTCAGAATATTCCGGATTTACTCTCAATCCCAGTCTGATGTCAGAATTTGCCCTACGAGCCCGTTCATGATATCGCTCATATTGCGTAAGCGAGTTGAAAGTAAGATGACTTGAGCATTGAGCTATCTCATCAATCTCATAATCGGTATAAGCCGGCGAAAAAGTATGCGCCTTACTGCCAAATTCATGATACGCCAGCTTTGCCTCGCTAAGAGAGCTGGCCGTGGTCGAAGAAATATACTCTCTGAAAATCGGAAATGTCTTCCAAAGAGCATAAGCCTTAAAAGCTAGAATAATTTCCATATCGGCACGCTCAGCCACACTCTTGATGAGCGACAGATTGTGTCGCAAACGTTCTTCCTCTAAAACGTAAATTGGTCGATGAATCTCATTAAAATTCGCTAAATTTACTTGCATAACTTGATAAATATTAATTTTATGGTGCAAAGATAGCTTTTTATCCCGAATATAATTGCTAGTTTGCGTTTTTTTTAATACTTTTGCATCATAAAAATCATTTTGACGATGAAATTAGCGATAATGACCAAGTCCACATTCTTTGTGGAAGAAGATAAAATACTATCCTCGCTGTTCGACGAGGGCATGGACAACCTGCATCTTTTCAAGCCAGGTTCGTCACCAATGTATGCTGAGCGACTGCTCACGTTACTGCCTGAAGACTATCTTCGCAAGATTACTGTTCATGATCATTATTACCTCAAACAGGAGTATGATTTAGCAGGAATCCATATAGACGATCCGCTAGCACCGGTACCGGATGGATACAAAGGCAAGTTCAGTCGCACCTGCACAGATCTCTCGATGCTGAAAGAGATGAAGAAGAAATCAAACTATGTGTTTCTGAAAAACATCTTCGACTGTATTGAGTTTAAAGATGAAAAGTCTTCCTTCAATCTGCTGCAGCTTGAGAATGCAGCCAAGGCAGGACTCATAGACAAGAAGGTATACGCCTTGGGAGGCATGAGTCTGGAAAATCTCAAGATTGCCAAGGAACTCGGATTTGGAGGAGTAGTAATCTGTGGAGATCTCTGGAACCGTTTCGACATTCACAACGAGCGCGATTTCAAAGAGCTGATTCTTCACTTCGAGAAATTGAGAAAGGCTATCAGCTAATACTGAGGTTCCCGAAAAAATATTCATCCCCCTACATGAAAATAGATAAAAATAACTATTAATACACATAAACACTAATAGAAATGAGTGACAAAAACTCTTTTTTGGTATTCTCTGGTACTAACTCGAGATACCTTGCAGAAAAAATCTGCGCTAGTTTAGGTTGCCCACTGGGTAATTTGGTTGTAACCAAGTTCTCTGATGGTGAATTTGGCGTATCTTTCGAGGAGTCTATCCGCGGACGCGATGTTTTCCTCGTACAGAGCACATTCCCTAATTCAGACAACTTGATGGAGTTGCTCCTGATGATTGACGCAGCAAAGCGTGCTTCTGCCCGCAATATTATTGCTGTTGTTCCTTACTTCGGATGGGCCCGTCAGGATCGCAAGGACAAACCACGTGTCAGCATCGGCGCTAAACTGGTAGCCGACTTGCTCAGCGTTGCCGGTATCGACCGTCTCATCACCATGGATCTCCATGCCGACCAGATTCAGGGCTTCTTTGATGTTCCTGTAGATCACCTCTATGCATCTGGCGTTATTTTGCCATACCTGCAGAGCTTACGCCTCAAGGATATGGTCATTGCTTCTCCAGACGTTGGTGGTTCTAAGCGTGCCAACACTTATGCTAAGTACTTCGGCTGCCCTCTCGTGCTCTGCAACAAGACTCGTGCTCGCGCCAATGTAGTAGCAAGCATGCAGATTATCGGTGATGTAAAAGACAAGAATGTTGTCATCATTGATGATATGGTCGATACAGCCGGTACTATCACGAAGGCTGCCGACATCATGAAGCAGGCTGGTGCAAAGACTGTTCGTGCATGTGCATCTCACTGCGTGATGAGTGGTCCTGCATCTGAGCGTGTTCAGGATTCAGCTCTTGAGGAGATAGTATTCACTGATTCCATCCCTTACACCAAGCGTTGCGCAAAGGTTAAGCAGATTTCTATTGCAGATATGTTTGCAGAAACCATTCGCCGTGTTGAGGATAACGAGAGTATCTCTTCCCAGTATCTGGTATAAGGAAATATCATCATACAAGTTTACAAGGAGTCTTTCTTTTTAAAAAGGAAGACTCCTTTTTTATGATTCCATTCTTCCCATGTTTCTAATCTACATTCACTTTTCACAATTCACAATTCACTTTCCACAATTTACTTTCCACAACTACAATAACACTGTTCATTGTTCGATTTCAAACAAAAAAAATCCTGTATCCCAAAAAGAGATACAGGATTCATATATTTATAATGTGACAATGTCGCTATTATATTAGTTCAACCACTTCACGTAGCAGAAGTCCTGACGGTGTGGCAACTTATCATTCTTAGGATACATACGTACGCCTGTCTTGAATGAACCAGCATTGATTGGCTCAATCTCAGCCTCGAATGTAAAGTTGTTACCCTCGTGACCAACCATCTTGAATGGATAAACAGCATAAATCTGCTTGCCATCCTCTGGCTGCTCCTTCAATACAACAAGCTCCAAACCTACTGCATCGTTCAAGCCCTGCTCATCGATAACATACTGAACCTTGATCTTCTGACCAGTCTCAGCAGCCATCAGCATGCAGTCGTCCTTAGATACAACGTGGATACCATCCCAACGCTCTGCAACGCTCTCTTTCCAGAGTGCAATCTCCTTAGCAAGTGCATTGTCGTTAGCGCTCAACTTCTTGAAGCGGGCAGCCTCCTTATTGTAGAACTTATCATAGTAGTCATCCAACTGGCGCTTCATTGTATAGTGAGGAGCGATAGTAGCAATAGAGTTCTTTACTACCTGGATCCACTCCTTACTGAAGCCTTCCTTATTCTTGTTGTAATACATAGGGATGATGTCGTTCTCCAAGAGGTTGTAGATAGTAGCAGCATCAAGCTGATCCTGGTAACCCTGGTTCTGATATGTACGCTTCTCAGGAAGAGCCCAACCAGCACCCTCGCGGTAACCTTCTACCCACCAACCATCAAGTACAGAGAGATTGACAACACCATTCATCTCAGCCTTCTCGCCAGATGTACCAGAAGCCTCCAATGGACGTGTAGGAGTATTCATCCAGATATCAACACCTGAAACCAGACAGCGAGCCAAAGTCATGTCGTAGTCCTCGAGGAAGATAATCTTGCCGAGGAACTCAGGACGCTGACTGATTTCGAAAATCTTCTTGATCAAGCCCTGACCTGCACCATCAGCTGGGTGAGCCTTACCTGAGAAGAAGAACAATACTGGGTGCTCAGGATCGTTAACGATCTTAGACAAGCGTTCCAAGTCGGTGAAGAGCAGGTGAGCACGCTTGTATGTAGCGAAACGACGGCAGAAACCAATCATCAAAGCGTTAGGGTTGATACGCTCGAGCAAAGATACTACACGAGCAGGATCACCCTGGTTCTTCAACCATGTCTGGGTGAACTTCTCACGGATATAAGCTACGAGCTTCTTCTTCAATGCCATACGGGTATTCCAGATTTCTGCATCTGAAACATTGTAGATGGCATGCCAGATTTCCTCGTTGCTCTGGTCGTTCATGAAGTTCTTGTCGAAATATGTATCGTAGAGCTTACGCCACTCTGTTGCTGTCCAAGTTGGGAAGTGAACACCATTGGTTACATAACCTACGTGGTTTTCCTCTGGGAAGTAACCCTTCCAGATATTAGCGAACATTTGCTGGCTTACCCAACCGTGAAGCTTACTTACACCGTTAACCTCCTGGCAAGTGTTGCATGCGAATGTAGAGAGGCAGAAACGCTCGTTGTGATCATCTGCATTTTCACGACCCATACCGATGAACTCATCCCAAGAGATACCAAGACGCTGTGGATAGCCACCCATGTACTTGCCGAAGAGAGCCTCGTCGAAGTAGTCATGACCAGCTGGCACAGGAGTGTGAACAGTATAGAGAGAAGAAGCGCGAACCAACTCGAGAGCCTGGTTGAAGTTCAAGCCATCCTCCTCGATATAGTCGCAGAGACGCTGCAAGTTGCAGAGAGCAGCATGACCCTCGTTGCAGTGATAGATATCCTTCTTGATACCCATCTTCTTCAATGCGAGCATACCACCGATACCGAGCAGAATCTCCTGCTTCAAACGGTTCTCCCAGTCACCACCGTAGAGAGAGTGAGTGATAGGACGGTCGAACTCTGAGTTCATATCATTATCTGTATCCAGGAGATACAACTTGATACGACCTACATTCATCTGCCATACGTATGCATGTACCTGATAGTTTGTGTAAGGTACATCAACTACCAATGGGTTACCATTCTCATCATATACTCGCTCGATAGGGAGAGAGTTGAAGTTCTGAGCATCATAGTTAGCAATCTGCTGACCATCCATACTCAAAGACTGCTTGAAATAACCATATCTGTAGAGGAAACCAACAGCACACATATCCACGTTGCTGTCAGAAGCCTCCTTCAAGTAGTCACCAGCAAGCATACCAAGACCACCAGAGTAGATTTTAACCACCTGGTTAATACCATACTCCATGCAGAAGTAAGCTACAGATGGGCGCTTAGCATTAGGTTTCACATCCATGTACTCGCGGAACATCTTATAGACGTTCTTAACCTTAGCCATTGTCTCCTTGTCCTTAACAATAGCCTCCTTGCAGTCGTAGCTCAAACGCTCCAAGAGCAATACAGGGTTAGCATTGCACTTCTCGTACAAATCAGCATCGAGGCTCTTGAACAAGTCACGACCTTCATAATTCCATGCCCACCACATATTGTGAGCAATCTCATCCAAGCACTTTAACTCCTTAGGAAGGCTTGATTTAATGGTTGTCTCCTTCCATTGAGGAGCATTAGCATAGTCTGCCTTAATTTTCATTGTGTTTTATTTTTAAGATGTATATTTTCTATCTTGCAAACATAGCGATTCTTGCAGAATCCAAATATTTGTTTTATGGCTTACGCCATCAAGAGAGAGAGATTATTATTTCTTCATACGAACTTCAGCCTTGCGCAGGGCAAAGTCATAAGCATCATAGTAATACTCGATAAAGTGTTTCCACAATGCTTTTTCTGAAAGAATCTCAGCATTTTTACGACACTTGTTCACCTGTGTCTTGGTGAATCCCGAGTACTTAGCTACGGTATCCTTGATAGCATCAGCTACCTCAGAATAATTATAGTCGGTACGCTTGATAACCTTCACACCATCCTCTATCTCACTGTAACTTCCCTTCTCTGAGTTAGCCCAAAGACCGAAGCCAGCCAAATCGGTGGTGATACAAGGCACCTTGAACGCAACAGCCTCCAATGGAGTATATCCCCATGGCTCATAATAAGAAGGATAGATACAGAGGTCATTACCCAACACTACATCATAATAGCTCTTGTTGATAATGCCATCATCGCCTGTCAAGTAGCAAGGTAAGAATATCAGTTTCACCTTGTCTTCCTTATTATTATGCATGTTGAAGTACTTCAGCATACCCAATACATTATCATGACTCATATTATGCAACCAATGGGTAATCTCCGGAACCTCCAATGGCGTATCAAACTTCTTACCGCTATTCAGACGCTCCAACAGATCCTGACGTGGATCTCCTACCCAACCAGGTACGTCAATGAATGCCAATACATTCTTCTTCAAATTGTTGTCACGAAGCAAGCGGTTCATAGCCTCAATATAAACATCGATACCCTTGTTGCGGAACTCGTAGCGTCCGCTGGTAGAAACGATGAGCGTATCATCATCCAAATCTGTACCCATCAAAGCATTGGCTACATCGAGCAAACGCTTTCTTGCCTCCTTACGCTTCTTTGTAAAGGTACTTGCTTTAGGTACAAAACTATTGTCAAATCCATTAGGCAAAACGAAATCTACCGGTTTATCGAGCAATTCCTTGCACTCGTTGGCAGTAATATCACTCACTGTTGTGAAACAATCAACATACTTAGCAGTCTGCTTTTCTATAGAATGCTTGCTTTGCATATTGAGTTCCTGCGCCATCTGATCACCATTATAGGCAAAAAGATAATCATAAAGAGGCTTATTATTACCGGCAATACTACGACCGATACTTGTAGCATGCGTGGTGAACACAGTAGCCACCTCAGGAAGATGCTTGTTCACATAGAGCACACCAAGTCCTGTCATCCATTCATTTCCATGATAGATAACTTTCTTGCCTTTTCCAACAACATGTTTGTAGAAACTCTCTACTACCAGAGCGGCAGCATAAGAGAACAT